>RFSW01000018.1 GCA_009923755.1 Betaproteobacteria bacterium | reverse complement strand
AAAAGAAGCACTTGGAAGGCCTTTGTGCGGGCTTAGCACGATTGGAACCATCAGGAGGAAGGACTATGTCTGAGAAGGTAGGGCTGACTGGCCTGACCGAAGCCGAGTCCGAGGAACTTCACCGGAACCTGATTCAGGGTACGCAGTTCTTCGGCATGATCGCCGCTCTGGCGCATCTGCTCGCTTATATTTACACGCCCTGGCTGGGCTAAGGAGACCACGATGATCTACGGAAAGATGTGGACGGTGGTCAAGCCGACCGTCGGTGTGCCGATCCTGATCGGTGCGGTCGCGGTGGGCTCGTTTGCCGTACACCTGGCCATCACAACTCACACCACCTGGGTGTCGAAGTTTCTCAACGGTGAGCCGATCAATAAGGTCTCCGCATCCAGTTGAAGTGAAGTCCCGGGCACCGGCGGTCGGTAATCCGATCGCCGGCCCGGACCCTGCCGCGGGCCTCGATGGCCGGTGGCTGGGTAGGCTTTTTTGCCGGCGCACGCTTGCGTCGGCGCTCCGGGGGTAGGCCATGCTCCGTGTGGGTCGCAGACTGGTGGAGGGATGGGCCGATCTCGGCACGCGTTTCTTGCCGTTCGCTGACGCCGCCACCCCTGATCTGCCGCTGTCGCGGCTGCTTCGGCTTTCGCTATTCCAGGTGTCCTGTGGCATGGCCATGGTCCTGCTGATGGGCACCCTCAACCGTGTGATGATCGTCGAGTTGCATGTGTCGGCGGCGCTGGTTGCGATCATGGTCTCGCTGCCCATCCTGTTTGCGCCTTTGCGCGCACTCATCGGTTTCAAGTCCGACACGCACCGCTCTGCGCTGGGCTGGCGGCGGGTGCCCTTCATTTGGCGAGGCAGCATGGTGCAGTTCGGCGGCTTCGCCATCATGCCCTTCGCGCTGCTCGTGCTCGGTGGCGCCGGTCAGAGTTCGCACTATCCGGCCTGGATCGGTCAGGTGGCAGCCGCGCTCTCCTTCCTCTTGGTCGGGGCCGGCGTGCATACGGTGCAGACGGTCGGGCTGGCACTGGCAACCGATCTGGTGCCAGAGGAGGACCAGCCCAAGGTGGTCGGGCTCATGTACGTCATGCTGCTGGCCGGCATGATCCTCAGCGCAGTGACGTTCGGCCTGCTCCTCACCGACTATTCGCCCGGGCAACTGGTGCGAGTGATTCAGGGCGCCGCCGTGGTCACCCTGTTGCTCAATGTCATCGCCATTTGGAAACAAGAGGCGCGCGATCCGCGTCGCCACCAGCCGCCGCAAGCCCAGACGGTTGGTTTCGAGGACGCTTGGCGGGTCTTCCGCCACGGCCCCGATGCCCTTCGCCGGCTGCTCATCGTCGGTCTTGGCACGGCAGCTTTCAGCATGGAGGATGTCCTGCTCGAGCCCTACGGTGGTGAGATCCTCCGCATGTCGGTGGCTGACACCACTTTGCTCACCGCGACGCTCTCGGCCGGTGGCCTGGCAGGTTTCTGGCTCGCCTCGATCGTACTTGGCCGCGGCTACGATGCCTTTCGCATGGCGGGGCTCGGCGCTTTGGTCGGTCTGCCGGCCTTTCTTCTTGTGATCGCAGCGGCACCCCTCGATTCACCCGTCTGGTTCGGCGCCGGCGTGTTGTTGATCGGCGTCGGCGGCGGCCTGTTCGCCCACGGCACCCTCACCGCCACCATGCGCGCCGCACCGCGCGACCAGACCGGTCTCGCACTTGGCGCCTGGGGGGCGGTGCAAGCGACCGCTGCCGGCGCTGCTGTTGGTATCGGCGGTATCCTGCGCGACGCCTATGCTGCAGCGACCGAGCCGGTCCTCGGCTATATATTCGTCTACAGCCTCGAGCTGTTACTGTTGCTTGTAACGATCGCCGCAATGGCTCCCCTCGCTGGCTGGCGTCGGGACCACGCAACTCGAAATCAGGTTGTATGAACCACACAAAAAGGAGAACGACATGACTCTGACTACTTGGATCCTGATCTTCTGGGTCATCATCGTGGCGCGCATCATCGGTTCGACCTACACCAAGAGGACGCGCTGAACGAGGCTCGGCGCGCTCGTGCTGCAGCAGCCAGCGCTCCCGCGTAAGCCCTGATGGACGGCGCCCTGCCGCTCATCCTGGTTGAGGGCGTTCTGGTGTTCGGCGGGGTGCTGGCGTTCGCCTGGTGGCAGTTTCGCGACCTGCGCCGTGAGCGTGAGCGCGCAGCAGCCAAGCAGACTGCCGCGCAGGCTGAGACGCCTGCCAGCGATGGCGGAGCCGACGCCGCTTACGAGGGGTCGGAGCGCTTCTCTACGACAAAGCGATAACGCCCGTCGGTCTCGTCCCAACTCAGCAGGGTATGGCCTGCCTGGCGGCAGAAGGCTCTAAAGTCGCTCGGCGAGCGCGGGTCTGTCGACAGCACTTCGACGCGCCCACCGGCTTGCAGCATCGACAGCGCTTTCTTGGTGCGCAGGATTGGCAGCGGGCATTCAAGGCCGCTGGCGTCGACCTGTAGCGGCGCAGTGTCGCCGGTGGCCACACTCAACCTTCGGGACGAGCGGTGCTCCCAGCATCGCGCGCCTGCAGTGCACGCAAGGTCTGCACCAGTTCGTCCGCGTGCACGGCCGGATCGACGCCGATCCATGCCTTGTGCAGCGTGCCATCGGGCGCGACGAGGAAGGTATTGCGGCGCGCCATCTTGAACACGATGAGGTTGAGCAGGCTGTTGTACGCCTTGGCAACCTCGCCCTTCTCATCGGCAAGGAGGGTAAAGGGCAGACTGTGTTTGCGCGCGAACTCGGCGTGCGAGGCAGGGCTGTCGACACTGACCCCGTAAAGCGTCGCGCCGAGACGGGTCAGCTCTTGATGGCGGTCGCGCAGGTTGCAGGCTTCGGTGGTGCAGCCCGGGGTGTCGTTCTTGGGGTAGAAATACAGCACCACCCAGCGGCCGCGCTGGTCGGCGAGGCGGTGCAGCTTGCCGCCGGCGTCGGGCAGCGCGAATTCCGGTGCCGCCTTGCCGACCACCGGCTCGGCCAGAGCCGACTTGATCATGCACAAAGCGCCAAGCGCGGTGAGGGTGAGTAGCAGCCGGGTCATCAGCGGTTCTCCGCCGGATCAGTGATGGTGGCCGCCCGGGCCGTGCGCGTGGCCGTGCGCCACTTCTTCTTCGGTGGCATTGCGCAGACCACGCACCATCACCACGAATTCGACAGTCTGGCCGGCCAGTGGATGGTTGCCATCGACCAGCACGTGGTCATCGCCGACCTCGGTCACCGTGTAGACAGCCATGTCATCGCTGTCGTTGGGCGAGCCGGCGAACTGCATGCCGACCTCGACGTCCGGCGGAAATGCGCTGCGCGGCTCGCGGCGGATGGCGTTCTCGTCGAAATGACCGAAGCCGTCATCTGGATCGATGCGGGCGCGCACCTCCTGGCCGACGGCGGCACCCTCCAGAGCGGCTTCGAGCACCGGCAGCACGCCACCATGGCCGCCGTGCAGATATGCGATGCCCTGCTCCTGTTCGAGCATCTGGCCATCGGCGTCGAGCAGTTGGTAATCAATCGTGACGACGGTGTTTTGACCGACTTTCATGACGAGTCCTGGCGAGTTGCGGGCGAGCGTTTTGACGGCCGAGTATGCCCGATATACTCGCCGAATGACCACGCTCACCCCGGCCGATGCCACGTCGACGCCGCCTCTGGCCTGCCTCGGGGGCCTCTCGGCAGTCGCCTTCATGGCGAGCCACTGGCAAAAGAAGCCCTTGTTCGTGCCCGCTGCGGTCCCCGATGCCGCTGGCGTGATCGACCGCGAGACACTGTTCGAGCTGGCACAGCATCCTGACGCGCAGACCCGCCGTATCGCCTGTAAGGGCGACGACTGGACGGTGGATCATGGCCCGCTGCGGCCGCGCCAATTGAGTGGCAAGGGCCCTTGGACGGTGTTGGTACAGGGCATCAACCATTTTCTGCCAGGCGCCGACGCCCTGCTGCGGCGTTTTGCGTTCATTCCTTACACGCGCCTTGACGACGTGATGGCCAGCTTTGCAACGGCCGGTGGCGGCGTCGGTCCGCATTACGATTCGTACGACGTGTTCCTCATCCAAGCGCATGGCACGCGTCGCTGGCAGATCAGTGGTCAGGCCGACCGCGCGCTGCGGCCAGGGCAGCCACTCAAACTGATGACCGACCTGCGCGCTGAGCAAAGCTTCGACTGTCGTCCCGGGGACTTGCTCTATCTGCCGCCAGGCTACGCCCACGAAGGCGTTGCGCTCGATGACTGCATCACCTTGTCGGTGGGGTTCCGGGCTCCGACGCACCAGGAGCTCGCCCGCGAATTTTTGTTCTGGCTTGCGGATCGCATCGATCTGCCGGGCTTCTATGCCGACCCTGACCTCAACGCCACCACGTCGCCCGCGCGCGTCGACGAGGGACTGATCGGGCGCGTGGCTGCCCTGTTACAGAACATCCGTTGGGACGATGCCATGGTGGCCGCCTTCCTTGGGCACTACTTGTCAGAGCCCAAGCCGCACGTCCTGTTCGATGCGCCGGACGATGCTTTGGGCGCAGCCGCCTTCGCCCGTGCGGCGCAGCGTCACGGCGTTGCACTCGACCTGCAGACGCTCATGCTTCATCACGGCGAGCAGGTGTACTGCAATGGCGAGGCGCTGATGGTCGAACCGGCGCTGTTGGCAGCCCTTTGCGACCTCGCCGACCGTCGTTTTGTCGAGGGTGAACGCGTGGATCGGGCGCTGGCCGAACAGCTCTATCCGCTCTATCTGGCCGGCCACCTGCATCTGGCCCGGCCCGGCAACTGATATGTCGCGCTGCCGCATGCGTCAGACCCAAGCGTTTTCAAGGGGTTTAGCGCTTCACTCCGAAAATTTTTGTGCTAGCATGCCGCCCATCGTGCGTTTGGCTTTGACCACCAGCGTGTCGACGTGAGCCATTCTGGTCATCCATCTCTCATTTTTATTTTTAGGGAAAGCAAAAAATGAAACTGTCCGCCCTGTTTGCCGCCCTGATCGCCGCTCTCGCTCTGACCGCCTGCGGCAAGAAGGAAGAAGCTGCCCCCGCCGCCGCTCCGGCTGCTGAAGCGCCTGCTGCCCCGGCTGCTGAAGCCCCGGCTGCTCCGGCCGAAGCCGCCCCGGCTGCTGATGCTGCTCCGGCTGCACCCGCCGAAGCCGCCAAGTAAGCTTCTGGCGTTCGCGAAAAGCCGACCCTCGGGTCGGCTTTTTGTTTGTCTGCGCTCACGGGGTGCGTCGACTCCGGGTGCGTCGACTCCGGGTGCGTAGGCGCCCGATACGTGTCAGAGCTCGACGCCCAGCCGACGCGCGACCTCGCGATACGCCTCGACCACGCCACCGAGATCGCGGCGAAAGCGGTCTTTGTCGAGCTTCTCGAGGGTCTGTGCATCCCACAGCCGGCAACCATCCGGGCTGAACTCGTCACCCAGCAGAAGCCGGCCGTCAAAGCGGCCGAATTCGAGCTTGAAGTCCACCAGCAGAATGCCGGCGTGCGCAAAGGCCTCTTTGAGCAGCGTGTTGACGCGCAGTGTGATGGTGCGCATCACCTCTACTTCCAGATTGCTCGCCCAGCCGAAGGCGCGCACGTGATCATCGTTGATGAACGGGTCGTGCAGTGCGTCGCTCTTGTAGAAGAACTCGAACACAGGCTGCTTGAGTTCCTGACCCTCTTCGCGGCCAAGGCGCTTGGCCAAGGAGCCAGCGAGCCGGTTGCGTACGACGCACTCCACCGGGACCATGTCGAGCTTCTTGACCAGCGAGGTGGTGGGGCCCAGCAACTTCTCGAAGTGGGTCTCCACACCTTCGGCTGCGAGGCGCTGCATCACTGCGGCATTGAACCGATTGTTGGTCTCGCCTTTGCCAGCCAGCTGCGCCACCTTCGCGCCGTCAAAGGCGCTGGTGTCGTCGCGGTATTCGATGACTAGACGCGTCGGGTCGTCGGTGGCGAAAACCGTCTTGGCTTTGCCGCGGTAGAGTTCTGCGCGTTTTTCCATCGTCGTTTCCTTGTGCGCCGGCAGCTTGGCCGGTCCAGAGTCAATGGCCTGAGGTCAGGTCAATTGTCGCCAGTCGAGTCCGTCTGCCTGATCGGCGACGGCGATCCATGCCGGCGCACAACCGAGCGCCGTGCCAAGCGCGTCGCGAGCCAGTTCGGGCCGATTGTTCTGCTGGCTTAGATGCGCCGCAACCACGTGCTGCAGATGGTCGCCGGCGACTCTACGCAGCAGGTCTGCTGCAGCGGTATTGCTCAGATGGCCCCAGTCACCTGCCACCCGCTCGATCAGGCTGGGCGGGTAGTCGCTCTGGCGTAGCAGTGCCTCGTCGTGGTTGCACTCGAGGAACAGCCCTTGGCAGCCCGTAAGCATGCCGACCATGTGCGGCGTCACCGAGCCCGCGTCGGTCAGGATGCCGAGCCGCCGGGCGCCATCGCCGACGGTGAACTGCGCCGGCTCGCTGGCGTCGTGCGGAACCGGGAACGGCGCGATCTCGAGGTCGCCGATGGCAAAGCGCGCGTAGCCCGCGATGTGCTTCAGCACGAGACCCTCCTGCGCGTCGAGATGACGCGCAGTGCCATGGGTCAGCCAGACCGGGGTGCCGTGCCGGGCAGCGAAACGGGCGACGCCGCCGAGGTGGTCGCCGTGCTCGTGGGTGACCAGAATGGCATCGACATCGTCGGGTTGCAGTCCCAGTCGCCCCAGGCGAGCGGCGCAGTCCTTGAGGCCGAAGCCGCAATCGACCATCACGGTGGTGGCGCCAGCCGAGACCAGCAGGGCGTTGCCCTGGCTGCCACTGCCCAAGCTGGCGAAACGCATCACCGCAACTGCTCGAGCAGCAGCGTCAGGATACGTACAGCAGTGTCGGTGCGGTCGCGCTCGCCGTCAGCGCCGATCACCCGCACATCAGTACCGGAGCCGCCGCTGTCGAGCACTTGGATGCGGTAGGTCGCCGACTTCTTGGGATCGGCCTCGTCGCGCCAGAAGCTCAGTCGGTCAAGGATGCCTTTCTTGCGCATTTCGACGTCGGGGTCGGCGTAGCGGACAAAGTACTGGCCGTTGGCGCGGTCACGGTCTTCGACCGTGAAGCCGACGCGGTCGAGGGCCAGCCCGACACGCCGCCAGGCACGGTCGAAGCGCTCGTCGACAGTCAGCGACACGCCCTCGGCCGATTTGACCAGTCGCGCCCGGTCAGCGCTCGCCGGACCCTTGACCAACTGCGCCCGCGCCGCCGACTCCTCGACGCCGAAACGCACCAGCAGGCGTTGCAGGAACTCGGCTTCAAGGTCTGGATCGGGGGCGCGTGGTTGCCACACCGTGCCATCGGTGGAGGCGTCCTTGAGCGCATTGGACGAGCGCTTGTCGACCACTTCGACCATGCCGCGGTGGCTGACGTAGACCTCCGTCAGGCTATCGCCATTGCGCTCCAGACGCGTGCGGAACTTGTCGCGCTCGCCAGTCGAATAGATGCTGTCGATGACTTTGCCCAGCGTATTGCGAAGGAAATCCATAGGCAACTTGGCACGGTTCTCCGCCCAATCAGTCTCGAGCACGCCGGTGGTAGGCGATTCCACAGTGAGCACGAAACCCTGCTCCTGCCAGAATTGCCGGACGGTCGGCCAGACCTTTTCCGGGTCGGCCTCAACCACCAGCCAGCGCTGCGAGCCGGACCGCTCGAGCCGCGCCTTGGGCGGCGCCGGCAGAACGCCAGCTTTGGCCGGATCCTTCTTGGCGGTGCGGTCGTTGGCGTAAGCCGACGCGCTCGCGGTGCTGCGACCGCCGGCATCGGGCACCACGAAACGGTCGTCGGTGCCGGGGGCGGTGAGGTCGGGTGGAATCTCCAGCGGTGGCAGGGTGGCGGTCGACTTGTAGTCGATCGGCTTGGGCTGCACCTTCTCGTAGAGTGAACAGGCACTCAGAAGAACGAGTGCGGCGGCGACGGCTGATAGATGTCGGAACAAGCGGGCGGCCTCAGACAGGGATGTCGGCACTGCGCAGCGCCTCGAGCACGCGCTCGTGGTGCGCCGGGTCGAGCGGCACCAGTGGCAACCGGAGCCCCGGCCCGATGCGGCCCATGCGCTGCAGCGCCCATTTGACCGGGATCGGGTTGGCTTCACAGAACAGGCGCTGGTGCAGCAGGAACAGCTTGGCATTGTGGTGGCGGGCTGCAGCCAGGTCGCTGGCAAAGGCTGCCTCGCACATGCGGGCGTAGTGGCCGGGCGCGACATTGGCGACTACCGAGATCGAGCCATGGCCACCTAGCATCATGAAGGCCAGCGCCGAGGCGTCATCGCCACTGTAGAGCGCGAAATTGGCCGGGGCGCGCAGGATGAGGTCGGTGGCGCGCTCCATGTTGCCAGTGGCGTCCTTGATGCCGACGATGTTGGGGATCTGCGCCAGACGCAGGGCGGTGTCGTTGGCGAGGTCGGCCACTGTGCGGCCGGGCACGTTGTACAGGATGTGCGGCATGTCCACCGCCTCGGCGATGGCCTTGAAGTGCGCGTAGAGGCCGCCCTGGGTGGGCTTGTTGTAGTAAGGCACCACCGAGAGGCTGTAATCGGCGCCGGCCTGACGGGCGTGCTCGGCCAGCTCGATGGCCTCGCGCGTGGAGTTGGCGCCGGTGCCGGCGATCACCGGGATGCGACCAGCCGTTTGGCTGACGACGATGTCGATCAGCTGGCAATGCTCATCGAAATCGACCGTGGGGGACTCGCCGGTGGTGCCGACCACGACGATGCCATGCGTGCCCTCGGCGATGTGCCAATCGACCAGCGCCCGCAGCGAAGCCTCGTCGAGGCTGCCATCGGCGTGCATCGGCGTGGCAATGGCGACCAGGCTTCCCTTCAGCATGTCGTGTCTGTCCGGCAAAACCAATATTCTATCGCAAAGGTCTGGCGGCTCATGAGGGGCCGTCAGGGGAGGGCTCGGCTGCCACCCAGCAGCTCGGCGAGGCGGGTGCCGAGGAGCTCGAACAGGCGCATCAGCGGGCCATCGATCTGTGTCATCTGGACCGCCAGCATGGCCACCCCCACCGTCACGGTGAGCGCGAAACCGACCGCAAAGATGTTGATCTGTGGCGATGCGCGGGTCATCACGCCGAGTACCAGGTTGGTGAACAGAAGCACGATGACCAGAGGCAGAGCGATGCGCAGCCCGGCGACGAACACGTCGCTCACCGTTCGCACCACGCCCATGAACAGCTGCCCGTCCGGCCAGCGCCCGGGCGGCAGGGTGTGGAAGCTCTCGATCAGCGCGCTGATCACCAGATGATGGCCGTCGACAGCCAGAAAAAAGAGGAAGCCGATGGTGGTGAGAAAGGCGGTCACCACGGGCACCGGCGCGTTGTTCGCCGGGTCGATGAAGGTGGCGAAGCCGAGGCCCATCTGCAAGCCGATGAGCTCGCCGGCCACCTCCAGCGCGGTGAACACCAGTCGCACCACAAAGCCGATGGTCACGCCGATGAGGAACTGCTGCGCCACCAGAGCCCAACCTTCGGGGCCGGACAGCGCCACCGGCAGCGGCGGCGGCAGGGTGGGTGCCACCACCACCGTGAGCAGAATGGCCATGGCTATGCGAATCCGCACCGGCACGCGTTCGCTACCGAGCAGCGGGTCGGCTGCCAGCAGCCCGAGGATGCGTACCAGTGGCAGCCCATAGAGCGTCACCAGCAAGTCGATCTGCGCCGAGTTGAGCGCGCCCACGTCAGCCGATCAGGTTGGGGATGTTGCTGTAGAGGCGCTGCATGAAATCGACCGTCATGCCGATCATCCAGCTGCCGGCAAGCACCAGCGCCGCGAAGGTGGCGATGAACTTCGGGATGAACGACAGCGTCTGCTCGTTGATCTGGGTCGCTGCTTGCAGAATGCTGATCACCAGTCCGACCACGAGCGAGGTGAGCAGCGGTGGCGCCGAGATGTAGAGCATCAGCTCCATCGCCTGGCGCCCGATGTCGACCACGGTCTCGGGGGTCATCATGTCTGGAAACTCGACACCAGTGAGCCGATCAGCAGCGACCAGCCATCGACCAGCACAAACAGCATCAGCTTGAACGGTAGCGAGACCACCTGGGGCGACAGCATCACCATGCCCAGCGACATCAGCACGCTGGCCACCACCATGTCGATGATGATGAACGGGATAAAGACCAGGAAACCGATCTGGAAGGCGGTCTTCAGCTCGGAGATGACATAGGCCGGCACCAGCACCTTGTACGGCACCGCGTCTGCCGTCTCCGGTTTGGGTTCGCCGGAGAGGGAGACGAACAGCGCGATGTCGCTCTCGCGGGTCTGCCGCAGCATGAACTTGCGGAACGGCTCGCCACCCCGTTCCAGCGCCTGCTGAAAGCCGATCTGGTCCTTGGTGTACGGGATATAGGCCTCGTTGTAGGCGCGGTCGAACACCGGCGCCATGATGAAGAAGGTCAAAAACAGCGACAGGCCGATCACCACCTGCCCCGGTGGGATGGTCGGTGTGCCGAGCGCCTGGCGGGTCAGGCCGAGGACGATGACGATGCGTGTGAACGAGGTCATCATCAGCAGCGCCGCCGGCAAAAAAGTCAGCAGCGTGAGGATGAGCAGCGTCTGTACGCTGATCGAGTAATTGGTGGTGCCGCCCGCGCCGGGGGTGGCGGTGAGGGCATTGAGCGCGGGTTCGGCGGCCACAGCGCTACCGACCAGGCCGGCCAAAGTCAGCAGCACGGCAAGGCGCGATCGACGCATCATCGCGGCGGTTGGCGCAAGGCCTCGAACAGGCGTGAGGCAAAGGCGGCCGGGGCGGTGGCATCGGCCCCACCGACGGTCCCGCGCGGCCGCGTCTGCAGCAGGCGCACCGCGCCCGGGGCCACGCCGAGGACCAGCCACTCCTCGCCGACCTCGACCACCACCACGTTCTCGCGTGGGCCTACCGCCGCGCTGGCGACCACCTTGAGCACCGAACCGGGGCTGCCCTGGCCGATGCGCAGACGCCGCATCAGCCAAAGCGTGCCGAACATCAGCGCCAGTACCAACGCCAGTGAAAGAAACATTTGCAGCAGCGCCGAGCTGGTCTCAGGTGGTGCGGCGAGCGCAGCGGACGGCGCAGCGAGTGAGATGGCGAGCCCTGCGGCGGGACGCCACAGCCGGGCCGGTGCGGTCGCGGCCACGCGCGCCTACTTGAGCGAAAGACGACGCATGCGCTCGGCGGGCGTGATGATGTCAGTGAGACGGATGCCGAATTTGTCGTTGACCACCACCACTTCGCCTTGCGCGATCAGGCAACCATTCACCAACACATCCATCGGCTCGCCGGCGAGCCCATCGAGCTCGATGACCGAGCCCTGCGCTAGTTGCAGCAGATTGCGGATCGGCAGTCGGGTGCGGCCGAGTTCCACCGTGACGTGCACCGGGATGTCGAGGATGAGGCCGAGGCGTTCGTCGTCGGTCCCACCGCCGGCTTCGAGCGCGCCGAGCGGGTTGCCAGCGGAACCCGACAGCGCCACCTCACCGCCACCCTGTTCAGCCATGGCGGCGGCCCAATCATCAGCAGAGATGGAGTCTTCGGTCATAGCGGTCTCGCCCTTCTTGGCTGTCCCCAGCCTTAATCGTCTTGACGTTGCGGCAGGTCCTTGATGCGCACCGCGTAGTGACCGCGACTGTTACCGACCTGGCCGTAGAGAAACGGCACGCCGTCGATGAGGCCGGTCACCTGTTCCGGCGCTTCCATCGGAATCATGTCCCCAACCTGCAATGCGAGCAACTGTCTAAAGGTCAGATCGAACTCACAGAAGTCGACCTTGATCTCGACTTCAGCGTCCTGCACCTGAGCCCGCATCAGCCGGATCCAGCGCTCGTCAGCAGCCACCCGGTCACCTTGCATGGTGCTGCACAGCGACTCACGGATCGGTTCGATCATCGAATACGGCATGCAGACGTGGAAATTGCCACCGCCGTTGCCCAGTTCGATGTTGAAGGTGGTCACCACCACCACCTCGGTCGGGGTGGCGATGTTGACGAACTGCGTGTTCATCTCCGAGCGCAGGTACTTGTGCTTGAGCTTGGCGATCGGGTCCCAGGCTTCATCGAAGGCCGTGAAGGCGATGTCGAGCATGCGCGAGATGACGCGCTGCTCGGTGGTGGTGAACTCGCGACCCTCGACGCGCATATGAATCTTGCCGGTACCGCCGAACAACGTATCCACCACCTGGAACACCAGGTTGGGATCGAAGATGAACAGCGCGGTGCCGTACAGCTCCGGCTGGAGGGAGACCAAGTTGATGTTGGTGGGCACCACCAGTTTGCGGATGAACTCGCTGTACTTCTCGATGCGCACCGGACCAACCGAGATCTCAGCGCTACGCCGCATGAAGTTGTAGAAGCCGAGACGGATCTGCCGCGCCGCGCGCTCATTGACCAGCTCAAGGCCCGGCATACGTCCGCGGACGATGCGCTCTTGACGGCCGATGTCGTAGAGCCGGATGCCATCGTCTTCAACGACGGTCTCGGCTTCTTCCGGAAGCTCACCGGTGACGCCCCTCAGTAGGGCGTCGACTTCATCCTGAGATAGTGCCTGATCAGACATGCGAAACCGTTCATCAGCCCGTCACTGAACAATACACCGTAACTGCAGGCTATATAAACAGTTTTTTCACTGGATGATGAACTGAGTGAAGAACACGTCGGCGATGCCCGTGTCTTCATCCTGATCGATCAGGGCGTTAAGGTCGTCGCGCAGCTTTTGCGCCAGCGCCGTCTTGCCTTCGACGGTCGCCAGCGAGTCGGGCGTGTTGGACGACATGGTGATGAGGATCAGGTTCTTGACCTCCGGGAGCCGTTCGGTCAACAGGCGTTGGGCTTCTGGTTCGGCCAGCTTGAGCTCCATGCTGGCAGCAAGGAAATGGTCCTTGCCGCTCAGGTTGACGGTCAGGTTCTCGAGCTTCATGTAGACCGGCGGGAGTTCGGGCTCGCCGCTCTTCTTCTTTTTCTTCTTCTTTTTCTTTTCGCCGTCCGCCGGAGCATCTTCGCTATGTTCGTCGGGGTTCTCGGCTTGGGGTGGGTGCTCGCCAAGCAACAAGAAGGCACCGGCAGCCACGCCGAGGCCAAGCACCAAGCCGACCACCGCGATGATCACCAGTTTCATTTTGCCCGACTTCTTGGGGGCGTCCGCCGCTTCGGCGGCGTGATTCTCTTCGGCCATGTCAGCAAGTTCCTCTAGACGACTCGTGTCGCAAGTGCGGCGGATGATAATCGGTCGGTGGCGCCTTTGCGTGCGGCGAAGGCCAAGCGATGTGCCGCCTCGACCGCGCTGACCAGGCTGCCTGCGTCGGCTGTGCCGGTGCCGGCGATCGCCAGCGCCGTACCGTGATCGACCGATGTGCGGATGATAGGCAAGCCGAGCGTGATGTTCACACCGCGACCGAAACTTGCGCGTTTGAGCACGGGTAAGCCTTGGTCGTGATACATCGCCAGCACGGCATCAGCCGTTCCACACATCTCCTCAACAAACAGGGTATCGGCAGGGAACGGCCCCTCTGCAGCGATTCCTTCACTGTGCGCCTGGGCCAGGGCCGGCGCGATGACCTCGATCTCCTCACTCCCGAGGTGGCCGCCCTCGCCGGCGTGCGGGTTGAGGCCGGCCACGAGGATGCGCGGTACGGCGATGCCGAAGCGCGTAACCAGGTCGCGGTGGAGGATGCGCAGGGTTCGCAACAGCGACTCGCGGGTGATCGCGTCGGCCACGGCGCGAAGTGGCAGATGGGTGGTGGCGAGCGCCACGCGCAGACCGCCGCCCTCAAGCAGCATGACCACGCCGTCGGCACCGGTGCGCGCCTCGAGGTACTCGGTGTGCCCGCTGAAGGCGACTCCGCTGTCGCAGATCACACCTTTGTGCAGGGGTGCCGTGACCATGCCGTCGAAGTCGCCGGCGAGGCACCCCTCGATCGCGAGGTCGAGGCTGCGTAGGACCGCGGCCGCGTTGCGCGGGTCGGGCTGACCAGTGATTACCGGCGCTGCCAGCTCGACATCGATCACCTCGAGGTGGCCGGGCGGTGGCGCCGGCGCTGCCGGCTGATAAGCCAGCAGATGCACGTCGCGCCCGCAGGCCCGGGCGCGTTGCTCCAACAGGGTGCGGTTGCCGATCAGGATCAGCCGCGCGCCGGCATCGCGAGCGCTGAGCGCGGTGCAGAGTTCGGGGCCGACGCCAGCGGGTTCGCCGGTGGTGATGGCCAGGCGCAGCGCCCCGCTCATCAGCCCTCTTCGAGTCGAAGCTCGACGTAGGCGCTGTCGCGCAGTTGCCGCAGCCATTCGTCGTAGGCCTCGTCGGCCTTGCGACTGCGGATCGCTTGGCGCGCCTCGAGCCGTTCGCGTTCGCGGCTGACGTCGGCCTCGCGCCGCTCGAGCACCTCCAGCAGGTGCCAACCGAACGGGGTGCGGATCGGTGGCGAGACCTGGCCGAGCGACATCGCCTCCATGGCCGATGCGAACTCGGGCACCAGGTCGCTTGCAGCGACCCAGCCCAGATCGCCGCCAGACGCGGCGGAGCCATCCTGCGAGTGTTGTTTGGCAAGGTCGGCGAAGGTCGCCGCACCTTGCTCGAGTCGCTCGCGCAGGTCGCGCAGGCGGCGCTGCGCATCGGCGTCGCTCACGATCTCACTGGGCTTGACCAGGATGTGTCTCACCTTGTGCTGAACGATCAGGACCTGCTTGCCGACCGCGCCGCGCAGATCGCGCAGCTTGACGATGTGAAACCCGGCCGGGCTTCGCTGCACCGCACTGTGTTGGCCGACTTTGAGTTTGCCCACCATTTCGAGGAACAGGCTCGGCATGCGGTCGATGTTGCGCCAGCCGAGGTCGCCCCCCTGCAGAGCATCGCCGGCCTCGGAATAGGTGGCAGCCGTCTTGGCGAAATCCTCACCCGCATTCAGGGCGGCAAGTGCTTTGTCAGCCTTCTCTTTTTGTCGTTTGAGGGCTGCCGGGTCGGCCGACTTCTCGTCCACCCGGACCAGGATGTGGGCAGCCAGCCATTCAGTGCCGGCACCGGATTCCTTGCGGCGTGCAAGGTACTCATCGATCTCGCCCTCACTCACCACCACCTTGTTGGCCACCTCGCGCTCGCGCAGCCGGCTCAGGACGATCTCCTTGCGGATGTCCTCGCGGAAGCGGTCGAAGCGGATGCCGTCGCGGGTCAGCGCGGTGCGGAACTGCTCGACCGTCAGTTTGTTGTCTTCGGCGATGCGGGCGACGGCGCGGTCGAGCTGTGTCTCGTCCACGCGAACGCCGTTCTCGCGGGCAAAGCTGAGTTGGATGCGTTGCAGCAAGAGCGCCTCGAGCACCTGCTTTTCGAGGATGTTGCGCGGTGGCAGCGCCACGCCCTGCTTGCGCAGCTGATCGACGGCGATGGCGATGCGATCCTCCAGCTCCAGACGGGTGACGATCTCGCGGTTGACCAGCGCGATGATGCGGTTGAGCGGCACCGTATCCGGCCCGTTGGCCTCGTCGGCTGCCGACACCGGCGCCGGCGAGAACGTGAGCAGCAGCGTGAGCAGCGGCCAGGCGGCGAGGGAAAGGATGGCGGAAAGCGTTCGGGTCATTGGATCATCGCGTCGGTGGTGCGCAGTTGGTCGGGCGTGACCGCGCTGTAGCCGCCGATGTGGCGGTTGAGGATGGCGTTGTAGGTGGTCGGGTCGGTGCCGGTGAGGCCGTTGAGTTCAAGCACGATGAAAAGCGCGCGGGTAGACGTGGTGGCGCTGGTCGAGAGGCTCTGTACCACAGCGCGCACGCTCCAGCAGCTGCCGTAGTACTCGAGGCCGAGCAAGCCTTCGGTCTGGCGTCGGTCGAGTAACGAATAGTTGGTCCGCGCCAAGGCATAGAGGTTCGACGTCAGCGGCCACTGGGTGGAGAAGTCGACCTGCTGCAGGCCCAGTTGAGCATCGCTGATCTCGCGGGTGTAGCGGTAGCCGACGTTGATGACTTTGCCCATCTCCGGGTTGTAGCGCAGCCCGACCAAGCCTCGCTGCACCTCCGAGGTGTCGGTGTTGTACTGCACACGGCTCACCAGACTGGTGTCCTGGAACAGTCGTCCGCTGAACTCCCCCAACACGTCGGAGACGCCTTTTTGCGGCGCTGCGATGGCACCAGGCGGGTTGACCGAGCGGTCGACGATGCTGCGAATGTCATCCGCCACCCTGAGGTCAGCAAGCGTGAACCGCTGTGCCAGAGTTACTTTGACACGTTCGGTGCCTTTGTTGTCGATGTAGCGGCTGGTGAAGCCGGCAGTGACCTGGTTGGCATCGCCGATGCGGTCGTTGCCGACGAAGCGGTTGGCCGAAAAGATCTCGGCGAAGTTGAAATCGAAGCGCCCGGTGTCGAACACCGGCAGGCCGAGTTGGCTGCGGAACGGGGTGTAGGCGTAGAACAGTCTCGGCTCGAGGGTCTGGATGGCACCACTGTCGGACGCCTTGCGCTCGAAAGTGAGCCCGCTATCCAGGCTCAGCGTCGGCAGGCTGCGCGTGAAGCTGTCGCTCTGGCCGGCCAAGGGTTCGAGAGCGTAGTGGGTGAGGTGATAGCTGAGCTTAGGCTCAAGAAAGCCCCAGGAATTACGCATCGGCACGCTGATGCTTGGGTTGAGGATGGTGCGATTGCCCTCGCGACGAGGGGTGCCCGGCTCCGGATAGCGCAACGAATAGGCGGCGAAGTCGGCGGTGAGGCGGCTCTCCGCCAGCCCGGCGATGTTGCGGGCGCCGCTAAAGCGGATATTCGGCAGCGCCTGGTAGGGCTGGATCACCGGGTTGCTGGTGTCGGGCTGCAGCACTTGGAAGGAGCGGAACTGCGAGCTCAGGTTCCAGCCGTCGCCGGCGTAATCGAGCAGTGCGGATTGGGCCAGCAGACGGGTCGAGGTGCCGCCCCGCACACCCGGTACGGCACCCGGGTCGATGCCGGACCGGGCGCCACCGGCCGCCGTTGCGCTGGACGCGCCGATGGTGTTGCGCAAGTCACGGAAGTAAAAGTCATCGGAGACCTGCTGATAATCGAGGCTGCCGTACAGCCGGTCAGTGAGATTGTGACGGTGGTCGAAGGCGAGCGCCCAGCGGTGGTCGCCGAACTGACGATCGTCGGGGGCGTACTCGGCGCGGGCTTCGCCGCCGAAGCGCTCGTTCAGGTAGCGGAATTCGCCACCGACCTGCACACCGCGGGTGGTCATCAGCCGGGTCGTGATGGTGGCGTCGTAGTTGGGCGCGATGTTCCAGTAGTACGGAATGAACACTTGCGGACCGGTGCGGTTGGTGATGCCGGCCAACGGCGTCAGGAAACCCGACTTGCGCTCATTTTTGAGGGCGAACTGGTACTTCGGCAGGTAGAACAGCGGGTATTTGCCACCGGCCAGGATGCGGGCATTGCGCGCCACGCCCTCGTTGGCGTTCTGGTCGATCTCGATGCTGTCGGCCTTGAGCAACCAATCCGGGTCATTGAAGTCGCAGGTCGTGTATTTGACCCCGTCTTCGCCGATCAGCCGCCCCGGACCGTCGAAGCGCACGCGCCCCGCGCTGCCCTTGGCGTCGAGCGAGGTGATGCTGAAAGTGGCATCGTCGAGGCGACCTTTGCGCGTCGCCTGGTTGAAGTCGAATCGGGTGCCGGTGACCTCGCTGTCGCGATCGCGTTTGACCACGTTGCCTTCGCCGCTGGCCTCGCGGGTGGCGATGTTCCAACGCAGCACATCACCGAACAGCTCGTCCCAACCTTTACGGATGTATGCCTCGCCAGTGGCGGTCACCGTCTTATCGATGACGCCGTCGATCCGCCGCGCCTCGATCTCCAGGCTCGGATCGCCAGCCGTGCTGAGCGCAGGTGGCGCGGCCGTCGAGGGTGTTGCCCGCGTCGCGCCGGCCCGGGTGCTGGCGACGCCAGGAAGCACCGGTGGGCCGCCCGCTTGTGGCGGACTCACCGCGGGTGCCGATGGCGGGGCCGCGGCTTGGCGGGGGCTAGCGGATGCGCGGCCGACCAACTCCGGGTCGACGACAAAGGGCTCGAGCCGCGCACTCGGGGTGGCGGGCGGCACGGCCACCACAGTGCCGGGTGGCGCTTGGGCGGCGTTCGGGGTGGGGGCCGGCTTTGCGGCCTGCTGCAGCGCGGGGCTGGCGATATCCATCGGTGCGCGTGGCGCGGGCCGGACTGCTGCGCCAGTGGCACCGGCGAGCAACGCCGGGTCGACTTCGAACGCCTCCATGCCACGCAGGCTGGTTCGCGCCGGTGGCACGACGACGGGCTCGGTGCTGCGAGCGACCTCCGGCACGGGGGGCTGCGCCGTCTTTGCCACTCCGCCAGGCATGCGCGGTGCGGCGGCAGGGCCGCTGCGCGGGTTTGGACTCTCCACCGGCAGGCCGCGCGGGTTGGGTGTGATGCGCCGCAGGACCGGACCTTCGTGGTTGGCCCCGGTCCACTCCCGCAGGCTTGCCGGAGTGTGCTGCATCGGCTGGTAGTCGGGGTCGTCATAGAGCGGAGTCGCGCCCTGCTCTGTGCGCTCGGCCACCTTGGCGCGGGTCTTGCGTGGCTTGTTGGAGCTTGCAGGCGCCTCAGGACCGTCGCCCGGGCGCGGGGACTCGATCGCGCTAGGGCTCACGTCTGCTGTGCCCGCTGCAGCGGGGGAGGGTGCGCCTGCGGTCTTGGAATCGGGCGGATCCGCCGGAGGCACGGTTGCCCCAGCTTGCGGAGCGCGGCTCTCGGCTGGCGCCGCTGCTGGTTTTGCGGGCTTGACCGGACGCGGCGAGGGCGTCGACGGCGTGGGTGCGGGCAAGGGCTCGGTGCGCGCCGGCGGGCCGCCCAGCAGGCCCGGGTCGACCGAGAATGGCTCGAGCCGTTCCGCCGCGACCGCGAGAGCCACCGCCAGCAGTGAGAGGAATAGACGTTGGATCACGGGCCCGGGACTGGTCCGACCGCGGCCCGGCACGGTTGCACTCCGCGCCGACACCCGCTGGTGCCTTAAGATGCAACGATGTTACCACCCGCCTCTTCGCAGCGGCCGGAGCCGCCGGTCGCCGACCATCGCCTCGCAGATCTGCGCGCGTGGCTCGAGATCTGCCCCCATGCCGCCGGTATGGGGCTTGAGCCGGCTTCCGCGGACGCCAGTTTTCGCCGCTACTTTCGCTTGAGCGGCGCCGACCGCCCGACACTCATCGCCATGGATGCACCGCCGCCGCAGGAGGACTGCCAGCCATTCGTCCATGCCGCGCGAGTGTTCGCTGAATGTGGCGTGCGCGTGCCGCAAGTCCTTGCCGAGGACCTCGAGCGCGGCTTTCTGTTGCTGAGCGACCTCGGCCTACGCACTTATCTTGACGTGCTCACACCCGCCAACGCCGACGGTTACTATCGCGCCGCCAATGCTGAGCTGGTGAAGCTACAGCAGGGTTCGCGCCCGGGGGTCTTCCCTGAGTACGACGCTGCCCTGCTCGAGCGAGAGGTGCGGCTGTTCCCCGATTGGTACCTCACGCGGCATCTCGAGTACACGCCCGATGCGGCTGAGATCGAATCGCTCGAGTCCGTCTATCGCCTGGTGGTGGCGCGTACGGTCGCGCAGCCTGCTGTATTCGTGCACCGCGACTGGCACTCGCGCAACCTGATGGCGAGTGACCCGGCGCCGGGCGTTCTCGATTTCCAGGACGCGGTGTACGGGCCGGTGACCTACGATCTGGTCTCGCTGCTGCGGGATGCCTACATCGTCTGGCCAGAGGCTGAGCAACTTGACTGGGCCATCCGTTATTGGGAGTTGGCGCGCAAGGCCGCCCTGCCGGTGCCTTCGGACTTCTCTGATTTCTGGCGCGACTTCGAGTGGATGGGCGTGCAGCGTCACCTCAAGGTGCTGGGCATCTTTGCCCGCCTGTGGCACCGCGATGGCAAGGACGGCTACCTCAAGGACATGCCGGCGGTGTTCAACTACCTGCACCTGGCGGCGCGACGCTACAACGAGCTCAAGCCGCTGGCCAAGCTGATGGACCGGCTGGCCGGCGATGGCGTGCAGACCGGTCTGACCTTCTAGCCCGCGGCGCCCGATCCGCTGCCTGATGCTGCGCCGCGTGCCCCTCCATCCGCTACTCCGTGTATGACTAATCCCCGTGCCGCTGCCGCTCTGCGACCGCGCCGCGCCATGATCCTTGCCGCCGGCCGCGGCGAACGGATGCGGCCGCTGACCGACCACACGCCCAAACCCCTCTTGCCGGTCGGTGGCAAACCGCTCATCGTCTGGCACATCGAACGCTTGGTGGCGGCCGGCCTGCGCGACATCGTCGTCAACCACGCGCACCTTGGCGAACAGATCGTCGCGGCGCTGGGCGACGGGTCGCGCTGGGGTGCGGCGATCGGCTATTCCGCCGAGCCGCCCGGCGCCTGGGAGACCGCTGGCGGCATCCGTTCGGCGCTGGGTGACGGCCCGGTTGACGGCGCGGGCGCGCTGGTGCCGAACCTGCTGTCGCCGGATGGCGCGCCGTTCCTTGTGGTGAACGGTGACATCTGGTGCGACGTCGATTTTGGCGACCTGGCGCTGGCAGGCGATGCTGATCTGGCACAGCTGGTGCTGGTGGCCAATCCGCCGCAGCATCCCGGTGGCGATTTTCGTCTTGTCGAGCAACGCGTGTTGCCGCGCGAAGAGGCCGCGATCGGCCAAACCTTCACTTTTTCCGGGGTCGGCGTCTACCGCCCTCGGCTGTTCGCGGGCACGCCGCCCTGCCAGCCATCCAAACTCGCACCGCTACTCGTTGCCGCCATGCGAGAGGGCCGCGTCGGCGGCACTCTCCACGCTGGCCAATGGCATGACATTGGCACGCCAGAGCGTCTGGCTGCGCTGGAGCGGGCGCTCAGCGATTGATGGTTAAGCTGCACCCATGATAGGTGGCGGGCGGGTCTTCCATCGGGACACTCTTCTTGCTTCCTGAGCTGCGCGAGGTCGCAGCGAAGAGCTTTCCCGATACACCCCGCCAGCGAGAGTCAGCGCAGCACCAAAAACCTCAGCTGGGCGACACCCGAGGTGGTGGGCCGCCGCCGGATGGTTCTCGGCGGGCCGCCCCGCCAGATTACCGAGGTATCGAGCTGCCCCCAAACTCCTCGAGGCCGCGGGTCGCCGGGCTTCGGCTAGAGCACCTTCAAGCAGACGAGTGCCACGAGCGTCGGTAGGGCCGCAGCCGCCAATAAGCCGAGCGGCGCGATCTGCCCATCGGCGAAGCGCCCGCGCAGCAGCGCGGCACCAGCAGGATTTGGCGCGTTGGCGATCACTGTGAGGCCGCCCCCGGCCACTGCACCTGCCACCAGCGCGTATTTGAAGTCGTCGCTGAGGCCCGGCACCAGCGAGCCCAGATAGGTCAGTGCAGCGTTGTCGGTGACGGCTGTGAGCGCGGCCGCGCCGTAATAGACCGAATCCGGCGAGAGCGAGAGCAGCAACGGCTCCAGCCACCACTGCTGCAGGCCACCCAGGAACACCAGGCCTGCGAGGAACGAGGCGACCAGCAGGCCCTCGCGCAGGATGAGCCGGTCATGGTGGCGCGGGTAAGCCGCCGCCACCGCCATGAACAGCAGAAAGACCCCCATGAATACCGGTGGGTGATGAGCAAATACGACGATTCCGGCGACCAGTGCCAGGTGCAGCGCTTGCATCGGCAGTGGCACCTTGCGCCCACCCTCAGCCACCTCGTGCGTCTCGAGGATGAGGTGCCGGCGGAAGAGCACCGTTGCGTTAATCAGCACCGCCAGCGCCGACTTCCAGCCGAAGTGCGAGAGCATGTATGCGCTGTCCCAGCCCCAGCTGCCCGCCACCATCAGTACCGGCGGCGCGGCGAAGTGCGTCAGCGTCCCGCCGATCGAGATGTTCACAAATAGCACCCCAATGGTCGCGTACTTGAAACGCTCCGGGGCGTCCTTGCGGATCAGCGGCAGCAGCATGATCGCCGCCAGGGTCATGGCGGCTGGTTCGGTGATGAGCGAGCCGAGCAGCGGCACCAGGGTCAGGAGTAGCCAGAAACGGGCGACCGCCTCGGCAGCAGTGCTGCCAGCCGCACGACCAGCGCCCGCGCCACCGCCATCACCGGACGCGAGGCCGACACCACCATGATGGCGAAGACGAACAGGGGCTCGGTGTAGTTGCGTGCGTCGGCGTAGCCGACTGCCGGGCCAGCCCCTTCGGCAAAGAACAGCCAGGCGAACAGCACCATCGCCCAGAAGCCGAACACCGCCTCGACCTCAGCGAGCAGATGGAAGGTACCGTGGTGCGCGGGGTAATGGTGCCCCAGGCGCTCGATCCAGGCGGTGGAGAAGGTGTGCAGGATGGCGAGGCCGAAGATGAGGGCGCCGGCCCAGAGTGAAGCATTCGACATAGCGGGTGAGGTTAGCAGATGCTCCGGAAGCCGTAGTCGAATGCCTGAGCCATAGCGTCCAGGCCACTGGGTCCTCCGCCAACGGCGACGTTGCCCGACTGCAGCCCGGCGAGCGGGATGAAGTGGGCGCCAGACAGATGGATGGCGTCAGGCTGGAGTACTCGTCACCATGGATGCACGGCCTTCGCAACCACACGGGCGCGTCGCTGTCTGTGTGCGTGTCAATCAGGAGTTCGCACCATGCACCTCATTCACCGTCCCGACATTGTTGCGTCCGAGATCACTCCGCCCGATGTGTATCTGGATCGCCGTCGTTTTATCGGCCAGGCCGCTGCCGGGGCTGCGGTGCTGGCAGCGGGCGGCCTACTGGACCCGCGGGCCGCACGAGCCGCGACTGCACCTCGCGAAAAGCTTATTGGCGTCAAGAAGAGTGCCTGGACTGTGCCCGAGGCGCTCACGCCCTATCAGGACGTGACCACCTATAACAACTATTACGAGTTCGGCACCGACAAGGCCGATCCGTCGGAGAATGCGCACACGCTCAAGACGCGGCCCTGGACGGTGCGCATCGAGGGCGAGTGCGCCAAGCCGGCGACCTTCGCCATCGAGGATATTCTCAAGATCGCGCCGCTCGAAGAGCGCGTGTACCGCATGCGTTGCGTTGAAGCGTGGTCGATGGTGATCCCGTGGGTGGGTTATCCGCTCTCGGAACTGCTGAAGAAGGTCGAGCCCACTGGTAGCGCCAAGTTCGTTGAGTTCAGCACCTTGGCCGACCCGCAGACCATGCCAGGCGTACGCGGCCGCGTGCTGCAGTGGCCGTATGTGGAAGGCCTGCGCATCGACGAGGCCATGCATCCGCTCACGCTCCTTACCCTCGGTGTCTACGGCGAGGTACTGCCCAACCAGAATGGCGCGCCGGTGCGACTCGTGGTGCCTTGGAAGTACGGCTTTAAGAGCGCCAAGTCGATCGTCCGTATCCGGCTGGTCGACAAGATGCCCGTCAGCGCCTGGAACCGCGCCCAGCCTTCGGAGTACGGCTTCTTTTCCAACGTCAATCCGGAGGTCGATCATCCGCGTTGGAGCCAGGCCAAGGAGCGGCGCATCGGTGAGTTCCGCAAGCGCGATACGCTGATGTTCAATGGCTACGCTGACCAGGTCGCGAGCCTGTACAGCGGCATGGATCTGAGGAAGTGGTTCTGAGCGAGGGGTCCGCACGGCGGGTGCCCGCAGTCTCCGTCGCGCTGCAGCGACTGCGGCTCGCCATCTGGATCGTCTGCCTGCTGCCCCTGGCGCGGCTCATCTGGCTGGGGCTGAACAACGGCCTCGGTGCCAATCCCATCGAGTTCATCAGCCGCTCCACCGGCACGTGGACGCTGGTCTTTCTGTTGGCGACGCTCTGCGTGACGCCCGCGCGGCAGCTCACCGGCTGGACCGAACTCACTCGTGTGCGGCGCCTGCTCGGCCTCTTTACGTTCTTCTATGTCTGCCTGCACTTTGCCAACTGGATCGTCATCGATCAGTTCTTCGACTGGCCGGCCATGCTTCAGGACATCGCCAAGCGGCCCTTCATCACCGTGGGTTTTGCCGCGTTCTTGCTGCTACTGCCGCTGGCTCTGACCTCCACCGATGCGGCGCGTCGCCACCTCAAGCGCAACTGGGGGCGCCTGCACATGTTGGTGTATGCCGTTCCGGTGCTTGGCGTGTTGCATTACTGGTGGCTGGTCAAAAAGGGCGTACAAACGCCGCTGCCGTATACCTGGTGCTGCTGGGGTGGCGAGCGGCCGCGTGGTGGCGGCGCCGCTAAGACCGGGTTTGGGAGACGTAAGGTGGGGCGGGCCGGCCCGGAGGGATTACCGCCAAAACGAAGGGCCGCATCGAGCGGCCCTTGCGTCCGGAGTTATTCGCGCACGCGCGATCAGTTCAGCTGTTGGATGCCAGCCACCAACCAGCCCGCATTGCCCTTGCGCGGTTTGACCAAGTGCCAGACCTCGTCCAGCTCGTTGGTGACAACGCTCGCGTCCTCGTAAAGGCGCCCGCTGTAGCGCACGCTGACGACCCAGCGATTGGCTTCCTCAGCGTAATCGACGATCGCCGCCTCAAGGTCGATGACCTCGGTCTTTTGCGCAGCGCCCTTGCGCGCGTCGATATCGAGCTTGAGCTCGGCGTAGACCTCAGGCGTGGTGAACTCGCGCAGGTCGTCGAGGTTGCCCTCATCGTTGGCAGCCTGCAGCCGGATGAAATTGACCTTGGCCTGACGCACAAAGGCGTCGGCATCGAAGCCGGCAGGGAGGGTCAGAGTCGTAGCATCCTCGGCCAGCACCTCGGTCGTGTGGTGGTGGGCAACGGCATCTTCCGGGGTGTCGGCATCTGTGCTGCCCGGCGCAGCCATCCGCGTCGTAGTGGTCGGTGTGGCCGGGGCTGGCGTCTCGACCGGTTGCCACGTCTCGCGCGCAACGTCGACTCGGCTGCGGGTCTGGGCACGGTTGTCCATGCTGAAATCGCGCGGTCCGCCAGCAGTAGCGAGACCGGGTTTGGGCATGAAGCGGCGCACCAGCCAGCCGAACACGACGATGCCCAGTACCACCAGCAGCGCGATCATCATGCCGTTGGCCAGCGCCTCGCCGAAGCCGAAGTGCGAGGCCAGTGCAGCGAGACCGAGGCCGGCGGCGAGGCCGGCGATGGGGCCGAGCCAACGGTTGCCGCCCGCGGCTTGAGGGGCGGGCTGTGCAGGGGCTGGCTGGGCGGCAGGCTTGGCCGCCTGTTGCGGCGCCTGAGCCGGCTGGGCGGCCGGCGCGGACTTTTGCACCGGTGCGCTGCGTTGCATGCCCAGCGAGCGGCTGCCGCCCAGACGCTTGGCGTCGGCGAAGTCAGGCCACAGGCTCAGGCCAAAGGTCAGCAAAACGGCGATCAGGGCTAAGCGTTTCATCAGGTCTCCGTTGGGACACACATGGCAGCGGGCGATTTATACCCGATTCTTTAGGTTCGACAGGGGAATGGCGTGCGCAGTTTCAGGGTTCGTTACGCTGAGCGGGTGTCTTTGCCCATGTGGCTTAAAGATGGCGCCAAAGCGTGTGGTTTCAAGCGTCAGGTCAAGCACCGAGCGACTTGCTGACCACCTCCAGCACATCGGGCGACTGCGCGTTGGCTTTGATGCGCTCCAGTTCGGTGCGCGCTAAGGATTGCCGCGCGGAGTCATAGCGGCGCCAGCGGTCGAAGCAGCGCGCCACGCGGCTGGCCACCTGCGGGTTGAGCGCATCGAGTTGCAGAACCAGGTCAGCGCCAAACGCATAGCCGGCGCCGTCCGCTCCATGAAAGTGCCGAGGGTTGGCGGCGCAGAACGCGCGCACCAGTGCGTAGACCTTGTTCGGGTTGCGGATGTCGAAGCCGGGGTGCTGCAACAAGGCGCGCACACGCGCCGGTGTGTCCGGTTGGCGGCTCATGGCCTGAACGCCGAGCCACTTGTCGACCACCAGGGCTTCATCTTTCCAGCGCTCATAGAACGCCGCCAGCGCGGGCTCGCGCGCCGGGCTGGCGCTGTTGGCCAGTACCGCGAGCGCCGCATAGGTGTCGGTCATGTTGCCGCCGGCCTCGAACTGGGCTTGCGCGCGGGCGATGTCGGCGGCATCACCGGTCTCGGCAGCAAGCGCGAGGCAGGCGTTGCGCAGCGCCCGGCGGCCAGCCTGGGCGGCATCGGGCGAGTAGGGCTCGCTGATGGCGAGGCGCTCGTAAGTGGCAACCAGTTGCCCCTGCAGACCGCGGGCGAGCGCCACGCGCAACGCCTGCCGCGCCTGGTGGATGGCCTCGGGGTCGGCCGGGCTCATCTGCTCGGCGAGCATCGCCTCGGAGGGCAAGGCGAGCGCTTCGGCGACGAAGGCCGGGTCGCCGGCGGGGGCAAAGGCCGAGTCGAGCAGGCGGCCGATGGCCTCGATGTAGGCGGCGGGAATCCATTCCGGGTGAGAGGTGCTGGCGGTGTTCATGGCGGTAGCGACGCCGCTGGCTGAGCCCGCGGGCGTGCTACCAGCCGCATCACCCGCCAGCCGCCGCGCGCCCTCCAGGATGAGCCGCGTCGCCAGTTCCTGCCCCGCATCCCAGCGTGCCACCGGGTCAGTGTCGTGCGCCATCAGCAGGATCAGTTGCTCGACGGTCCAGTCGGTCTGCAGCACCACCGGCGCCGAGAAGCCGCGCAGCAGCGACGGCACCGGCGCTTCGGCGACATCCTCAAACACAAAACTCTGCCGGTCCTCGCGCAACTCGAGCACGCGGGTGGCAGCCAGTTCGCGGCCATCGCTCGCGGCCAGCAGACCGACCGCCAGCGGCAGGTGGTAGGGGCCACGCTCGACCGGCTGACTGTCAGCGCGCAAGCGCGCTTCGTAGGCGGTCTCCGGGTAGCGCTGCTCGACATGCAATGTGTAGCGCCGCACCGCGGCATCGTGAGCGCCGTTCACCGCAAGCGTGGGTGTGCCGGCCTGCCGGTACCAGCGGCGGAACTGGCCGAGGTCGCGGCCGCTGGCGGCCTCCATCGCCGCGACGAAGTCGTCGCAGGTCACGGCCTGGCCATCGTGGCGGCGGAAGTACTCGTCCATGCCGGCGCGGAACGCCGTCTCGCCGATCAGGGTGTGGATCATGCGGATCACTTCCGCGCCCTTCTCGTAGACGGTCGCCGTGTAGAAGTTGTTGATCTCCTGATACGCCGCCGGGCGGATCGGGTGCGCCATCGGGCCGGCGTCC
>RFSW01000170.1 GCA_009923755.1 Betaproteobacteria bacterium | reverse complement strand
CGCTGAACAGCGCCAGCCGCTCGATCTGCTCGTCGGCGGCGCGCAGCCGCGCGGCGAGATTGCGCATCACCGCCAGCGCCAGTTCACCGCTTTTGCTCAGGCAATCGAGAAAATCGGGCTTGCCGATCACCGCGATGGTGCAGGCTTCCAGTGTCTCCACGTGCGCGGAGCGCGGCGAGTCATCGATCAGGCCCATCTCCCCGAACACCTCACCGGCATCCAGGGTGGAGAGGATGACTTCGCGGCCGTCATCGCCGGCGAGGAACACCTTGACCTTGCCCGACACCAGAAGGAAGGCGCCATCGCTCAGGCTGCCGGCTTGCACCAGCCGCGTGCGGCGTGGCACCTCCACCAGGCTGGCGAGTGCGCACAGCCGTGCGGCATGGTGGTCATCCATGCCGGCGAATATCGGGAACTGGCTAAGCAGTTGGCGCGAGATCATGGCTGCATGTTAGCGCCACCGCCTGACACTTGCGAAAACGTACGATCATACGTACGCTATCACCATGACCACGCTCACCGCCACCCAAGCTCGCGCCAACCTCTACCGCCTCATCGACGAGGCCACCGCCTCGCACCAACCGGTCCACATCACCGGCCGGCGGGGTGCGGCAGTGCTTGTGGCTGAGGAAGACTGGCGCGCCATTCAGGAGACGCTGCACCTGCTGTCGGTCCCCGGCATGCGCGAGTCGATCCTCGCCGGCATGGCCGAGCCGCTGGCCGACAGCGCCGATTCGCCCGGCTGGTGAGCTGGCGGGTGGTGTTCGCACGGGCGGCCGTCAAGGATGCCCGCAAACTGGCCGAGGCCGGCTTGCGCCCCAAGGCCGAGGCGCTGCTGGCTCTGCTGGCGCAAGACCCGTTCCGCCAGCCTCCGCCCTGCGAGAAACTGGTGGGCGACCTCGCTGGCGCCTGGTCGCGGCGCATCAACATCCAGCACCGGCTGGTCTATCAGGTGCTCGAGGCCGAGCGCTGCGTGCGCGTGCTGCGCATGTGGACCCACTACGAGTGAGTCTGACGCGCCGGTTGCCGGTCGGCGCTTAGTCCACCCACGCCCGCGCGTTGCCGAACATCCGCGCCCACGGGCTGCGCTCGCCCCAGCTGTCCGGCCGCCAGCTCATCTGGACGCTGCGAAACACCCGCTCGGGGTGTGGCATGAGGATGGTCACACGGCCATCGGCGGTGGTCACCGCGGTGATGCCGCCCGGAGAGCCGTTGGGGTTGTCCGGGTACTGCTCGGTGGGCTGGCCGTGGCCGTCGACGTAGCGCATCGCCACGCGCACGCGGTCGGCGTCCACCGGGTCGGCCCACCATGCGCGGCCTTCGCCGTGGCTCACCACCACCGGCATGCGGCTGCCGGTCATGCCGGCCAGCAGCACCGACGGGCTCTCCAGCACCTCGACCATGGCCAGCCGCGCCTCGAACTGCTCGCTGCGGTTGCGCACAAAGCGCGGCCAATGCGAGGCGCCGGGAATCATCGGCGCCAGGCTCGCCATCATCTGGCAGCCGTTGCATACGCCCAGCGCAAAAGTGTCGGTGCGGCGGAAGAACGCCTCCATCACCTCGCGCGCGCGCTCGTTGAACAGGATGGACTTGGCCCAGCCTTGGCCGGCGCCCAGCACGTCGCCATATGAGAAGCCGCCGCAGGCCGCCAGGCCCTTGAAGTCGCGCAGATTCACTCGCCCGGCGATGATGTCGCTCATGTGCACATCGACCGCGGCAAAGCCGGCCAGATCAAAGGC
>RFSW01000169.1 GCA_009923755.1 Betaproteobacteria bacterium | reverse complement strand
TCGACGCCAATGCGGAGCCGGGTGAAAGCTACGCACCCGGCGACATTGTGCAGTTCCGCGCACCCGACGGGCAGGGTTTTTCCGGGGTGCTGAAAATGCACGGTGACTCCCAGGTCGTGGTCGACTTCAACCATCCGCTGGCCGGCCTGCCGCTGCGCTTTGCGGTGCGAGTGATCGGAGTGCTCTGATGGAAGTGATGCTGGCTCAGCCGCGCGGTTTCTGCGCCGGGGTCGACCGGGCGATCGAGATCGTCGAGCGTGCGCTGCAACTGCGCGGTGCTCCCATTTACGTTCGCCACGAGATCGTCCACAACAACCATGTGGTGGCCGACCTGCGCGCCAAGGGTGCGGTGTTCGTCGAGACGCTCGACGAGGTGCCCGCCGGCGGCACGGTGATTTTCTCGGCGCACGGCGTGTCCAGGGCGGTCAAGCGCGACGCCGAGGTGCGCGGCCTGCAGGTGTTCGATGCCACCTGCCCGTTGGTGACCAAGGTCCACATCGAGGTGGCCAAGCTGCGGGCGTCAGGGCATGAGATCGTGATGATCGGCCACGCGGGCCACCCCGAGGTCGAAGGCACGATGGGGCAGTCCGAGCGGGGCATGTACCTGGTGGAGACGGTCGCCGAGCCTGCCAGTGGCGCCAGCCGCTTCGTCTCGCTGGCCGGTGACGCTGGCGCCGCGCGCATCGTCACCCTGGCCAGCGTCGAGGCGCGCGAAGAGGCGCGCACGCCCACCGGCATCGATGAGCTCGACCGCGTGCTCGGCGGCGGCATCGTACGTGGCGGGGTGGTGCTGCTCGGCGGCGACCCTGGCATCGGCAAGAGCACCCTGCTGATGCAGGCTGGCGCCAAGCTTGCCGCGGTCGGCCCGGTGCTCTACGTCAGCGGCGAGGAATCGGCGCAGCAGATCGCACTGCGTGCGCAGCGCTTGCAGGTCGATGCCGAGCGTCTGCAACTGCTCACCGAGATCCGCCTTGAGAACGTGCTCGCTCGCTTGGCTGAGGCCAAGCCGGTGCTGGCGGTCATCGACTCCATCCAGACGGTCTATTCCGACGCGCTCACCTCGGCGCCCGGCTCGGTGGCGCAGGTTCGCGAGTGCGCGGCTCAACTGACCCGCTATGCCAAGCAGTCAGGCACGTCGGGCATGTGACCAAGGAGGGCGCGCTGGCCGGTCCGCGGGTGCTCGAGCACATCGTCGATACCGTGCTGTATTTCGAGGGCGACACGCATTCGAGTTACCGCCTGGTGCGCGCCATCAAGAACCGCTTTGGCGCCGCCAACGAACTGGGTGTGTTCGGCATGACCGAACGCGGCCTCAAGCCCATCGGCAACCCTTCGGCGCTGTTCCTCGCGGGTCATGCCAAGCCGGTGCCAGGCACCTCGGTGCTGGCCACGCTGGAAGGTACACGGCCGCTGCTCATCGAGCTGCAGGCGCTGGTCGATACTTCTTATGGCTCCAGCCCGCGGCGGGTTTCGGTGGGCTTGGAGAACAACCGCCTAGCGTTACTGCTGGCGGTCATCGACTCCATCCAGACGGTCTATTCCGACGCGCTCACCTCGGCGCCCGGATCGGTGGCGCAGGTGCGCGAATGCGCTGCGCAGCTGACCCGCTATGCCAAGCAGTCGGGCACCGCCATCGTGCTGGTCGGGCATGTGACCAAGGAGGGCGCGCTGGCCGGTCCGCGGGTGCTCGAGCACATCGTCGATACCGTGCTGTATTTCGAGGGCGACACGCATTCGAGT
>RFSW01000168.1 GCA_009923755.1 Betaproteobacteria bacterium | reverse complement strand
GCGCCCCTGCTACCAAGGAGCCGCTGACTGCCCCTGTGGTTCTGACGTTGGACAGCGAGCCACCGATCATGGAGCCGATCACGCCACCCACGTAGTTGTTGCCCCGCACAGATGGGCTGGCGGATGTCCCTGCAGCCAGGTTGACTGTGAGGTCGCTCACGGCGGTGCCGCGCACCGCGCCAAGGAAGCCGATATTGGACTGCTGTTGAGCGGGGGCGAGCGTCCAGTCGTTCACCGCGAAGCCGGTACCCTTGAAGGCGGATCCAGCAAAATAGGGGATGTAGGTGAAGTTCTCGGAAGTCGCTGCTGAGCCGAACGAACCAGGCGTGAGGTCGGCCCCCAACTTGAATTTGAGCGTATTGATGCCGCTGGCATTCTGCTGAGAGAAACCCAACAGGTCTTTGAGGGATTGGGCTGTATCGACCTTGTAGAAGCCGTCGACAGTGTCTTGGACAAGGCTCCCGTAATTGGCGATGGCGAGTGAGCGTGCGGCAATATTGGCGTTAGGCGATGCCAGCACTGCGCCACTGCTGTCGCGCCCATTACGCCAGTCGGTGAACTGCGTGCCATAGAGCGCGCCGACACCCACTACCTTGCTGCCGGCAATTGTGGCGCTCTCGACGTTGAAGTGAGCGTTGCGCACATGCGCGTCGTGCCCGAGGTAGCCCACCAGCCCGCCGAAGTCTTGGAGGTTCGCCGAGGCAAGCCCTGTGACCGCAGTGCCGCCCTGCAGGGCCTGGATCATCCCGGTGAACTCGCTGTTGTCGATGAAGCCGTGACTTAACGATCCCACGATACCGCCGACATAGCGCGAACCGGTCTGGGTGCGCACCGTGTTGGCGGCAGCGACTAGAGCGATGTTGGCGCCCGCCTCGCCGGCGACGCCGCCGACATAACTGCTGCCCGTTACGACGCCACTGAGCGTGAGGCCTGAGAGGTTGCTGGAAAGGTAGCCTGCTACGCCCCCAACACGGCCAGTACCCGTCACGTTGCCATTGAACGACACCGACGAGATCGATTGCGCGTGCCACTCGCCGCCCAGGCCACCGACCCGTTCACCGCTCCCGATGACGGTAACGTTGGAGAAGGCGCTGTTGCTGAGCGTGCGCAAGAATGAGCGGCCCGAGAAGCCACCCACATACGATGTGCCGGAAACCGAGAGGTTGTTGGCGAAGATGTTGCTGCTGACGCCACCATCGTCGTAGCCGATAAGGCCGCCCGTGTATTCGTTGCTGGCCGAGACTGTGCCCGAAATGTGGAGATTGGAGAGCGGTTTGCCCGCGCTGCAACATTCGGTTTGCCCATAGACGATGCCGGTCACGAAACCGCCTGTCACGTTGGCATTGGTGATGCTCAGGTCGCGGAAAACGGATTCGTGGCCGCCGTATCGGAAGATGCCGACGCGGTCGGTACCGGTCAGCGCGAGGTTGCTGATCTGGTTGCCCAAGCCAGTGAAGGTCCCGCGGAACCAGGTGCCATTGCTCACTAGGTTTGCTCGGGTAACCCCGTCGTCGCTGACACTTCGCGCCAGTGCAACGGCAGTCGCGGAGGTGTCCATCGCAATCTTGGTGTCGAAGTCAGCAAGGCTGTAGAGCAGGGTGTAGGACTTGGCCGTCCCGCCGTTCGCGCCGTTCTGGATGCTCAACGTCTGCCCTGTTACTCCAGAACTGTTGTCGTAGCTGATGCGCCCGGCAAAGCCGCTGGCGGTCAGCCCGAAGGAGTAATCGCCGGTGGCGTTGCCGCCCACCATGTTGTAGGCCAACGAGACGCCCGAGTTGGCACC
>RFSW01000167.1 GCA_009923755.1 Betaproteobacteria bacterium | reverse complement strand
GGCCACGCGGCGGCGAAGCTGGTCAAGGTCAGCGACGGACAGCTCAATCCGGCGGAGTATGATGCGGTGACGGGCGATATCACCAACTTCCTGGCTTGGGTGTCCGAGCCGGCGCAGGACACCCGGGTGCGAATGGGTTTCTTCGTGATCGGTTTCCTGCTGATCTTGCTGGTGCTGACGTACAACCTCAAGAAGGATTATTGGAAGGACGTGCATTGATGGTGTGTTGCGGGCTTCAGGGTCGCTAGGGATGATGACGTTGTTCTCGGGCGCGACCTGCCCGAGGAGTCACCGTTGCCGTATCGTCCTCTTTGAAAAGGGGATGGATTTCCACGTCGAGTACGTGGATTCGCCCAGCAAGGCGGAGGACCTGGCGGTCATCAACCCGCACAACCAGGTCCCCGTGCTCGTCGACCGCGATCTCGTGCTCTACGAGGCGAACATCATCAATGAGTACATCGACGACCGTTTTCCGCACCCGCAGCTGATGCCCTCGGATCCGGGCATGCGGGCTCGCGCACGGCTCATGCTGCTTGAGTTCGAGCGCGATCTGTTCTGCCACGTCGACACCCTTGAAGCCAACACGGGTGACATGGCGGAGGCGCGTACCGAGGTGGCCGCAGCGCTTGCGCAGCTGACGCCGATCTTTTCACGCGGCCGTTTTCTGCTCGGCGATGAACTCTCGATGCTGGACATTGCCATGGCGTCGCTGCTTTGGCGTCTGCCGCGTTACGGCATCGATCTCGGGCGCGACACCGCCTCCTTGGACGCTTACCTGTCCCGGCTGTTCGACCGCCCGGCTTTTCGGGAGGCGACCACTGCGGCGGAAAAAGCGATGCGCCGATGAGCGCGCGCCGCTCCACTAAACCGTATCTGGTGCGCGCCATCTACGAGTGGTGCATCGATTGTGGCGAGACGCCGTTCCTCTCGGTGCGCGTCTCCGATCGCGTGGTCGTGCCACGCGACTACGTGCGCGATGGCGAGATCGTGCTCAACATCAGTGCCGGCGCCACCCGTCATCTGGTGGTCGGTAACGACGCCATCAGCTTCTCGACGCGCTTCAGCGGTGTCTCGCACGAGGTTTACGTCCCCATCGAGGCGGTTGCTGGTATCTTCTCGCGCGAGTCAGGACAGGGCATGTTCTTCGATGTCGACGAGCCGGCTGAGCCGCCGCCCGACGCGTCGCCGCTCCGGCCGACCGGGCGGCCGCGTCTGCATCTGGTCAAGTAGCATCCCACCCGCCTGCAGCCGGTATAGCTCAGCTGGTAGAGCACCTGATTTGTAATCAGGGGGTCCCGGGTTCGAACCCTGGTGCCGGCACCAATATCTCGCTCCCTCGGCATTGACAGCCCCGCGTCGCGCATTCGATAATCGGCGGTTTGCACAGGAGGGGTTCCCGAGCGGTCAAAGGGATCAGACTGTAAATCTGACGGCTCTGCCTTCGAAGGTTCGAATCCTTCCCCCTCCACCAGTTTGTGTTGTTCTAAAAGCGGGCCGGGCGGGAGTAGTTCAATGGCAGAACCTCAGCCTTCCAAGCTGATGACGCGGGTTCGATTCCCGTCTCCCGCTCCAGGAACCTCGCCTTAGACAGTAACGGCTCACGCCCATGTAGCTCAGTGGTAGAGCACTCCCTTGGTAAGGGAGAGGCCGGCAGTTCAATCCTGCCCATGGGCACCACCAATTGACGAGAGGCAGCGATGGCAAAGGAAAAGTTCGAGCGGACCAAGCCGCACGTGAATGTTGGGACGATCGGTCACGTGGACCATGGCAAGACGACGTTGACGGCGGCGATCACG
>RFSW01000166.1 GCA_009923755.1 Betaproteobacteria bacterium | reverse complement strand
AAGTCTCAGCGCGCCGTCGTGCAGGTGTTCGATGCCGTGCCAGCGACTGTTCAACGCGTGGCCGGCCAGCACCGCTGGCAACTCATGTTGCAGTCGGCGCAGCGGCCGGCGCTGCGGGCCCTGTTGGCGGGGCTTTCGCCGCGCCTGCCGCAGTTGGCGGCGCGCAGCGTGCGCTATGCCATCGACGTCGATCCGCAGCAGGTCGATTAGCCGGCTGATCTGGGGAACTAGAATCGCCGCCGGCCCGCCCAAGGGTCGCACCTGACCATCACGGAGTTTCCATGCGCATCGCCCGTCACCTTTTCGCCGCTTTCGTCCTAGCTGGCGCCACCTCCACTGCCGCCGCCGATCCTGCGCCTGCCACCGTCATCGATCTGCGCATGCCAGAGTCCGTTCTCGTCCTGCGCGACGGCACTATCTTTGTGAGCGAGATCGGTGAGTTCGGTAAGGACGGCGATGGCGCCATCGTTCGCATCAAGGACGGCCAGCGCAGCGTTTACGCCAAGGGCCTCAACGACCCCAAGGGGCTGGCCGAGCGCAACGGCATCCTCTATGTCGCCGATAAGGACCACGTGATGATGGTGCTTGTCGATGGCACGGTGAAGCCCTTCCTCAAGCCTGAGCAGTTCCCAAAGAAGCCGCAGTTTCTGAATGATCTGGCATTCGACATGAACACCATCATGTACATCTCGGACAGCGGCGATATCCAGAAGGGTGGCGGTGGCGCCATCTTCCGGCGATATCCAGAAGGGTGGCGGTGGCGCCATCTTCCGCGCCACGCCGGACGCGCGCGTGCATCTGATCGCCGATTCGACAATCAACCCGCTGGTGCAGAGCCCTAACGGCCTCTCGACCGTGGTCAAGGGCTATCTGCTGGTGGTCGATTTCCACACCGGTGATCTGTACCGCGTGCGCCTGCGCGACTTCATGATCGAGAAACTGGCAGATGGGTTTGGCGGTGGCGATGGCATTGCTATGGCCGATACCAAGCTGTATGTCTCGGATTGGAAGGGCGGCAAGTTGTGGAGCCTCGACATCACCGAGTCCGGGGCCAAGCCGGTGCTGGTCAAGGACGGTTTTGCAGCATCGGCAGATATCGACGCCACGCCGGACAACCGATTCATTTTGGTGCCGGAGATGAAGGGTGGCCGGCTGGTGGCAGTGCCGGTGAACTGACGACGCAGCGGTTTACCGCGATACGAGCCGGGCTGCGCGCCCGGCTTTTTTGTCCTTTCGTTTAGCGTGGCGATTCGACCAGTTCTTGATAAAGCGCCAGCGTGGCGTCGGTCATGCGCTGCAGGGTGAAGGGTTGCTCGGGCGGGACCGGGGGCCGGGCGTTGAGGAACGCGCGTGTTTTTGCGACGAGGGCATCCATATCGCCGAGCGGGACGAGTCCGGCCGGGTAGATTGCCCGCAGCGACTCGCCGACGCCGCCGTGGTCGTAACCGATGGTCGGCACGCCAAGTGCGAGCGCCTCGACCGGCACCCGGCCGAAGGCTTCCGGCTCGCGGGCCAAGGAGAAGACGATGTCGCTCACCGACATCACATCGCGCAGGTCGCCGCGGTGGCCGGTGAAGGTGATATGCGCATCCAGACCAGTCGCAGTCACTTTGGCACGCAGTTCCGCGGCGAAGTCGCGTTTCTCGCTCTGGGTGTCGCCGACTATCAGTCCGTGTACCGGTTCGTCGACATCGACCAGTCGTTTGATGAGCGCAATAAAGTCTTCCTGGCCCTTCCAGCGCGTCAGCCGGGCCGGCAGGGCGAGCACCTTTTTGCCCGCGAGCTGCGGGTATTCGGTCC
>RFSW01000165.1 GCA_009923755.1 Betaproteobacteria bacterium | reverse complement strand
ACGCATCGCGAGGCGCAGGCGTGACCGACCTGCCGTCGCTGCTGGGGTTCGGGCGGGCGCGGTGACGCGCGGCGGAAGGGGAGATGGCATCGCGCGAATCCGGCGATTCATTCGAACCACGCCTGCACGGGCTTCAGAAGGAACTCCTCGATGCCCACGCCGTCGGCGCCCACGAGCAGTGGCCGGGCCCGCGGCCATTGGCGCAGGAATGCCGCCATGCCGGGCAGGCCGTCGCGGCGGCGGCCGCTCTTCACCTCGATCGCGATCACCGACCCCGCGCGCTCGATGACAAAGTCCACCTCCCGGTCGCCCTCGCGCCAGTGGAACAGCCTGCACTGGCCCATCGCGGCGGCGTTGGCCAGGTGCGCGCCCACCGCGCTCTCGACGAGCTGGCCGCGCTGTTCGGGTGACTCGAGAAGGTGGCGCGGCAGGTTGCCTGAGAGGGCCGTCATGAGCGCGTTGTTCAGTACCTGCAGCTTCGGGCTCGACGCTCGCTGTCGCACCAGTTCGCCTGCGTACTTCTCGATTCCGCGCACCATGCCTGCTGACTCAAGCAGGCGCAGGTAATGGGCCAGCGTGGTGGTGTTGCCCGCGTCGTGCAGTTGCCCAAGCATCTTGTGGTACGACAGTTGCCGGCCGGAATGCGAGCATGCAAACTCGAACAGGCGTCGCAGCAGGGCGGGCTTGTCCACGCGCGCCATCTGCAGCACGTCGAGGTTCAGGGTGGTCTCGATGAGCGACTCACGGACATGGGCGGCCCAGCGAGCCTGATCGTGCACCAGCGGTGCCGCGCCCGGGTAACCGCCGAACACGAGATAGTGTTCGAGATCGAACTTGAACGCCTTGCGCATCTCGCCGAACGACCAGTGCGGCACGCGGATCGCCTCGAAGCGGCCTGCCAGGCTCTCCGTCATGCCCCTCTGCAGCAGCAGCGGCGATGACCCGAGCACCACCACGCGCAGCGATCGGCGCGCGGCCGTGTCCTCGTCCCACAGCCGCTTGGCCTGCTCGGACCATCGCGGCAGCTTCTGCAACTCGTCGATGGCGAGCACCGCGCCCTTGCGACCGCTCTCGGCGGCGCGGACGCGGCCGATTTCCCACTGCTGGCGCAACCATCCCTCGGAGAGGCTTCCTGGATCGTCGGCCGAGACGTAGTGAAATGGAAGCCGGCAGGCCTTCAGCGCCCAGCGCACCAGCGTGGTCTTGCCGACCTGCCGCGGTCCCACCACCGCCTGCATGTGGCGGCGGGGTTCGCGCAGACGGTCGCGAAGCAGCCCGGCTTCGGCACGGCGGATGTCCGGCATGGGTATAAAGTACTCAATGCATTGAGTAAAATCAAGACGGTCGTTGAGTAAATTGCAGGTCCGGGGCCGTGGCGCGACCGCGTTGAGTCGGCGTGCCTCGCTCGAACAGCGCGCGAAATGGGGTGCATGCCGGATCCATGGCCCACAGGCACACCCAAGTTCACCCACACATGGTTCAAGGATCCATATCTGGACCCATAACGACCCATTTACGCCTTCAAATGACCGCTGTTGCTGGTTCCGGCAGCCGTCTTCGCCAACGCCCGCTTCCGCCTTGCCGTGAACTTCCACCAGGGCTGCGGCGCCGCGCCTTGGCTCTGCGCGATCGTGGCCATGAACACGTCGATCACGCAGGGGTCGTGGCGCTTGCCGGTGCGGTGGCAGAGGCGGTCATACAGACGGAAGGGGTCCTGCTTGGCGAGTTGTGCCACGGTGCGGATGCCGAGCGCGTGGAAATCGCGCAGGGCGGCGGGGCCGACATTGGCCAGATCGGCCAG
>RFSW01000164.1 GCA_009923755.1 Betaproteobacteria bacterium | reverse complement strand
GGTCGATGTCACGCTTGATGCGCACAATGCGGGTGAGCGGGCGGTCGCCACGTCCGCCTACTTCCAGATGTTGCGGCATGGCGAGGCGCCGGAGGGCGAATCCAGCCTGCAGAGCACCTACACCGGGCCCGTGGTCTACAACGAGGCCGAAAAATACCGCAAGGTCGATTTTGAGTCGGTGCGCAAGGGCAAGGCCGAGTATGCGCGACAGGGCAACGATGGTTGGCTGGCGCTGATTCAGCACTACTTCCTCACAGCCTGGTTACCGGCCGAGGGCGTGGCGCGCGAAAACTACATCGATGCGCTACCCGATGGCATCTACCGAGCCGGGGTGAAGACAGCGGCCAGCGAGATCGCGCCCGGGCAGAGCGGGACGACCACCGTGCGCCTGTATGCCGGGCCACAGGAGCAGGACCGTCTTGCCGAGGTGGCGCCGGGGCTCGACCTCACCACCGATTATGGCTGGCTGACCATCATCGCCAAGCCCTTGTTCGTGTTCCTGAGTGTGCTCAACGATCAGGTGGGCAACTGGGGCTTGGCCATCATCATTCTCACGCTGGTGGTCAAGGCGCTGTTCTACCCATTGTCGGCAGCGAGCTATCGATCGATGGCGAAGATGCGGGTGGTCGCGCCGAAGATGCAGCAGCTCAAAGAGCGTTACGGCGACGACAAGCAGCGTATGCAGGTCGAGTTGATGAAGCTCTATCAGACCGAGAAGATTAATCCGCTCGGTGGCTGTCTGCCGATCCTGGTGCAGATCCCGGTGTTCATTGCGCTGTATTACGCCCTGATCGCTTCTGTTGAACTTCGCCACGCACCCTTCTACGGCTGGATCGTCGATCTGTCTGCACCCGACCCGTATTATGTCCTGCCGGTTCTGATGGGCCTTTCGATGATCGTGCAGGCGCGACTCAATCCGCCACCGCCGGATCCGATCCAAGCCAAAGTGATGCAGATCATGCCGGTCGCTTTCTCGGTGTTCTTCTTCTTTTTCGCCTCCGGCCTGGTGTTGTACTGGCTGGTCAACAACGCCCTCTCCATCGCCCAGCAATGGCGCATCAATACGGTGATGGAGCGCGAGAAGGTCGCCAGCCGACGCTGATATGGAAGCGCTCCGCACCCTGGTGGCGGTGGCGACTGCGCCTGGCCACGCCGGTGTAGGCGTGGTGCGGGTCTCGGGGCCGCTCGCACACGCGGTGGCAGCGGGTGTGTTGGGCCGTGTGCCAGCGCCGCGGCAGGCGGTGTTCGCGGCCTTTTGCGACGCCGCTGGTGGCGAGATCGATCGGGGCGTGGCGTTGTGGTTCGCTGCGCCGGCGTCCTACACCGGCGAGGACACGCTCGAATTGCAGGCACACGGGAACCCTTTGGCTTTGGCGGCATTGGTGCGGCGCTGTGTCGAGTTGGGCGCAGAACCGGCCAGACCCGGCGAATTCACCGAGCGCGCGTTCCTCAACGGCAAACTGAGCCTGGACCAGGCCGAGGCGGTGGCCGATCTGGTCGCGGCCGATTCGGAGGCTGCCTTGGCTGCGGCGCGACGCTCATTGGCTGGCGAGTTCGCGCAGACCGTCGATGCCCTGGCCGACGAATTGCTGGCCGTTCGCGCGCTCGTCGAAGCGAGCCTCGACTTTCCGGAAGAAAGCGACATCGACTGGCTACAGAAGCTCGACCTGTTGCCACGCTTGCAGGCGGTCCGGGCGCGATTGGCCGAAGCGCTGGCCGCCACGCGACGCGGGTTGCGCCTGCGCGAGGGCTACCGAGTAGTGATCGTCGGGCGGCCGAATGCAGGCAAGTCGACGCTGCTCAATGCGCTAGCGGGTGAGGCGGTGGCCA
>RFSW01000163.1 GCA_009923755.1 Betaproteobacteria bacterium | reverse complement strand
GGCGTGTTCCTCAACCTGTCGACCGCCTCCGAGGTGCGCGGGGCCTATCAGCGCATCGCCGACAATATCGCCCGCAACCGGCCGGGCGCGGTGATGGACGGCGTCTGCGTCGAGTCGATGGTGGTCAAGCCGAACGGCCGGGAACTGATGATCGGTGTCACCACGGACCCGGTCTTCGGGCCGGTCATCACCTTCGGTTCGGGGGGTACCACGGTGGAGATCCAGGCTGACCGCGCCGTCGCCCTGCCGCCACTCAACGCCGTGTTGGCCCGCGACCTGATCCGCGGCACGCGGGTGGCAAAGATGCTCGGACCGTTCCGCAACCTGCCAGCGGCCGACATTGAGGCGCTCGAGGGTGTCTTGCTGCGCGTCTCGGAGATGGTCTGCGAACTGCCGGCGCTGCGCGAGATGGACATCAACCCGCTGATCCTCGATGAGCACGGGGCGATCGCCGCCGACGCCCGGGTGGTGGTCGAGTACCGGCACACGGGGACCGACCCCTACGCGCACATGGCCATCCATCCTTATCCCGCGCACCTGGTCAGCCAATGGCAGATGGCCGACGGCACCGATATCACTATCCGGCCGATCCGCCCTGAGGATGCCGCGCTGGTGCGCACCTTTGTCGCCGGCCTGTCGGACGAGGCACGCTTCTTCCGCTTCATGAACGTGCTGCAAGAGCTGAGCGAGCCGATGCTGGTGCGGCTGACGCAGCTCGATTACAGCAAGGAGATCGCGCTGCTCGCGGTGACCGCCACAGCGCCCGAAACCGAACTCGGCGTGGCCCGCTTCTTCGTCAACCCCGATGGCGAGACCTGCGAGTTCGCCATCGTGCTGGCCGACAGCATGACTGGCAAGGGGCTCGGCCAGAAACTGCTCACCGCGCTGATCGAAGTGGCCCGCTCGCGAGGCTTGCGGCGCATCGGCGCGGAGGTTCTGGCGAGCAACCATGCCATGTTGCGCCTGGCGCAGACGCTCGGGTTCGGCGTCACTCCGCTGGTCGGCAACCCCGATGTGGTGGCGATCGGATTGGACTTGCAGTAAGACGGGGGGCGCCGCAGAGCTGTCCTGTCGACCGGGGGCATGAGCGCGGGTTCGCAGTCGCAGTGACCCGGTCGACCCGGTGACGCGGCATCATCCGCTGATGTCCTCCGTGACACGCACATCGTCCCCGCTACGTGTCGAGTATGTCGCCACGACGCCCCCCCTCGGCCCGTGCATCGCCGCGGCGAGCCCGCGCGGCATCTGTTGGCTCGCATTGGGCGATGACGCCGATGTCTTGTGCGCGGCGCTTCTGCGCCGCTTCCCCGGCGCGGTGGAGGTGCGGTCTTCGGCGGGCGGGCTGCTGGCGGGTGCGCTGGCCGCAGTCGAGGCGGCGGGTGTGCCCTGCGATATGCCGCTCGACCTGCGCGGCACGCCGTTTCAGCTGGCGGTGTGGGCCGAGTTGCGGCGAATCCCGGCCGGCAGTGTCATCACCTACGCCGAACTCGCGCGGCGCGTCGGCCGGCCGCGTGCATATCGCGCCGTGGCGCAGGCCTGCGGCGCCAACCCCGTCGGCGTGCTGGTGCCGTGTCATCGTGTAGTCGCCAGCAGTGGTGGCTTGGGCGGCTTCGGTTTCGGGTTGGCGCGCAAGGCTGCACTGCTGCAGCGCGAGGGCGTACGGCTTTAGCGTTTTCGCGCGCCAGCCGAGACAGGTGAGGGGAGACAGAGCGCGGTCGGTTGCTGCAGACTGCCGTCCCATGAACACACTCGGACCCTTTGGCGGCATTCGCGACATCCTCGCTTCCGGCCTCGGCGGTGCTGTCGCCATCGCTCTTGCGGCATGGCTCACGCTCGCGACCGGGCAATCGCTGCTGATGGCGCCGCTCGGCGC
>RFSW01000162.1 GCA_009923755.1 Betaproteobacteria bacterium | reverse complement strand
GTCGAGCGCCTTGGTCATGATGAGGTAGGTGTTGGCGTCGAAGTAGCCGGCGAACTTGTCGCCCTGGTAGCGCAGGTAACTCTCGATCTCGAATTCGACGTCGAAGCCGAACTTGAGGTTATCGCCGCGCAGCGAGCGGCCGAATTTCTCGGCCATCACGTCGTCGGACAGATAAGTGATGTGGCCGAGCATGCGCGCCAGTCGCAGCCCGCGCGTCGGCACCACGCCGTGCTCGTAAAAGTGCCCGCCGTGGAACTCAGGGTCGGTGAGGATGGCCTGCCGCGCCACATCGTTGAAGGCGATGTTCTGCGCGGTGAGAAAGGGTGCGGCCGCCACCACCACCGCGTTGCGCACCCGCTCCGGATAGGTGATGGACCAGCGCATCGCCTGCATGCCGCCGAGGCTGCCGCCGACCACCGCTGCCCACGTCGTGACGCCGAGCCGGTCGGCCAGCCGCGCTTGTGCATGCACCCAGTCGACCACCGCCACCAGCGGGAAGTCGGCGCCCCAGGGCTTGCCGGTCTTGGGGTTGATGGTCGAGGGGCCGGTGGAGCCGTGACAGCCGCCGAGGTTGTTCACGCCGACCACAAAGAACCGCTCGGTGTCGATCGGCTTGCCGGGGCCGACCATGTTGTCCCACCAGCCGGCGGTCTTGGGATCGTCGGCCACCGAGAGGCCGGCCACGTGGTGATTGCCCGACAGCGCGTGGCAGATGAGGATGGCGTTGCTGCCATCGGCATTGAGCGTGCCGTAGGTCTCGTAGACCAGGTCGTAGCCGTCGATCACGGCGCCGCTGCGCAGGTGCAGCGGTTCGTCAAAGCGGGCGGTCTGCGGCGCGACAACGCCGAGCGAACGGGTGGTCACGGTTGGAACGTGTCTTTCATGGTCTGGCGATTATATGCGCGAGCTCGGCGGCCCGGCCGTGGGCCGGCTCAGCCGTTGAGACGCTCGATCAGTGCCTGCGCGCGCTCGGGGTCAGTCGTGTTGAGTACGCGGCGGGCGAGCGTCTCGGCTTCGCGCAGGTCGGTCTGCAGGACGCGCTGCTTGACCGCCGGTACGTTGGCCGGGTGCATGGAGAACTCGCGCAGGCCCATGCCCAGCAGCAGTCGTGTCAGGCGCAGTTCGCCGGCCATCTCGCCGCACACCGCGACCGGCTTGCCAGCCCGCGCGCCGGCTTTGATGACGCTGGCCACCAACTGCAGGATGGCCGGGTGTGTCGGGTCGTAGAGGTGCGACACCGCGCCGTCGGTGCGGTCGATGGCGAGCGTGTACTGGATGAGGTCGTTGGTGCCGATCGAGACGAAATCCAGCGCATCCAGGAAGGGCCGCAACATGATGGCGGCTGCTGGAACCTCGATCATGCCGCCCACCGCGATGTCCTCGCGGAAGGGAAAGCCGTCTCGCCGCAGGCTGGCCTTGGCCTCGGCGATGGCGGCAAACGTCTGGCGCATCTCGGCGACACCGGAGAGCATGGGGATCAACAGCCGTATGTCACCGAATCGCGCGGCACGCAGGATGGCGCGCAGCTGGGTGCGGAACAGTTGTGGTTCGGCCAGACACAGGCGGATCGCCCGCAGGCCGAGCGCCGGGTTGTCGCCGTCGTGGGTGAGACCGGTGAGTTGCTTGTCGGCGCCGAGGTCGAGTGTACGAATGATCACCGGCTGGCCTCGCGTCTCTTCGGCCACTTGGCGGTAGGCAACGAACTGCTCCTCCTCGCTCGGTAAGCCGTTGCGATCGAGGAACAGGAACTCGCTACGGAACAGACCGATGCCAGTGGCGCCGCTCGCCTGCACCTGCTCCATGTCGCCGGGCAGCTCGATGTTGGCATGCAGTTCGATCGGCGTGCCGTCGAAGGTCTTGGCCGGCGATGTGCGCAGGCGGGCGAGTTTGCGCCGC
>RFSW01000161.1 GCA_009923755.1 Betaproteobacteria bacterium | reverse complement strand
GCCGGTCGGCGAGTTCGAACAACTCGCGCCAGAACTCCAGATCCAGCACCGCGCCGGTCGGGTTGCCGGGCGAGCAGACATAGAACAATTGGGTACGTGCCAACACCGCCGCCGGGATCGCGGCCAAATCGGGCACGTAAGCGTTCCCGGGCACGGTGTTCAGGTAGTAGGGTGTGGCGCCGGCAAGCAGCGCCGCGCCTTCGTAGATCTGGTAGAACGGGTTGGGTGAGACCACCACCGGGTCGGGCCGCGTCGGGTCGATCACTGCCTGCGCGATCGCGAACAAGGCCTCGCGGCTGCCGTTGACTGGCAGCACCTGCGTCTCGGCGTCGGGTGCAGGGATGCCGTATCGGCGCGCCGCCCAATTGGCGATCGACTGCCGCAGCGCTGCCGGACCCTGCGTGCTCGGGTAGACGGAAAGACCACTCAAGGCTCGGGTCAGGGCATCCTTGAGCAATTGCGGCGTCGGGTGTGCAGGCTCGCCAATCGAGAGATTGACCCGCGTGAGGTCACTGTGCGCAGGAATGCCGGCGACCAGCGACGACAGTTTCTGGAACGGGTAGGTCTGCAGGGTGTCTAGGCGGGGATTCAATTTGGCGCGCGGTCTTTCTGGACCCGCGATTATAGGGGGGTGGCGGTGGCCGGCATAGGCATGGGATCAGGCAGTCCGGCCAGCGGACGCGAGGGTGCCGTGGTGGTGGTCGCGTTGCTCACCGGAGCCGCGGTGTGGGGCATGGTCTGGTACCCCTACCGCGAACTCGAAGCAGCGGGCTTCTCCTCCACCACCTCGACAGCCCTCACATACGCCATCAGCTTGCTCATGGGTGTCGCCGGCTTTGGCCTGCGCGCCGGTGAACTGCGCGCCCATTGGCGGCAGATGCTGCTGATCGCCCTCACCGCAGGCTGGACCAACCTCGCCTATGTGCTCGGCATGGTCGGCGGTGAGGTGATGCGGGTCTTGCTGCTGTTCTACCTCGCGCCGCTGTGGACCGTCATCCTTGCCCGCATCCTGCTCGGCGAGCAACTCACGCTGCGCTCGGGCGCCCTGGTGGCCCTGTCGCTGGCCGGGGCTCTGGTGATGCTCTGGCCGGAGCAGGGTCTCCCGCTGCCGACCAACGCCGCCGAGTGGCTCGGGCTCACTGGCGGCATGAGCTTTGCCACCCTCAATGTGCTGTCCAAGGGCGCGGACGCGGTCAGCATCGAGGCCAAGTCCCTGGCCACTTGGGCCGGTGTGCTGCTGGTCTCGGCCTTGTGGCTGACTCTGGGTAGCGGCGTCTGGGCGCTGCCAGCTGCGGGTGCCGCCAGCGGTCTCGACTGGTTGGTGCTGGGGCTGCTGGGTGTCGTCATGTATGCCATCACCGTGATCATCCAGCACGGCATCGCGCGGGTCCCGGCGAACACCGCCATCGTCCTGTTCCTGTTCGAGCTGGTGGCCGGTGCGGTGTCGTCGGCGCTGCTGTCTGATGAGGTTTTGCGGCCGCAGGACTGGCTCGGCGGCGCCTTGATCGTGAGCGCGAGTTTGGTGGCGGCGCTGCGTCGGCCGGCACGAGGCTAGAATGAGTCGATGAATGCGATCCCGCCCGAGCGCCACGCTGACATCAGCGCCGACCCACCACTGACGATCGCTGGCAGGGCGTATGGGTCTCGCCTGCTGATCGGCACCGGCAAGTACCGTGACTTCGACGAGACCCACCGTGCCGTCGAGGCGAGCGGCGCCGAGATCGTCACGGTGGCGATCCGCCGCACCAACATCGGCCAGGACCCCGACCAGCCGAGTCTGCTCGATGTGCTGCCGCCGGATCGCTACACCCTGCTGCCCAACACCGCGGGCTGCTACACCGCCGAGGACGCGCTGCGCACCTTGCGTCTGGCGCGCGAGTTGCTCGATGACCACCGTCTGGTGAAGCTTGAGGTGCTTGG
>RFSW01000017.1 GCA_009923755.1 Betaproteobacteria bacterium | reverse complement strand
TGTCACGCCATCCGCAGGGTGGCCGGGCTCGAAGCGGTAGTCGTAGCGACATGCCACACCATCCACTTCACACTCGCGCGGGAACAGCTGCGCGGTGACCGCAGCCGCGGTGTGGCGCATCAGCGTGTCGCGAGTCAGGAACAGCGCGCGCGGCTCCTTCTGCTCGGCATCCTTGCGCCAGCGCTCAAATGCGCGGGCATCGCAGATGTCCTTGGGCACGACGCGCGCAAAGTGCGCATGCACCGCGTCGTCGTCGACCAGCACATCGACGCGGCGGCTCATGTGCTCGAGCTCCTCAAGCTCCTTGCGCAAGGCATTGTTGTGCCGTATGAACGACCCAGGCGTCTCAAGGTTTCCGGCGACCAGCGCCTGGCGCAGAAAGACCTCGTGCGCCTCGGTGGGGTTGACCGGCCCGTAGCGTGCCTTGCGACGGTTGACCAAAGTGAGGCCGAACAGCGTGACGCGCTCCCAGGCCATCACCTCACCGCGCTCGACGTCCCAGTGCGGCTCCACGTACTGGTGCTTGAGCAGTGGCCCCGCCACCTGTTCGACCCACTCCGGCTGGATGTTGGCCACCCCCCGCGCATACAACTTGCTGGTCTCGACCAGCTCGGCGGCGAGCACCCATTTGCCACCCTTTTTGTGAAGGGCCGAGCCGGGGAAGATCCAGAACTTGTTGCCGCGCGCGCCCTGGTACTCGCCCGGGGTATCGGTCTTGACGCCGATGTTGCCGAGCAGGCCGGCCAACAGCGCGCGGTGAATCTGCTCAAAGGAGCCGGGCTGCTGGTTCTCACGCAAACCGATCTCGGCGAGCATGGCGTGTAATTGGCCGTGGATGTCACGCCACTCCCTGAGCCTGAGGGGGCTGAGGAAGCGTTCCTTGCAGTCGTTGGCGAGTTGGCGGTTGGACTTTTTGTGCTTGAGCTTGTCGTCGTACCAGTTCCAAAGCTTGAGCAGGCCCATGAAATCGGAGCGCTCATCGGCGAAAGCGCGGTGCGCGTCATCAGCTGCGCTGGCGCGGTCGGGCGGCCGCTCGCGCGGGTCCTGCACCGAGAGCGCGCTGGCGATGATCAGCACCTCCTTCAGGCACTGCTCGTCGCGCGCGGCAAGGATGAGTCGGCCGATGGCCGGATCGAGCGGGAAGCGCGCCATCTCCTCGCCCAGCGGCGTGATCTGACGCAGCTCATCGACCGCACCGAGCTCCTGCAGCTGCTGGTAGCCGTCGTGGATGGCTTTGGCCGACGGTGGCTCGAGAAACGGGAACTCGTCGACACTGCCGAGCCGGAGTGCGGCCATGCGCAGAATCACCGAGGCCAGCGAGGAGCGTGCGATCTCAGGGTCGGAGAACGGCGGCCGGCTCTGGTAGTCCTCCTCTTCGTAGAGCCGGATGCAGACCCCTGCTGCCACCCGCCCACAGCGCCCGGCGCGCTGGTTGGCCGAGGCCTGGCTGACCCGCTCGGTGAGCAGCATCTCGACCTTGGTCCGATAGGAGTAGCGGTTGACGCGCGCCAGCCCGGGGTCGACCACGTAGCGGATGCCGGGCACGGTGAGCGAGGTCTCGGCCACATTGGTCGAGAGCACGATGCGCCGCGCGCCACCCGGCTGAAACACGCGGTTCTGCTCGGCGGCAGAGAGTCGCGCGTAAAGCGGGAGGATCTCCGCCCCGGGCGGGTGGTGCTTGCGCAGCGCCTCGGCGGTCTCGCGGATCTCGCGCTCGCCGGGCAAAAAGACCAGCACATCGCCGTTGCCGACGCGGGCGAGCTCGTCCACCGCATCGACGATGCCTTCGATCACTGCCTCGGCGCTGTCCTCGGCGTCCTTCGGCAGCGGCCGATAGCGCACGTCCACGGGATACGTCCGGCCGGAGACCTCGATCACCGGCGCGCCATCGTAGTGCTTGCTGAAGCGCTCGGCGTCGATGGTCGCCGACGTCACGATGACGCGCAGATCGGGGCGGCGCCTACACAGCCGCTTGAGGTAGCCGAGCAGGAAGTCGATGTTCAGGCTGCGCTCGTGCGCCTCGTCAATGAGGATGGTGCCGTAGGCCCGCAGGTCCGGGTCGGAGCGCGTCTCGGCCAGCAGGATGCCGTCGGTCATCACCTTGAGCCGCGCACCGGGCTTGCTGGTGTCGGTGAAGCGCACCTTGAAGCCGACCAGGTCGGGGTTCTTGAGCTCCACCCCCAGGCGCGAGGCGATGCTGCGCGCGGCGATGCGGCGCGGCTGGGTGCAGCCGATCAGGCGCGGCCGGCGGGGGGTGGCGTCGCGGCGCGACCGCCTTGCCCCACCGTCTGCGCCCGCGCCGCCTCGCGCTCAAGCGCCACCTGCAGCGCCATCTTGGGCAGCTGGGTGGTCTTGCCCGAGCCGGTCTCGCCGCAGACGATGACCACCTGGTGGCGACGTAGTGCGGCGAGGATCTCGTCGCGGCGCTGAGAGACCGGGAGGTCTTCGGGGTAGTCGATGTCGGCGGGAGTCACGGTGACGCAGGGGCGCGACGAGGGGCTGGCGAGTATAAGCGGCGGCGCAATGGCCCATTTCTAGCAATTCATGATTTTCATGGCGCCCAGGAGATGGCTCCATCGACCCGGTTGCTGATATGGTTCGCGCCGCTTGAGCGGTCGCCGGCTGACACCAAGATACGCTCTATAAATCAATAATCTAGAATCTATTACAGGACTTTTCATGACCAACGGCCAACGCCGTCTACCCAACGGACTCCGCCTCTCTGCCATGGCGGCCGCCCTCATTGCAGCCTTCCCGGGAATCGCTGCCGAAACAGCAAGCTCACCTGTGGTTGTCACGGCGACGCGGGAAGAACGGCCGAGCTTTGACCTGCCGGTGTCGATCGACGTCATCGAGCCGCGGAACATCCAGTTCGCCCAGCCGCAGGTCAACGCCTCCGAGAGCCTGGTCCGCATCCCTGGCATCACCGCAAACAATCGCTCCAACTTTGCGCAAGACCCGCAGATTCAGACGCGAGGTTTCGGCGCACGCTCGCAGTTCGGGGTGCGCGGCATCCGCATCTACCAAGACGGCATCCCGCTCTCGACACCCGATGGGCAAGGCCAGGCGTCCACCTTCGCCTTGTCGTCCGCCAAGGCGATCGAAGTCATGCGCGGCCCGTTCAGCGCGCTGTATGGCAACAGCGCTGGCGGCATCGTGCAGATCTTTACGCGTGACGGCGGACCGCGCCCGGACGTCTCAGCCAGCACCTGGTTCGGCAGCTACAACACCCACCGCGAGAACCTCCAGGTCTCGGGCAGCAACGGTCGCTGGAATTACGTGTTCGACACCGCGCACTTCGAGTCGGATGGCTACCGCGACTTCAGTGCGGCCAAGCGCGACACCTTCAATGTCAAGTTCGGCTTTCAGCTGACCGACCGAACAAAACTCACCTGGACCGCCAGCGGCCTCGACCAGCCGGTCTCTCTAGATCCGCAGGGCCTCACGCTGGCTGAGTACCAGGCCGACCGCAAACAGGCCGCACCCTCCTCGCTCCAATTCAGGACCCGCGTCGAGCGCTCCCAGTACCAGACCGGCGCGGTGCTCGACCACCTGTTCGAGAACGGCGACAGCTTCCGCGTCATGGCTTACGCCGGCAACCGCTCTAACCTGCAATTCCTTGCCGGCAACCAATTCAATCTGCTTCCGGGCGCGAGCCAGATCAAGCGCGACTTTGCCGGCACCGACATGCGCTACACGCACCGCAACAGCATCGCGGAAATGCCCGTGCGGCTGACTGCGGGTATGTCTTACGAGCAGGCGCTGGACGACCGGTCCAGCCTCGCCACTGATGCCGGCCGCAACCTCACCGGCGGCCTTGCCAACCTGACAGGCTCCGAGGCTTCACGCCGCCGCGCCCGGGATGAGGACAACGACTCGCGCACCATGGACTTTTACGCCCAAGGCGAACTGGAGGCGACTTCGCGACTCAGCTTTCACGCCGGGGTGCGACACAGCCAGGTCAGGGTGACCTTCCGCGACAGGATTCCCGTTTCGGTCAATCCAATCGGCAGCGGCACCTCTGTTTTCAATCGCACCCTGCCGGTCGCCGGTGTGGTCTTCAAAGTCACCCCAGCGCTCAACTGGTACGCCAATTACGGCACTGGCTTCGAGACCCCGACCAGCATCGAATCCGCGTTCTCGACAACGACCGGTGAAGGCCCCAACCTGGGTCTCAAGCCGGCCACCAGCCAGAACTACGAGACCGGCCTGAAGGCCTTCCTCGGCGCCGACACACGCGCCACCTTGGCGGTCTTCCACGTCGATACCAAGAACGAGATCATCATCTCGGCCAGCGATGCCGGCCGCAACGTGCACCAGAACGGTGGCCGTACCCGCCGCAAGGGTGTCGAGTTGTCGGTCGACAGCCGGCTGAACGACTACTTCAACGCCTATCTGGCCTACACCTGGCTGGACGCGACCTACCTCGACAACTTCACCAACACGGGCGCCGCGATCGACGAGTCCGGCAACCGCCTGCCGGGCACGGCGCGCAACATCCTGTACGGGGAGATCGCGTTCAGTTATCCCAAGTACGGCTTCTTCTCGGCCATCGAGGCTCGTCATTCCTCACGCGTGTTCGCCAATGATGCCAACACCGACATCGCGGCCGGCTACACGGTGGCGAACCTGCGTCTGGGCTTTACGCAGAATGTCGGCAACTGGACGTTTACCGAATTCGCTCGCGTCGACAATCTGTTCGACAAGGAATACATCGGCTCGGTCCGGGTCAACAACGCGGCCTACATCGAAGCTGCGCCGACGCGAAACGGTCTGGTGGGGTTCACAGCCAAGTACAACTTCTAGCGGTTTAAGGCCCGGACGGTGGCTGCAAAGCGGCAAGCCCCTCCGGGCCATCACAGCCGGTTCGACGGACCAGCGCCTCGATGTGCGCCTTCACGGTGGCCTGTCGCAGGCCCAAGCAGCCTGCGATGTGCTCCCGAGAGAATCCGCGCCACACCATCAGCAGCACCTCGAATTCGCGCGGCATCAGCCGCGTCAACTGCTGTGTCACTGCATCCGAGGACGATGCAGTAATCGCGGCCACAGTCTCGCGGTCGATGGCGACTTTGCCCATCGCCACGGCGCGCACCGCCTCAGCAAGTGCCTGTGGCCCTGCACTCAGGCGCATAAAGCCGCGCGCGCCAGCCTTGCGTGCGCGAATAGCGAACACCGCTTGGCCGCGCTCGCTCAGCAGAAGCACTCGGGGCCGTGGCGTACGCCGGCGCAAAACCTGAGCGAGTTGGATGCCACTGGTGCACGGCAATTCCATCTGAATGACGACCAAGTCTGGCGCTTGCGCTACACGCGCCGCAATGGCCTCTTCCGCAGAGCCAAAACAGGTCGGCGCGGGCCACTCCGCCATGGCACCCAAGGCCTGGCAGACGGATGCCGCCGCTGCGTCATCGCCGACCCACCACCAGCGCATGGCTCTCCCCGAAAAGCGCAGCGCCAAGCTGGCTCCGCAGTGTCAGAGGGTAACGAGCAGGGACTGTCAGCAAGGGGGAGGATCTGCGCCGCAGAACCGGGACTTTCTCCCACTGTGTTGCGCGCCGATCGCGGGAACCCAGGTCGAGGACACCTCGCCGATGAGAATCGCTCTCATCAATGAGACTATTGCGCCAGCAGACATCCACACCCGGGAACTTTTCCCGGCGCGCGATGAACCATGTCATCGCATGACACACAGCCCGTTTTTTAAACACTCCATGAATCAGGGAAAAAACACATGAACAAGTCCGCCCTCGCCATCGCCGCTACCCTCGCCTTCGCCCCTTTTGCTGCAAACGCGCATGATGGTGTCTCGGCCTGTGCCGATGCGCTTGCAAAGAGCCATCCGGGCAAAATCGTGAAGATGGAAGTCAAGACCGAAGACAAAGCAACGGTCTACGAATTCGATGTCCAGAAGGCTGACGGCACCAACTGGGATATCGAATGCCAAGCCGACACTGGCAAGATCACCGAGGTCGAGCAGGAAGTCTCGCCGACTGATGCCAAGTGGGTCGCCAAGGCCAAGGTCAGCGAAGCCGATGCCAAGATTGCCGCACTCAAGGCCCAGCCGGGCACCGTGGTCGAAGTCGAATACGAGATCGAGCCAAACGGTTCGGCCTCTTACGAGTTCGATATCAAGGGCACGGACGGCAAGGAGTACAAGGTTGAAGTCGATGCCACCACCGGCAAGGTGGTTGAGCGTTCGGTCGAGACCGTGCAGGTTGGCGAAGGCTGATCCAGCCCTCTCCGCAAGCAGCCCCCGCTATGGCGGGGGCTTTTGTTTTTGCGGCCGGGAGAAACTCGACTTTCACCGTTGGGGCGCGGCCCGGTATAGCTGAACATCGTGCGGCCATGAACAAGCTCCTGGTCGCCTTCGTTCTGCTCACCCTGCCCTGCGCCGCCCTCGCCGACCTGGCGTGGCTGCCGTCGGTGTCTGGTGGCACGGTCACGCTGATCGGCCTCGAGCCACTGCGTAAGGTGCGCAGCTTCGCTGTGGAGCCGCCGATGGGTCAGCACATCGAGAGCGCCCTGGTGACGCCCGACAACCGTACCCTGCTGCTGATCGATAGCAAGCTCGACCGCGTGGTCGGCGTCGACCTGCGTGACGAGCGCAGCCACTGGAGCGTACCCGTACCGGAAGGCCTGGAGGCGGCTTGGCTGTCGCCCGACGGCAAACAGCTGGCTGTGTGCACCGAACGTGCCGGAAAGGTTGTCTTTATCGACCTCGAGCAGCGCCGAGTGGCTGGCAGCTTACGCATCCAAGCCCCCGCCCCTCACAACTGCCTCTTCTCCGCCGACGGCCGCTGGCTGGTCATCACACGGCACAAGGAGTCGGCCTTCTCAGTCATCGACCTGCACAGCGGCCGCCTGCAACGCCGCGTGGTCACCGGCGGTGAGCCGGCAGGGATGGCGTTTGTCGGGCGCGAGCTCTGGCTGGCCATCCCCGGCAGCCATCAGGTCGAGGTGATCGAAGTCGGAAACTGGACGCGCAGCGCCACATTGCCGGTCGGACTGCAGCCGGTGGCACTGGCCACCCCAGCGGACGGGCGATACGTCTACGTCGCCAACCGTAACAGCGGGACGGTGTCGGTCATCGACGCTGCCCAGCGCCGCATCATCCGACACGTCCCGGCCGGCAAGGCCCCGGCCCACCTTGCGCTCAGCAGCGACGGGCGGCTCTTGCTGGTCAGCTCTCGCGAAGAGGCCACCGCTTTGGCACTCGACACCCTTCGCCTGCAGCCCGCCGGACAAGTTCGCCTCACGGACGCGCCGTGGGGCGCCGCTGCTGCTAGACGCAGCTCATAATCCGCGGGGTGAATCTGGACGACATCAAGCGACTAGCCCGCGAAGCCCACTTGCGCACACTGCGCGACCTCGCGTTGGTGCTGCTCGTCACGGTCGCAGCCTTCTGGGTCGCGTCTGAGTTTGAACTCAACGAGCACATCAACCGCTGGACCGCCGATCTCGAGTTCGTCCAAGCCGACGAACTGCGGACCACGCTGCTGGTGCTGGCCGCTGCCCTCGGCTGGTTCTCGTGGCGGCGCTGGGCCGAATTGCGCCGTGAACTTGCCATGCGCGTGGAGCTGGAAGCCGACCTCGCTCGCTCACTCGAAGAGAATCGCGACCTGACCCGGCGCAGCCTCGACCTGCAGGAGCGCGAACGCAAAGACATCGCCCACGAACTGCACGATGAACTCGGGCAGTACCTCAATGCGATCGAGATTGAGGCCGTCGGGCTGCGGCGCGAACTGCAGGCCGGCTCTGCGGCATCCGAATCCCTGGAACGTATCCGCGGCCTTGTCCGGCATGTCTATGAAGTTGCACGCAAGATGATGTACCGGCTGCGCCCGGTCGGGCTTGACGAGTTCGGCCTCGAAGAAGCCTTGCAGCACCTCGTCGACGGTTGGCAGCAAAGGCAAGCGGGCGTGGCCTACACGCTGGCGGTCGATGCCGAGTTGCCGGCGATCAGCGAGGAGCTCAGCATTGCCGTGTTTCGCCTGGTGCAGGAGGGGCTCACCAACATCGCCCGCCACTCTGGCGCGCGCCGGGCTCGTATCACGCTCGCCGGTGGCGCCGATTGCACACTGACGCTGCGCATCGAAGACGACGGCCGCGGCCTGCCGGAGGGCTTTCGTGCCGGGCTCGGGCTCACCGGCATGCGCGAACGCGCAGAGCTGCTCGGGGGCCATCTGGAGATCTCCGGGGCCCGTGGCGTCACACTGGAGTTCCGATTGCCCATCCTGCCTGCGGAGGACTTGCATGACGATTGAAGTGCTTCTGGTCGACGACCACGCGGTGGTTCGCGAAGGCTACCGCCGGCTGCTCGAGCAGACCGAAGACATCCGCGTGCTGGCCGAGGCCGGCAACGGTGAAGACGCCTACCGCCTGTTCTGCGAACTGCGTCCGGCGCTGGTGGTGATGGACATCTCGCTTCCGCGCATCAGCGGCATCGAGGTGACGCGGCGGATGATGGCGCGCGAGCCCGGCGCTCGCATCCTGGTGTTCAGCATGCACGAAGACGTGGTGTTCGCCAGCCGCGCGCTGGCAGCCGGCGCACGCGGCTACATCGCCAAGTCGGCGGCACCCGAGGTGCTGGTCGAAGCGATCCGCCGCATCGCGGCTGGGCGCAGCTATGTTGACCACGCAATGGCCGAGAAGCTGGCTCTGCAGCGCGTCGGCTCAGACCCGGATCCGGTGAGCGTGCTCACCGAGCGCGAGTTCGAAGTGTTCCGCCTGTTGGCGCAAGGCCAACCGGTGAACGAGATTGCGCGCATCCTCAACCTCACCGCCAAGACGGTGGCCAATCACCAGTCGGCTCTGCGGCAAAAGCTCGGCGTCGACAACGCCGCGCAACTGGTACGCCTGGCGGCGCGGCACGGCCTGATCGGTGACGTGACGTTCCGTGACTCGGCCGGCTGAGCCGCCGCTTAATCGCCGACTTGCAGCAGCCTAAAGGCGAGCCCACGGGCAAAAAAAGACCCGCCATAGCGGGTCTGCGAAACACCGGACCCGTAGGTCCGGCAAATGAGAAAAGATGTCAGTCGCGATCGAACATCGCCGCGCTGCGCTTGGCCGCCGCACCCTCAAGGTCGAAGCGCAGACCGAACCAGAAGATGCGCGGCGCGCCCGGCGCGAACGCCGTCGTGCCCTGCTCCGCCCCAGCAAATTGCCCGCTCGCGTCAAAGCGGTTCTCCGCCAGCACACCGCCGCTGAAATACTGACGATCGAAGACGTTGTTGACCCGGCCGAACAGCTGCACCTGATCGGTGAGCTGGTAAGTAGCGCGCAGATTGACGATGGCCCATCCACCGGTCTCACCCTTGCCGATGAACTCATCGCCATCGGCGCGGTGCGCGTTGTTCTCGTTGCCGCGCACGAACATGCTGGACAAGGCGATCACGTCGGTACCCACGCCGATTCGCGGGGTGAACTGGTAATCGGCAAAGATCTTGCCTTGGTGGCGCGGAATCTGCGGGATGCGGTTGCCCTTGCGAACCGTGATGCAATTTTCATCGGGCTCGACCGAGCAGGGACCGGAGGCGCTGTTGTTCTCACCCGCGAGTTCAGTCGCACTCTCGAAGGTCGCATTGACGAAGGTGTAAGACGTACCAAAGCGCAGATTACCGAGCGACCCGGTAAGTCCGAGTTCGGCACCGCGACGACGGGTCTGGCCAAAGTTCTCGAAGTAACCGAGGCCGCCGAGACCCTTGGCGATGAACAGGATGTCGTCATCGCTGCGGGCATTGAACAGGCCAGCGTTCCACGCCAACTGGCCGCCCATCAACTTGCCGCGCAATCCGCCCTCGTAGGTCTTGGTCACGACCTGGTTCAGCGGCGGGTCGCCGGCCAGCGCGTTGGGCAAGCGGCAGGGGCTGTTGGGATCGGCGCAACCCAATTCGATGGTACTGGGCGCCCGGCTGCCCTCGTTGTAGCCGATGTAGGGGTTGATCCAACTGTTGGGCGTCCAGGTCAAGCCAACCGCCGGGTTGAAGCGCGTGAACTTGTGGTCGCCGCTCAGCGACCCCGGGTCACCCGGATTCCGTCCTTCTTCTGCATCCAGGCGGTCGAAGTTGTCGACGCGGGTCTGGTTGAAGCGGCCTGATACCGTGAGATGCCACTGCTCGCGGATCGACAGGGTGTCAGTGGCGAAGATGCTGTAGGTGCGCGTCTTGCCGTACAGCGATGCCGCTGCCTCGTCGGAGATGAAGCCCAAACCGTTGACGCCACGGCTGCTGGTGAGCGTACCGAACTCGGTACCCTGGTTGAACGACACGCGACTCTGGTCGTAGCCGGCGCCGACGATGAACTGGTTGCGCTGCCCGAACAGGTTGCCGAGGAAGGTGAACTGCCCTTGGATGCCCGAGTTGTTCTGGCGGGCGCGGGTGCGGTTGAGTGCACCGTTACACAACGACTCGGCGCCCTCGGCATCCAACCCGCCGACGGTGCGGCAATCCGTGAGCGCGGTGAGGAAGGCGCTCTCGCTAGCAAAGCCGAAATCGGCGAATTCCTCCGCCTCGGCCTGTTCGTCGTTGCCGTCACCGTTGAGCGTCCGCGTCTTGATCCTACGATAGTAGGTGTTGGCGCTGAACAGCACGTTGTCGTTGAACTGGTGCTTGAGCGACAGGTTGAGGAAGTTGCTGTTGTTCTGCGTCTGGTCGGGGCGGGTGAAGATGCTGCTGTAGCTGCGGCGCAGGAACTCCACCGGCGTGAAGCCGTTGCCGATGAGGTTGTTGTTGGCGAACGACCAGGTCAGGTCGACGTCGGTGGACGCGTTGGCCCAACCCAGCTTGCCGAACATCTGCTGCACGCGGGTGGGCGAGAAATCGCGCCAGCCGTCATCGCGGAAGTCATTGCCGGTGATGAACCAGTCGAGGCCCTTGTCGTTGTACCCCCCATGCTCGAACTCGACCGCGCGGCGGTTGTAGTCGCCGTAATAGGTCTGACCGCGGCTGCCAGCGTGGGTACGGCCATTCTTGGTCTGCACCGAAAGCGCACCGCCCAGGGTGTTGAGACCGAACAGCGGATTGGAGCCGGGCATCAGGGTGATCGACGAGATGGCCGAACGCGGGATGAGGTCCCAGCTGATCTGGTCACCCAGCGCCTGGTTCATGCGCACGCCGTCCATGTAGACGGACAGGCCCTGCGGGTTACCCAACAAAGGGCTGGCAGTGAAGCCGCGATAGCTCACATCGGGCTGCACCGGGTTGTTCTGCACGTCGTTGATGTGCACGCCACCCAGATTGCGGTTCATGAAGTCGGTGAGGTCGACCGCCTGGCTGCGGTCGAGATCGCGCGACGTGGCGGTCTGCACCGGCGCGGCGATCTCCTCCTTGGCAGTGCCGAGCGAGGGCAGCGGCGTGGTGCTGATCACGTCGACACGCGGCGCCTCGGTCTTCTCCGAGACGGTCTTTTGGGAATCGCCCTGCCCACCGGCAAGCACGGTTTGGGCGGCAAATGCGGCGGTGACCGCGGCGGCGAGGCGAAGCGTCTGGGCGTTGATAATCGACATCGGCACTGCTCTGGACGAGCTGAGTTGAGGGTGCCGCCGATGTTGCCACCTCGCAGACCGCAGGGCTCGGGATGATTTCCCGACTTTTGCCTGCGGAACCCCCAAAACACGCCCTTTGCTTGGCACAATCGCACACGCACCTTTGCCGGTCACTGCCGCCAAGACGGGGCCGACCCCACGACACTTCGCTCCTCACGCCCATGTCTCGTTACGACTCGCTCAAATACACGCCACGGGCCATCGCTCTGCACTGGCTGCTGGCCTTGCTGCTGCTGTGCCTCATGACGGTGGGTTTCACCATGACCGACCTGCCCAAGGGGCCGGAATCGCCGCGCGGCATGGTGTTCAACTGGCACAAGACCTTCGGTTTGATCGCCGGACTGCTGATCCTCTATCGCTACTGGTGGCGCAGCAAGAACCCGCCGCCGATCCTGCCGCCGGAGGTGCCCCAGTGGGAGGTGCGTCTGGCCAATGTCAGCCACCGGCTGCTCTACGCCTGCATGTTCGTCATGCCGATCAGCGGGTTTCTCGGCTCCAACTTTCACCCCAAAGGCTACGGCGTCAAGCTCTTCAACGAGATCCAGCTGCCAGTGATCGGCTGGCCTAGCGAAGCGCTCTATGCGGTGTTCAACACCACGCACAAGACCACCGCCGTGCTGCTGGCCGTGCTGATCGCGGCCCACGTGATGGCCGCGTTCAAACACCTGCTCTCTGGCAGCGACGTGTTCCGCCGCATGGTGCCCTGAGCGCCGAGGATCCCGCATGAGCGCCCACACCCCGCGGCCGCCGGCCGACCGCCCCACCCAGCTACCGCGTCTGATTTTCGCCAGCCGCTGGCTGCAACTGCCCCTCTACATCGGCCTGATCGCCGCTCAGGGCGTCTACGTCTACAAGTTCTGGGTCGAGTTGATCGACCTTGTGGGCGCAGCGATGGGCAATGTCCACTCGCTGGAGCACATCATCAGCGCAGTGGGCGCACCAGATGGCACCGTCGGGCTGAGCGAGACGGTGATCATGCTGGTGGTGCTGAGCCTGATCGACGTGGTGATGATCAGCAACCTGCTGATCATGGTCATCGTGGGTGGCTACGAGACCTTTGTGAGCCGCATGCACCTGGAAGACCATCCCGATCAGCCGGAGTGGCTCAGCCATGTAAACGCCTCGGTGCTCAAGGTCAAGCTGGCGACTGCCATCATCGGCATCAGCTCGATCCACCTTCTCAAGACCTTCATCAACGCGCAGGCCTACGACGAGAAAACGCTCATTGCGCAGACCGTCATCCACATCACCTTCCTGCTGTCGGCGATCGCCATCGCGTATTGCGACAGGCTGATGCAGGGGCCGGGCGGGAGGCACTAGCAGGCACTAGCCGGGGTTCTTCGCCTCGATGACCCACTGGAAGGCGCTGAGATTGCGGCGCATCTTGTCGCGCGGGATGCCAAGAGCAGCCGCCATCGGCTCGAAAGCCTCGAGCGCCTTGCGCGTCTGGTCGTGGTCGAATACACGCGCGGCGGCCGATGTCACCGTCCAGCCGGCGCTCTTGAACATGTCGACCGCGCTGTCGAGCGTAAAGAAGCGCAAATGCGTACGGTCCAGCAGACCCGACTCGGCGTAGGTCCAATCGCCACGCAGTTGGCCGATCACTAGCGACCAGTTGGCAACGTTGGGGATGCACGCGACGCAAGTTCCGCCTCGCCGAACACGTTCGCGGAAGGCGCTGATCAGACCCCAAGGATCCCGCAGGTGCTCAAGGACGTCACCGAATACCAACACATCGGCCAGCCGGCCATCAGCCCAAGTGTCATAGGACGCCAATGCGGCTGGCGCCTCGATATCGCCGACGATGACGTGGCTCAGCCGCTGCCGGGCGATCTCCGCCATCTCCTCGACATACTCGAAGCCACAGTAAAGCGCGCCGGGGTTGGCCTGCATGTAGGTCTGGCCGAGCTTGCCGGCCCCCACCCCCTCTACCACCAGGCTGGCGCCGGGTGGCATCTTCTGCAGGACGTCCTGGTTGACGTTGTCGTAGTAGGTGCTGGTCATGTTGTGCTTGTTGGAGATTGTATTGCCCGTGGCTGTTTCTTTCTCGGACCGCCTGTCGCACGGAGTCAAGCGTGACCGCCCCGCTGGCGCCCGGTCACGATGTCAACGTAGTCGAGTACCGCCGGGAGGGATTCTGCAAACGTCTTGCCCGCAGAGATCCACACGCCCTCGCGCGGCAATGTGTACTCGTCGGAGACCGAGAGGCCAGCTTCCTGCACATGGAGACAATGCACGCCATCCCGCCAGAATTTAAGAACTGCACTGGTGGCTTGGCCGATGCCGATACACACGGCGGCGCGCGCAACAAGAGTGCCGATATCGCCCTGATGCAACTCCACCTCAAAACGATGCGCGAAGTGTACCGGCGACGAGGGTCGTGGGCGAAGGACCGGATGGTAGCCTCCCGCCCGCAGTGCCTCGGCCAAACGCTCGACAAAATTGATGAGTGATTGGTAGCCATGCACTGCGACTCCGCCAACGTTGTCCATCTCGTTCAGGATCAGGGCGACCACTGAGCCTCTACCAGCGATCTGCGCTGGCTTTTGAACAAAGTCGGGCAGCGGCAATGTGCCTCCATCAAACGCTTTGTAGGGCTTCAGCGCGTCCATCCATGCATGGGTTCGAACCGGCAGATTCGGCAATGGCCCGACGCAGACGGTGGTGTGCGGGATCACAGTGACCGGATGGCTCTGGCTGCCAAACGCCGAGCAAAGCGGCCCAAACAAGCCGCCATCGTGATCGGCAAGCGCCTCAAGCACGACTCCATGGCGCGAGCGCAGCACCGACAGCAATTTGAACGCGCGCATCTGAAAACGCAGCCGTTGGCACCAATGCTCCATCTGCAATTCAACGCCCGGAATCTGTTCAAGGCCCAGTTGTTGCAAAAACGATGCGTACAAATGGCTTATTTCATCAATTGGAACGGCCACACCAGCGGTCGGACGCTGCGGGTCGCGCAGGGTGATGCGTTGCCGACCCAATTCGACATCGTAGTAGGGGCTCTGGAGGTCGATGTAACCCGGTCCGCCATACCGGCGATGCAACTGCTCACCAGCATAAAGAGCGCTCGGGCAGTGCACCAAGCGCGCGCCATCAAGCAGGTGGCGAGGCGTCTCGACCCGGTATGAACAAGCCCAGACATCGGGCCGGTGCGGCAGCCTGAGTGGATAATCGAGGGGAATCCGCACGACCTCTTTGCCGGCACGCTTGAGTGCCCGCGCGATGATGTTCGCCCGGATGACCGATGGGTGGAAGTAGTCTTGAGGATTGCGGAAGTGGCAGATAGCCACCTTTGACGGAAGCTCGGCCAGTGCCCCCGTGTTCATCCACTCAACCAATCCACCCAGCGATTGCGCAAACAGCAACTTGTCCCAAAACTCCCAGCCTTGCGCGACCCTGGTGCCGAGACGGTCCGACAGAACAAGCGCGACACGCTGGTCAAGTTCGCGCGCCAACCGGTTGGCCTTTGCCTCAATCGCTGGTAGCCGGTCCACCGGCAGAGGGCTGTCCAACAAAACGATCTGATTGCGCATCGCCTGGGTACAGAGCACCAGGAAGGCGTCGGGGGAACTGCAAAAAATCGGCCCCGCGTGACGAGCCAACCAAGGAGCAAGCTTTATGGCGTCGTGTCGGCCGGTAAGCAAAACCGGCACATCGGACTGTGGCGTTGGCTGCATGGTGGCGATAGATTAACCTAGGTGATTCCACGTCCGAACAGGCGACGAGCTTGGTGCCCAAAGCAAGCAGATCGACGTGCCATGCAATGGTTCTTCCGTGGCGCCACGTGGCTACTGCAGCACCTAACGATATGGGCTAGCATCCGGGCATGTCGGATATGCCTTCAATCTTGGTCACAGGCGGCACCGGGTCGTTCGGTAAGGCCTTTGTCAGGACCGTTCTGGAGCGCTATGCGCAAACCAAACGCTTGGTGGTGCTCAGCCGCGACGAACTCAAGCAGTTCGAGATGGCGCAGCAGTTCCCGGACACGCAATACCGCAACCTGCGCTATTTCATAGGCGATGTACGGGATGCCGCACGTCTGCGGCGTGCCATGGAGGGCATCGACTACGTGATCCATGCGGCCGCGCTCAAGCAGGTTCCAGCGGCGGAGTACAACCCTTTCGAAGCCATCAAGACCAACGTGCTGGGTGCGCAAAACGTCATCGAGGCTTGCCTCGACACCGGCGTCAAGCGAGTGGTCGCGCTGTCCACTGACAAGGCCGCCGCCCCGATCAACCTTTATGGCGCCACCAAGCTGTGTTCCGACAAACTCTTTACCGCCGCCAACAATGTGCGAGGCCTGCGCGATATCCGTTTCAGCGTGGTGCGCTACGGCAATGTGATGGGCAGCCGCGGCTCGGTGATGCCGTTCTTCATGGAGCGTGCCAAAACAGGGGTGCTGCCAATCACAGATGCAGCCATGACTCGCTTCAACATCACGCTCCAGGAGGGTGTTGACATGGTCTTGTGGGCGCTGGACCACGCACTGGGCGGAGAGATTTTTGTGCCCAAGATTCCCAGCTACCGCATCACCGATGTCGCCGAGGCGGTGGCGCCACATTGCCGACAGGAGATCGTAGGTGTGCGGCCCGGCGAGAAGATCCACGAAGAGATGATCACCTCGAGCGACAGTTTCAACACGGTGGACCTCGGGCGCTATTACGCCATCCTGCCATCGGCTGGCGAATACTCGGTCGAGAGCTACTGCAGGGAGCGGCAGGCCACCATGGTGCCCATGGGCTACGCCTACAACAGCGGCACCAACCCCGACTTCCTCAGCGTGGGGCAACTGCGCAGCTTGATCACCGAGCACATCGGGCCATTGCCAACGGCATGATTCCCTACGGCCGGCAGGACATCACGCAGACGGACATCGATGCGGTGGTGGCGGTACTGACATCGGATTTCCTCACGCAAGGCCCCCAGGTGCCTGCGTTCGAACAGGCCGTGGCGCGCTACTGCGGCGCGGCCCATGCCGTTGCGGTAAACAGCGCCACCTCGGCACTGCACATGGCCTGCATGGCCTTGGGTCTGGGGCCGGGTGACTGGCTGTGGACCAGCCCGATCACCTTTGTAGCGAGTGCGAACTGTGCGCTTTACTGTGGCGCGAGGGTGGACTTCGTAGATATCGACCCGCGCACGTGCAACATGAGCGTGGCGCGGCTGGCCGAGAAACTGGAGGTCGCGGAACGCGATGGCAGTTTGCCCAAGGTGGTGGTGCCCGTACACCTCGCCGGGCAGCCCTGCGAAATGGCAGATATACGTGCGCTGAGCCAGCGCTATGGCTTCCGGATCATTGAGGATGCATCCCATGCCATCGGTGCCCGCTACCGCAACGAACCCGTCGGCAACTGCCGCTACAGTGACATCACGGTGTTCAGTTTTCACCCAGTCAAGATCGTGACCACAGCCGAGGGCGGCATGGCCACCACCAATGACCCCGAGCTCGCCCGCCGGATGGCTCGTCTGCGCAGCCACGGCATCACCCGCGAACCCGAGCAGATGACCCGGGAGACCGACGGGCCTTGGTACTACGAACAGATCGACCTCGGCTACAACTACCGCATCACCGACCTTCAGGCTGCGCTGGGGCAAAGCCAGATGCAGCGACTTGACGACTATGTGGCGCGCCGGCACGAGGTCGCACGCTGGTATCACGATGAGTTGGCAGACTTGCCGCTGGCCCTGCCATGGCAGCACCCCGACGGATACTCTGCGTACCACCTGTATGTGGTGCGATTGCGTGGCCAGCGTGGGTCGCACCGGGCCGTCTTTGAGGACCTGCGACGTCTCGGTATCGGCGTGAACCTCCACTACATCCCAGTGCCCTTGCAACCGTACTACGCGCGTCAGGGATACGGCATGTGCGAGCTCCCGGAGGCCGCGCGATACTACGCAGAAGCGATCAGCCTGCCGATGTTCCCGGGCCTCGGCGCGGCGCAATTGCAACAGACAGCCGCAGCGCTGCGGGCAGCACTGGCGGCATGAGCCTCGCCATCATTCCGGCACGCGGTGGCAGCAAACGCATCCCGCGCAAAAACATCAAGGTTTTTGCTGGCAAACCAATGATTGCACACGCCATTCTGGCGGCGCATGCGAGCGGCTTGTTCGAACACATCGTGGTGTCGACCGACGACGCCGAAATCGCCGATGTGGCTGCGCAATGGGGTGCCGAAGTGCCCTTTATTCGCCCACCGGCACTAGCCGACGACCAGACGTCCACCGTGCCGGTCATAGCCGATGCGATCCAACGCTGCGAGGCACTAGGCTGGCGTGCCGCGCATGTCTGCTGCATCTACCCCTGCGTGCCATTTATCCGTGTCGACGATCTGCGCGCCGCGTTTGAGATGCTGAAAAAAGCCACGCAAGCCGACTATTGCTTGCCAGTGGCCGAATTTCCTTCGGCCGTGCAGCGCGCCTTACGGCGCAACGCAACCGGGCAGCTTGAGCCGATGTACCCTGAGCACCAACTCGCCCGCACACAGGACCTCGAGCCGGCGTACTTTGATGCCGGGCAGTTTTACTGGGGCAATAGACATGCTTGGCTGCACAACCCGCGCGTCCACAGCAACGCAATCGCACTGCCCATTCCCGCTCAGCGAGTGGTGGACATCGATACGCCCGAGCACTGGCACATGGCAGAGTTGCTGCATACCGCCATTGACCTGAACAACCATCCCTGAGCCGCCCGGAGGATCTTTTGAGCACGCTCTCCGTCTCGAGCATTCGCAGCGATGATTTCAAGGAAGCGCAGCGCGAGGCGTATGCCCGCGACGTGGCACGGTTGCTTTTGCACAGCCATGATTTCGTCGAGGTGGATTGTCCAGCGTGCCGTTCCAAGCGCCGTATCAGCGCTTTCTCCAAATACGCCTGCCAGTTTGTGAATTGCCTGGATTGCCAGACCATCTACATGTCGCCGCGCCCCACCCCGGCATTGATGGACGACTACTACAGCAACTCCGAGAATTACCGGATCTGGAAAGAACATATCTTTCCGGCGTCCGAACCGGCCCGGCGCGACCACATCGCCAGACCCAATCTGGATCGCGTCATCGCGGCCTGCCAGGCGGCCGGCCTTGCCCTGCCGCACTTGGTGGAGATTGGCCCCGGCTTCGGGACTTTCTCGCAGCTCGCTCAGCAGTCCGGCTTTTTCGGATCGGTCGAAGTGATAGAACGCAATCCCGATATGGCCAGCGAGTGCTTGGCCAGAGGCCTCAAGGTGCACCAGATGGCGCTCGAGGACTTTACCGCCGACCACGCAGGGCGGTTTGACGTTGCGGTGTGCTACGAGGTGATCGAGCACATATTCGATGCATCGTTGTTCCTGCAGACCCTCCGCAGTTTGTTGCGACCAGGCGGACTGTTCATCCTCACCTGCCCCAATGGCCTGGGTTATGACACACAGATGCTGGGGCCGCTGTCACCCGCAGTGGATACCGAACACGTGAACCTGTTCAACCCCCATGCCATGCGAGTGCTACTGCAGAGCAATGGCTTCGAACGAGTGAACTGCGAAACGCCGGGGCGACTCGACGCAGACATCGTGCGCCGCGCAGTGCTGGCGGGCGAGACGCAACTCGACGCCACATCACTCGACCACCATGTTCTGGTCGCCAACTTCGCGACACTGGGCGCGGCGTTTCAGCAGTTCATTGCCAGCCACGGACTTTCAGGAAACATGCATGCCTGCGCTACCCGTACTGCGTAGCGGAACGTGGGCCGATGGGCCACCGAGCATCACTGCATGCGCTTGATCCCGTTATCGGCGAGCACCTGCAGCAGTTCTTCCGGATATGCGAAATCCCTGAGATAGGTGTAGTCGGGCCGCGAGCGCAAGAAGCGCAGATAGAGGTCGCCGCCACTGTGCGGCGCACATACCGAGAAGTACGCGGCGATCTTTTCTGGCTTCAGGTCTTTTTCGGCGGGCCATGAAGCCTTGTGATCGATGCGCATATCGAACACCACCGCATCGCCCAAGGCCGATGGCACGCTCAGGGGCACCGGGCCCGACCCCGGCGTGAAGGCTTTCTTGATCTGATGAGAGCCGGGAATCACATCTAGCCCGCCGGCGTGGAGTGGCGTGTTTTCCTGAAAGTACAAGGCCACCGTGAAAACGCCGTAATAAGGGGTCCAATGGAAATAGTGCCCCGCCTTCTCTTGGGCACCTGTGTCCTTGTGCCAGTCGCCATAGCCGTTGCTGTGGAATGCCGTCTCGGGCAAGAACGTCACCGACCGCGTTCTCAAAGCCTCCCGCAGACCATCCCACAAAGCAGGGCTGCGCAGCAATGCGGCAAACAATTCCGGTTCACGCTGGGCCGGGTTGATCATGATGGTACCCAAGCCGGCTTGTCCGACCTTGTCGCCAGGTTGCGCGACCAGATTGCGCAGAACACCAGAGATGCGGTCGCGCAAGGGCGCGAACTCATCAAATGGAGCAGCGCCTTTCACCAGCTCGAACCCGTCTGACTTCAACTTGAACATTGCTATGTCACTCAAAACCTAACAGACCATACATCGGCAAGATCCGCCGGCGATTCAGTCGGGAAATCCCTTGCCGATGACGATGTAGCGTCGCGCCTGCTCTTGGTAGCGGGAATGAGTGGCCTCAAAGCGCAACTCGCGTTCGATACCAGCGATAGCGGCCGGTGCAGGCTCTGAACATTCAGCGTTGGATGCGGCCTCCCTCTGCCGCACCCAAGTGCGATCGTCCAAGCGCCTCCAAACGCGTGACCCACGGTGTGCGTCGAGCACTTGGGCGAGGCCCTCTGCTTGCATGCCCAACCACTCGCAAAACAAATCGGTGTCGGGTACCGGCTGGCCCTCATAGTGTTTGACCATCGCCAGCGCATGCTGCCGTGTCAAGCGCCGGTGGCGGATCTCCCGGCACGCATGATCGGTCACCTTTGAATAGCCGTGCTTAAGCCACTTGATATGGTCGTGCAAGCCCATGAAATTAAAGCAGTCGACATGGTCGTAGGTGTCGAATGTGCGTTCGAACCGTGCACCTTGGTAGTCGTGGCGGGCGACCATCGCCTCGTGCTGCGCCTTGGGGTCCCAGCGTACGTAGTTGCCGAGATAGATGCCTCGCACCCCAACGCCATGAAGGCTTGCGTCATCCGGGTAGCGGTACTGCCAGATGTCGTCCTCGCTCAGGGTGTCGAAAATCGACAGCAGGTCGTCCGCCTCGTACCCCATCAGGTCATGGTCCTTGCGATAGCGCCGGGTCATCTCGACCTCGTGTTCGTGCGAAAACATGCCCACCTGCTCCAAGCCCTGATGCGCGCCCCAGATAATCAGCGGAATCCGGTAGCGAACCGCCGTCTGCACCGGGAAAACCGTCTGCCCGGCAAGGCAGGGCCAGTAGATGCTGCCGAATTCCCGCAAGGTGGTGCGGGTGATCTTGCGCACCGAGACCGGGTTGACGTTCTGTGTGAGGATGTCGCAGTTGAAGCGAATGCGCAGATTCGCAAGATTGCGGATTCCAAGCGGTGTGTTGAAATACTTGTTGTAAGTCACCAACAAGGGGTTGAGCCCCAAACGCTCTTTGACCAGATGAACGATGTAGTAGCTGTCGTTGCCCCCGGTGACGGGCACGATGCAGTCGTATGTCTTGCCGCTGGCAACCCGGTAGGGCGACACAAGGGCTTCAAGCCGCTTCCAGCGCGCATCCCAGTCAAGTCGGTCCTTCTCCTCATGAATGCGGCAGCCCGAGCAGAGACCGTCCGCGTCCAATACGAGACCCAGCGGGTGATCGGTGGTGTACAGACAGCTTTTACAAGCCAACGGCTCGTATTGATGGGCGGGCGCACCTCTACTCGCTGCAGTCATGGTGCAAGCCCCAAGCCAGCAAACCCGGGAGGGCGCATGGGAATTCCGTCCATCTCGCGCTTGAAGCTTTGAACCGCGTGCTCCCGGTAACTCAGGAAATTACCCACTGCAGCGGCGACCACGCTGGGCCGTTGCAACACACGACGCAACTGGGCTGGCTCGGAAAGACCACCGAACAGGATCAGCGGGATGTCGCTATACGGGAACAGATCGGGAATCGACTCATCGAAGCCTGCGGGAGAGCCCTCGTGGGCCCAATCGGTGAGCATGACCTCCGACACCCAAGGCAGCCAGCCGCCAAAATCAGCCTTGCAACCCAACGTGCGCCCTTCGCCACGTAGCCAATCACGCCAGACCAGGGCGCCTGCCTCGACCCCGACCGGCATATGCCCAATCACCGCTTGAGCACCCAGTTCGCGCGCAAGACCCTCGACCTGCCGAGGATCGGCGTGGAGCAACGCATCCACCGCGACACGGTCGGCCCCCAGACGCACGGCCTCGACGCCATCAGCAGTGCTGCGAATACCGCCCGAGTAGATCAACGGTGTGGCCAAGCCAAGCGTCGCAAGGCGCTGCAGAAGGGCAAAATCCGGCCCCAAACCCGAGCTGCTACGGTCTATGCATTGCAAAAGAATCTCGTCAGCGCCCCACCGGTCGAGATTCTCGACCAGAACCTCGGGCCTGCCGAGTGGCAAATAGCGCCGGTATCCAAAAGACTGTACGGCGAGGCCCTGCCGCACAGTCACCACGCCGATCAGGCGTTTCTTAAGCATCGAGAAGTCCCTCGACCAGGTTTTTCAGCATGGCCCGGCCCGCAGCCTGACTCTTTTCCGGATGGAACTGCAGACCCACCACTTTGCCGCGGCGAACACCGGCCACAATCGGCCGATCAAGGTGAGAGACACAGATGCAGCACTCGGGTGGCGCGACAAATTCGTACGAGTGGTTAAAGTAGACGGATACACCATCGCTAGGGGCCAACAGTGCATCACCGCCCTGCACCTCGATGGCGTTCCAGCCGATATGCCAGCGTCCCCCGGGAAGTGGCGCCACGCGGCCGGTTATCAAGCCGAGCCCGGCTGTCACCCCATGCTCGAGCGACTCGTCCGCCAGTAACTGCATACCCAAGCACAAGCCTATCAGGGCCCGACCGTGGGCTGCCTGCTCGCGCAAGTAGTCCGCCAGACCGTGTTGCAGGAGCGCGGCCATGGCTGCCGGAAAGGCGCCAACTCCCGGCAACACGAAAAGGTCACAGGTGGCGAGCGTCTCGAAGCGCCGAGTGACCCGACAACGGTAGCCCAGCGCCTCGAAGGCACGAGCCACCGAGGCGTGGTTCCCCACACCGTAATCGACGACGCCCACGGTCCTGCGCATCAGAGCCCCTCGCCGACCTTGAATCGGCGGTAAATCTGCCCATCCTGATCGATGCAGAACAGTGCCGGGTTGACCGACGCGCGCACCTGCTCCCAAAATTCGTCTACCGAGATGCCCAGATACTGGCAATACGCCTCGATGTACTGCGGCGAACAGCAATGGTCGTAGCGCTCAACCACGCCGATCGCCTCGTCGCGACTGATGCGCCCGAGCCTGATCTCCTCGTTCACGTAATCGGTGGTGCGGCCAAAACCGAACTTGTAGTACTTGATCATCTGGTTGATGGGTGTGAAATCCTCGTCAAGCGCCGTGATTCCATACAGATCGCCAGTCTTTTCGACACCATCGGTACGGATGGCGAGACCATGGGGGCAGGCGTACATGGCATTGTTGACGAGCGACCAATCGCCGAGGAACCAGCCCAGATAGATGATGTTTAGATCGGCCTCGAGAAACTCCTCAACGCTCGGGTAGGTGTAGGCGATCAGTTCGCCCTCCCTGTAACCATGGCCCAACATCCACTCCTTGCCGCTCGAGAGGGTGTTCATGTGGCGCAGATTGTTGCCATCGTAGCCAGTGCGGCCAAGCGCCTTGAGGTCGCCAAGCTGCAGGGCAGGGTTCTCTCCCCACAGGATCAGATCGATGCCATATCGCAATGCGATCTGCGGCACGCAGGAGAAAAGCGCCAGCTCGGTGGAGCGGAAAGAGTTGGTAAAGCGCGCAAAACCGTCGCGTTTGAGTTGGCGCCAAGTGCCTGGGGCCGGCGCCGACACCACCACATCAAAGCCAAGTTCGATCAGATTGGAGAGGTTGTCGACCCCGCGCTGTGTCACCTGCTCCGGCGGGTAACTCAGGCACACCAGGAGTGGCCTCACGCCGAGTTGATCGCGCACCCAGAGGGCTTGACGCGTGCTGTCCTTGCCACCACTGATCCCGATGATGCAGTCGTGCTGCTGCCCGGGCTTGCGCTTTCGGCCAGCCAAGATGTCGCGCAATATGTCCACCCGTTCGGCCCAGTCCACCTCGCTCAGGGCGGCGAAGTAGGTACAGGCCGGGCACACGCCGTCATCGCCAAAGCGCGTGTTGGGGCGTGTGTCCGGTTGCAGGCAACGCTTGCAGTACCGCATGGTCAAGCCTCACCACGATCAGCAGGCGCCGCCGCAGCACGTGCCCGGACGATGTCCATCAGACGCGCGAGTTCAAACATTGCCACGTCACCGGTGCGCCATATTCGACATCGGACGTGACCACCGTTCCGACGACCTTGTCGAGATATTTGGGTGGGAGTCCGTAGCCCGGCCTCACACTGCGTATCGCATCAGCCGTCACCCGCTCACCCGCCTTGAGCGACTTGACGAAATACAAGGAGCGGCGGAACTGGACGTTGCCGACCTCGCTCGATTTGCGTCCGTAGTCGACACGGCCCAGCGCTTCCCATGTGGTCCGTGCAGAGGTGCAAAGGTGCTGCAAACCCGCCGGTTCGAGGGAGAAACTGTCATCCGGGCCACCGCCATTGCGATCTAAAGTGAAGTGTTTTTCGATGATTAAAGCGCCCAACGCAACAGCGGCAATCGCCGTGGTGTTGTCCAGCGTGTGATCGGAGATGCCGGTAACCATACCGAAGCGCTGCATCATGTCTGGCAGGGTTCGCAAGTTGTAGTCGGCAGCAGGAGCGGGGTAGCCGCTCACGCAGTGCAACAAGGCCAATTCTCGGCAGCCCCCCTCACGCGCGGCATTCACTGCTTCCGCAATCTCCTCGGCATCAGCCATGCCGGTGGAGATGATCATGGGCTTGCCGGTGGCGGCAACGTAGCGGATCAACGGCAAATCGATGGCTTCGAACGAGGCAATCTTGTAGGCCGGCGCACCAAGGTCCTCCAACAGGTCGACGGCTGTGGTGTCGAAAGGCGAGCTGAACAGGGTGATGCCTATCTTTGCGGCATGCCGGAACAACTCGGCATGCCACTCCCAAGGCGTGTGAGCAGATGCATAGAGATCGAACAGCCTGCGCCCGGCCCAGAGACCCTCGGTGATCTGGAAGTCGGGGCCGTCGCTGTCGAGGGTGATGGTATCGGGCCGGTATGTCTGAATCTTGGCCGCATCGGCACCACTCGCGTGGGCGGCTTCCAAAAGCCTCAATGCAGTGTCCAGACTGCCATTGTGGTTGGCAGAAAGCTCGGCGATAACGTAGGGCGGCGCCCCCGCCTCGATCGTTCGACCCTGGATGATCATCGCTATATGATTCTCATTACCCAAGCGCCTCGGCAGCCGGCCACTCCGCCGCCAGCAGGCCAAAACAATGAACATCGTACCAAGCGCCCTGCGCAGCGTGATGCTGGCGCAGAACGCCCTCCTGCGAAAACCCGAGCCGGTGGTGCAGACGCAGCGAAGGCGCGTTGTGGGCAAGCACCCTCCCGCAAACCTTGTGCGCCCGCTCTGTTTTGAAGGCGCGGCATAAGGCTGCCTCGGCAAGTCGCCGACCAGTCCCTGCCGGCGCACCCGGAGCCGCGTAAAAACCCCACTCCCACAAACCCTCCCGGGCCAACTGCTTGAGGCTGACAAACCCTGCGGGGCACCCGTCATCCTCGAAGATCAGCGTCCGCTTGGACGGGTCGCAGTGCACCGTCTCAAACCATTTTGCGTGCTCGTCCACGCTGACCAGTGCCTGCTCAAACATAAACATGCGCACCGAGTCATGGTTGCGCCAGGCCAGAATCATGCCGAGGTCATCTGCGGTCAAGGCCCGCAGTGTGCCCGATGCGGAGCCCTTCATCGCAGCTTGTCTGTGAGATGTGACAGATAAACCCCCACCATACGCGCTTGCCCCACGCTACGACACCCGGCTGTATAGCGTTTGCGCGACTCTGGGCGCACCCAAGCCGTCGACCAGTGCTGCAGCGCAATTGCTCATGCCGGACAGGGCTCCCGGACCAAGCATGGCGTGCAAGCCATGGCGGATAGCTGACGACCGATGTGCCCCAGCTGCCAGCAGCGCCGCACCTCGGCGATGAAGCGCCTCGGCAATGCGCCGCTGGTTATCCGCCAAAACCACCAAGATGGATGGCAGGCCCATGCAGCAGCGCTCCCATGAAGTGCTGCCTGCAGCGCCGATCGCCAAATCCGCCATACACATCAGCTCAGCCATATTGCCGGCGTCGACCAGCACTTGCGCGTTTAAGCGCATCTGGCCAGCCTGCGTGCGGACAGCGTCTTGCCAGGGTGCGCCGGCGCCCAGCACGACAGTGACGACCGCATCGTCTGGCAACCCGGACGCATCGAGCCCAGCCAACACTTCCGCGGTGGTGTTGCCGCTGTCGACGCCACCCATCGTGACCAGAATGTGGTGGCATTGCCCGGTTCGTCGACGCGCAAGGGCAGTTGGCCGCAAATGGGCAAATTCGGGGCGCAACAGCGCGTAATCGGGGCCGATGAGCCTCTCGCAATGATCGGGCAACCGGCTGTCGTAGTCGGCAGCATGGCGACCCAGATTCTGGTCGAGCAGCAGGTCACAGTCGTGCGGTCGATCGGCCAGATCGTCGATCACCATGATCTGCCGGCACCATGGGCGTATTTGGCGCTCCCATTCCACGGCCAGCGCATAGTGATCGACGATTAGCCAGTCCACCGGCGACTGGGCCAGCCAACTGGCGGTCTGCTCGGCATCTTGGGCGGCACTTGCGCCCAACCATTCGGCATGCGCATCGTCGCCCTCTCCCATCGCAGGCGCGCCCCGCCCAGCTGACACCGGCAATCGCACCAGTGCATGCCCTGCAGCGGCAATGTGCCCACAGAGATGCCCAACATGTTCCCCGCAGACGAAGATGCAGCGGGCGCCACGCAGGGTCAGCTCGTTGGCCAGCGTCAGGCAGCGCATCACATGCCCGCTCCCAATCCGCGTGGACGCATCCACCCGAAACGCAACGCGCATCCTGCTCAGTCAAAAACCTCGCACTGCGCCAGCGGCAACCCCACCGCATCCTTCGCTGCCAACCTCGGTTCGATCCCATCAATCGGCCACTCCACCCCCACCGCCGGATCGTTCCATAGCAAACTCCGCTCGTGCTCAGGCGCGTAATAGTCGGTGGTCTTGTACAGGAAGTCCGCACTCTCCGAGAGCACCATAAAGCCATGGGCAAAGCCCGGCGGAATCCAAAGCTGGCGGAAGTTCTCGCCGCTCAGCTCCACCCCCACCCACTGGCCAAATGTCGGACTGCTACGCCGCAGGTCCACCGCCACGTCGAACACCGCGCCATGGCTCACCCGCACCAGCTTGCCCTGCGGGTGGCGCACCTGGTAATGCAGGCCACGCAGCACGCCGCGTGACGAGCGCGAGTGGTTGTCCTGCACAAAGCCCACGTCCAGCCCGGTCACGCCGCGGAAAGTCTGCGCGTTCCAGCTCTCAAGAAAGAAGCCGCGCGCATCACCATGCACACGCGGCTCAAGGATGAGGACGTCGGGGATGCGGGTGCGGATCACTTCCATCTCAGCGCCGCTCCACGTCCATGCACCTCACCTCAAAACACCCGCTCGGTCAG
>RFSW01000160.1 GCA_009923755.1 Betaproteobacteria bacterium | reverse complement strand
TGGCCGATCGTGCGCTGCTGGGCGAGGACGACCCGCCGCGCTCACACAAGGCTTTCAACGACCAGAAGCAGCGCGGCCGCACCAGACTCCCTGCCGTCGTGGAGGCGGTGGGGCGTGTTGCCACGGCATGCATCGGCGAATGGCTCGCCATCCAGACTGCTTTTACTCGCCCGCTGCCGCAGCCGCTCAAGGCCGACCTGCAGGCCCAACTCCAGCGTCTGGTGTTCAAGGGCTTTCTCGCTGCCACGCCATGGGAGCGCCTGCAGCACCTGCCGCGCTACCTCAAGGCCATCTCGCGGCGGCTGGAGCGTTTCCACCAGAACCCGGCGCGCGACGAACAGCATCGCAGCGCCATCGCCGCGCTGTGGGGGCATTACGAACAGCGGCTCGCACGCCATCGCAAGGCCGGGATCGACGACCCGCAGCTCCAAGAGTACCGCTGGCTGCTCGAGGAGCTCAGAGTGAGTCTGTTCGCCCAAGAGTTGCGCACACCGTTCCCGGTGTCGTACAAGCGCCTGGAGAAGCACTGGAGCCAAGTCCGCCCCTGACACAGGCTGCCCTGTGCCGCACCAGGGGCCATCTGCCCATGCGGTCCAATCTCACGCCCGCCACCTTCCAGCAACTGTCACCGCCCCCGTTATCTTGAAGCCGACGCAGATCCTCCTTCCGCTCCTGCAGGTGCCCGTGCCCACACTGGCCAGCTTTGTGACCGGCCCCAACGGCGAGGCCTTGGCGGCGGTGCAAGCGCTGCTGGCGGGCGAGCACGACGGCGAGCCGGTCTACTTGTGGGGCGACCATGCCAGCGGTCGCAGCCATCTGCTGCGGGGCTTTGTCTGCGCTGCGGCCGTGGCCGCTGGCGATGCAGGAGGGCGTGTGGGCAGTAGCGTGTCGGCCGAATGGGTCGATGCGGCGACCGTCCCCGGCGACTGGTCGCCGCCGGGCCCGGTGCTGGTGGTCGATGATGTCGATCAGCTCTCGGCCGACGCTCAGGTGCGGCTGTTTGATGCCATCAACCGCGGGCGCGCCGAGGGCTGGCGGATGCTCTTTGCCGGGCCGCTGCCGCCGGCGAGGCTGACGCTACGCGGCGAACTCAGCTCACGCCTGGCGCAGGGCTTGGTCCTGCAGCTTGAGCACCTGACCGACCTCGACAAGGCCGCCGCGATGACCGATTACGCCGCGCGCGCCGGCTTTGAACTCCCGCCCGAGGTCAGCGACTACTTGCTGCGCCACGGCCGGCGCGATCTCGGCACGCTTTTGGCCGTGGTACGGGCCATCGACGAGGTCTCGCTGCGTGATCGGCGTCCGGTGACGGTCCGTCTGGCGCACGACCTTCTGTACTCGGCGGACCTCTTCTGTCCTGTCTGAACCGGGCAAAGGGTGGTTCAGGGCCCTCGCCGCAGATAGACAGCATCGTCAAAGCGCTCCACCCAACCCGGCCGGTAGACCACCATGAGCGTCAACAGTGCGCCTGCGGTGAACGCCTCGGATCCGCCAAGCAGCAGGTAGAAGGGCAGGAATTCCTCGCTGAGGACCGCCCACGGGGTACTGCCCAGTCCGGCATGCCACAGGGTCTGCGCGAGGCCGCCCACGCACACTGCGATGCCGGAAACAAAAAAGCCATAACCCCACAGAAAGATGAATGGGTGTGCTGGCAGACGGCGTTCGGCCATGGAAACAAGCGCGGCCGACACCCACAGCGGCAACATGCCGTGCAGCAGCCATTCCGTGCCGATGGCCGGCAGCGAGCGGTCTGCGGCCAGACCGGCGCCGAGTGCCGCACATGCCAGGGCGACACCGCCCAGTCGCAGACCGAACATCAGGTAGGCCACCGTCGCGCCTGCCAGATGCATCTCCAAGTCAGGTTGTGCCCCGGCGCGCATGCGCCAGAGCAGCATCAGAACCACTGTGGCGCCGAGCCAGAGATTGAGCCGCCCACCCGTCACCAGCCCGCGCCAGTTGGCGCCGCGCGCGAGAACCGCGC
>RFSW01000159.1 GCA_009923755.1 Betaproteobacteria bacterium | reverse complement strand
GATGCTGCCGGTGCTTAGAGTGAAATTGGGGTTGTAGATCAGGCCACCCGCACCGCCACCCGCACCACCGTTCTGTCCGCCGCCACCGCCACCCCCGCCTACCACAAGCAACTGCGCGCTACCGCTGTAGGGGGAAGTCCAACTGTACAGGCTTGTAGCGGCATCGAAACTGAGGTTGACTCCACTAGGCTGGGACATCGATGTTGCGCTGAATGCCGTGCCGTTGAACCGGTAGGCCCCCCCGCCTAGGAACTCGAGGATGTTGGTCAGCGCTGTGCTCAACGTGAGGTTGCCGAAGATCGACACGCCACCCATATTCGAGCTGAGGCTGATATCGCCATCCACCTCCACATCGCCGGTAAACGTTTGTGCGCCGCTTGTGAACACATTCCCCCGCAAGCGAGTCGAGCCGGTAACTGCAAAGCTGGACAGGCGGGAATTGGCGGTTCCGACATCATGGCTGAGAGTCACAACCCGGCTAGAGCTGCCCTGCGCGGCGAGCGTCAGTACCTCCAGGCTGCGGCCACCGCCGCTGGTAGCGTTACCGATATTGCCGTTGAGCGCGATGTCGCCAGCGCTGGTAATGAGGGTGTTGGCCGCGAGCTGGATGCTGCCGGCGACGCTGGCCGGGTGACCGGCAGAGTTATGCAAAGCGCCCAGGCTGGTCTGGCCGGCGCTTGCCCCAGTGCCGCTGAGGGTCAGCGTCTGTTGGGAGTTGGTAAGCGACAGGCCGTTAAGGTCAAGAGTTGCGCCCGAGGCGACACTGACCGCACCGGTGCCGAGGGCGTTGGTCGCGCCCAATTGCAATACCCCGCCGCTGACCGTGGTGCCGCCGGAGTAGACGTTGGCGCCCGAGACGGTCAGGGTGCTGCCGGCCGATTTGGCGATCGAACCGGCGCCGCTGATGACGCCCGAGAGCGTCTGGGCGCTGCTGCTGCCCATGGTGAGGCTGGCGCCGCTGCTGATGGCGATGGCTCCGCTGTAGCTAGCGCTGGCGCCCAGCGTGCCGGTCACTTCGAGCGTGCCGGCGTTCACGTCGATGCCGCCGGTGTAGGTGCTGGCGCCGGACAGGGTCATGGTCCCTGCGCCGGCCTTGGTGATGGCGCGCGGGCTTACAACGGTGCCATTCGGGCCACCGCCATAGACCTCGGTGATGGCTGCGCTGACCAGCAGTCCGCTGGAGGCGCTGCCGCTGGCCACCGTGAAAGTTGGTTGCACGGTGTCTGTGCGCAGTCGGATGTGGCCGCTGATCTGCGCTTGGCTGGTGGCATTGGTCACCGAGACGTTGGTGTTACCCCACTCCCAGAAATAGCCACTTGCGCTGTTGGTGCTGTTGCCGACCAGTTGGCCGCCGCCGTTGAAGTTGAGACCACCGGACAGGTTGAAGATGTGCTGGGTGCCAGTGGCTTCGACACGCCCGCCATTGATGTTCAGTTGGGTGACTTGTGCACCGGCCGTGTAGCCGAGCGCCGCATTGCCTATACCGCCGCTAAGGCCACCGCTCAACTTGACCGTGCCGCTGGCATTGACAGTGAGAATTCCGCGGATAACGCCTGTGCCAGTGTTCAGGTTGTCGACGAGCTCCAGCGTGCCGGCATCTACGGTGGTGCCGCCGCTGTAGGTGTTGGCTGCAGTGAGCGTGGTGGTGCCAGCCCCTCGCTTGGTGAGGGCGAGATTGCCACTGAGGATGCCGCTCACCGTGCCACTGGCAGTGGTGTTGCTGGTGCCGCCGGTATCGAGGACGAGCGAGAGCAGGTTGGTGCCCGTGCTGCTGATATTGCTGCTGATATCGATCTTGTTAGTCGCGGTGAGCGTGATTGAGGCGGCTGCGCCTGCGGATTTGACGATGCTCGCGGTGTTGAGGGTGATGTCGCCACCCTTGACGTCTACAGATCCCGCGATGTCGATGGCGCTGCTCACCGTCACGTTGCTGGTGTTCGTGACGCTGCCGTAGCTGCCGATGTTAAGGCCGCCCAAACTGGCGACGTTGCTGATCTTGAG
>RFSW01000158.1 GCA_009923755.1 Betaproteobacteria bacterium | reverse complement strand
TTGCTGGCCATCCCCTTCCAGAAGCAGGTGGTGGCCGCCGAGGTGATGGTGATGCCGCGCTCCTGCTCCTGCTCCATCCAGTCCATCGTCGCGGCGCCTTCGTGCACCTCACCGATCTTGTGGTTGACGCCTGTGTAGAACAGGATGCGCTCGGTGGTGGTGGTCTTGCCGGCGTCAATGTGCGCCGAGATGCCGATGTTGCGATAACGGTCGATGGGGGTGGTGCGGGCCACGGTACGGTCCTTGGAGGCTGGGGAGATTCGGTCAGAAGCGGAAGTGCGAGAACGCCTTGTTGGCCTCAGCCATGCGATGTACTTCTTCGCGCTTCTTGATGGCGCCGCCACGGTTCTCCGAGGCTTCGATCAGTTCAGCCGCCAGGCGAGCGTCCATCGACTTCTCGCCGCGCTTGCGCGCCGAGTCACGCAGCCAGCGCATGGCCAGCGCCGCGCGACGCGAGGGGCGGACTTCGACCGGGACTTGGTAGTTGGCGCCACCGACACGACGGCTCTTCACTTCGACCATCGGCTTGGCGTTGCTCACCGCTTGGTTAAAGACTTCGAGCGGGTCTTTGCCGGTCTTGCTGGAGATGTTGTTGAGCGCGCCGTAGGCGATGCGCTCGGCGACCGCCTTCTTGCCATCGAGCATGAGGACGTTGATGAATTTGGTCAGATCAACGCTGCCGAACTTGGGATCAGCAAGGATGATGCGTTTGGGGACTTCGCGACGACGTGGCATGTTAGACCTCTATCAGGCTTTGGGCCGCTTGGCGCCGTACTTCGAGCGCGACTGCTTGCGGTCCTTGACGCCGGCGGTGTCGAGCGACCCGCGGACGGTGTGGTAACGAACGCCCGGAAGATCCTTGACGCGACCGCCGCGGATCAGAACCACCGAGTGTTCCTGCAGGTTGTGGCCTTCGCCACCGATGTACGAGATGACTTCGAAGCCGTTGGTCAGACGCACCTTGCAGACCTTACGCAGCGCCGAGTTCGGCTTTTTCGGCGTGGTGGTGTAGACGCGAGTGCAAACGCCGCGCTTTTGCGGACTGGCGTTGAGCGCCGGCACCTTGCTCTTCGACTGAATCGGCTGGCGGCCTTTGCGCAGCAACTGGCTGATGGTTGGCATATTCGTTATCCAAAAAAGCGGGACGGCACCGGCCGCCCCGATCGAGGGATACGCCGGACAGGCGCAATCCCGAGTACTAAAAAAGAGGCCGGAGTCTAAAGACACCCGGCCTCGGGTGTCAAGCCGCGTCGGCGCCCTCCGGCGGCGGCGATGCCTCGCCCCCCTCGGTAGCCAAGGCCTCGGCCTGGGCCTCCGCCTCGGCGGCTGCGATGCCCTCATCCACCGCCGCGAAGCCCGCGGCCAGCTCGACCTCGGTGCGGTTGCGGCGATTGGTGTGGTACGCAAGCCCTGTGCCAGCCGGAATCAGGCGGCCGACGATGACGTTCTCCTTGAGGCCACGCAGCTCGTCGCGCTTGCCCATGATCGCCGCCTCGGTCAGCACCCGTGTGGTCTCCTGGAAGGAAGCCGCAGAGATGAACGAGTCGGTCGACAGCGAGGCCTTGGTGATACCAAGCAGGACGAAATCGAAATTGGCAGCCTGCAGGCCCGCCGCCCGGACGCGCTCATTCTCGTCCAGCAACTCGGCGCGCTCGACCTGCTCGCCCGGGATGAAGCGGGTATCGCCCGGATCGGTAATGTTCACGCGACGCAGCATCTGGCGAACGATCACCTCGATGTGCTTGTCGTTGATCTTCACGCCCTGCAGACGGTAGACGTCCTGCACTTCGTCGGTGATGTAACGCGCCAGCGCCTCGACGCCCTGCAGACGCAGGATGTCATGCGGATCCGGCGGACCGTCGACGATGGTCTCGCCCTTGTTGACCACCTGACCATCGTGGACCGTGACGTGCTTGTCCTTGCTGATCAGGTATTCGTGGGGGACGCCGTCCATGTCGGTAATGATCAGGCGCTGCTTACCCTTTGTATCCTTGCCGAATGACGCC
>RFSW01000157.1 GCA_009923755.1 Betaproteobacteria bacterium | reverse complement strand
GCAGCAGCGGGCTTGGTCCACATGGTGAAGCTCCTTTGAGTGAGGTTGTCCAACACCTCGAATACTGGACCTCGCCAGATTTTCAAGCACCCGCGCACTGCGCAAACCCGCCTACGCAAATTCATTAGACGGGGTCACAGCGCCTCGGCCTTGTTGGCGCGCTTACGCTCATGCTCGATCAGGTAGCGCTTGCGCAGGCGGATGTTCTTTGGCGTGATCTCGACCAGCTCGTCGTCGGCGATGAACTCGATGGCCGACTCGAGAGTGAGCTGGATCGGCGGGGTGAGCGTGACCGCCTCATCCTTACCCGAGGAGCGCACATTGGTCAGCTGCTTGGTCTTGATCGGGTTGACCACCAGGTCGTTGTCGCGGCTGTGGATGCCGATGATCATGCCCTCGTAGACCGCCTCACCCGGATTGACGAACATGCGACCCCGGTCTTGCAGCTTCCACAGGGCGTAGGCCACGGCGCCACCATCATCCTGGCTGATCAGCACGCCATTACGGCGTTCGGCCATGGCGCCGGCCAACGGTCCGTAATCGTCGAATACGTGGCTAGCGAGACCGGTGCCGCGAGTCAGCGTCAGAAATTCGCCCTGAAAGCCGATCAAACCGCGCGCAGGGATGCGGTACTCGATGCGCACGCGGCCCTTGCCGTCCGGCTGCATGTCCTGCAGCTCACCGCGACGGCGGCCAAGCTCTTCCATCACACCGCCCTGGTGGTCTTCCTCGACGTCGATGGTCAGCATCTCGTACGGCTCGCACTTTTCGCCATTGATCTCGCGAAACACCACGCGCGGGCGGCTCACCGCCAACTCGTAGCCCTCGCGGCGCATGTTCTCGAGCAGGATGGTGAGGTGCAGTTCGCCGCGACCGCTGACCAGGAAGCTGTCAGCCTCGCTGGTGTCTTCCACGCGCAGCGCCACGTTCTTGAGCAGCTCGCGGTCGAGACGCTCGCGGATCTGGCGGCTGGTGACGAACTTGCCCTCGCGGCCAGCCAGCGGGCTGTTGTTGACCTGGAAGGTCATGGTCAGCGTGGGCTCGTCGACGGCGATCGGCGGCAGCGGGTCGACGTGATCAGGGTCGCACAGGGTAACGCCGATGTTGACCTGCTCGATACCAGTAATCAGGACGATGTCGCCGGCCAGCGCCTCCTCTGCCGGCATGCGCTCGAGGCCGTGGAACTTCAGCACCTGCCCGACCTTGGCGCTGCCGCGGCTCTCGTCGCCATACATCACGCTGAGCGGCTGGTTGGGGCGGATGCGACCGCGCTTGATACGGCCGATGCCGATCTGGCCGACGTAAGTCGAGTAGTCGAGCGAGCAGATCTGCAGCTGCAGCGGCCCGTTCTCATCGACCTCGGGTGGCGGCACGTGGCGGATGATCGCCTCGTACAGGGCCGTCATGTCGGTACCGGGCTGAGCCGCGTCGAGCATGGCGTAGCCGTTCAGCGCGCTGGCATACACCACCGGGAAATCAAGCTGCTCCTCGGTGGCGCCGAGTTTGTCGAACAGATCGAAGGTGTGGTTGATCACCCAGTCCGGGCGCGAACCCGGGCGGTCGATCTTGTTGATGACCACGATCGGCTTGAGCCCGAGCGCCAGCGCCTTGCGCGTGACGAAGCGCGTCTGCGGCATCGGGCCCTCGACGGCGTCCACCAGCAGCAGCACGCCATCCACCATCGACAGCACGCGCTCCACCTCGCCGCCGAAGTCGGCGTGACCCGGGGTGTCGATGATATTGATGTGGGTGTCGCCCCAGGTGATGGCGCAGTTCTTGGCGAGGATGGTGATGCCGCGCTCTTTTTCGAGGTCGTTGCTGTCCATCACCCGCTCTGCCACCTGCTGGTTCTCGCGGAATGTGCCGGACTGCCGCAACAGCTGGTCGACCAGTGTGGTTTTGCCATGGTCGACGTGGGCGATGATGGCGATGTTGCGGATGGCGCGCGACATTGGGGGCCTTGATCGGAGGGGCTCGGAAGGGCGCGGATGGTAGCACGCCAAGGTTGCCCTGTCGCAGCGCAGCAA
>RFSW01000156.1 GCA_009923755.1 Betaproteobacteria bacterium | reverse complement strand
GACAACCGTCCGGGCAATCCGGGTGCCGACAAGCAGGGCAAGACCGTGTTCAGCGCCCCGTCCTTCCTCGGCGGCAAGAACCAGCAGCAGATCGCCTTCAGCCCCGACACCGGCCTGTTCTACGTGCCGGCCAACGAATGGGGCATGGACATCTGGAACGAGCCGATCTCGTACAAGAAGGGTGCAGCCTTCCTCGGCGCCGGCTTCAACATCAAGCCGCTGAACGAAGACTACATCGGTGCCCTGCGCGCCTTCGATCCGAAGACCGGCAAGAAGGTCTGGGAAGTCAAGAACAACGCCCCGCTGTGGGGTGGCGCCATGACCACCAAGGGCGGCCTGGTGTTCTACGGCACCCCGGAAGGTCATCTCAAGGCGCTCGACGCCAAGAGCGGCAAGGAACTGTGGGCATTCCAGACCGGCTCCGGCGTGGTCGCACCCCCGGTGACTTGGGAACAAGGCGGCGAGCAGTACATCGCCGTCGTATCGGGCTGGGGCGGCGCTGTTCCCCTGTGGGGCGGCGACGTCGCCAAGCGGGTCAACTTCCTCAATCAGGGCGGCGCGCTCTGGGTGTTCAAGTTGGCCAAGTAAGTGTTGTGTCTGACTGACCGTCAGCCATAGCTTTTTCTCCTCACTACCTTGGGGCCGACTCTCGGGTCGGCCCATTTTTTCAGCCCCTGGGGCTGGATCGGAGAATCCGTGAAGCGACCCCTTCAATTCCTGCTGGCTGCCCTCGCCTTGGTTGCCGCGCCGCAGATGGTCACCGCCCACGGCGATGTCACGCCGCAGGCGATCGACGTGTCCGCCCTTAAGCCATTGGGCGACGAGTGGACCAAGACCAACCCGTATCGTGGCGACGCCCAAGCGATCAGCATCGGCAGTTCGGCCTACAACCAGAACTGTGCACGCTGTCATGGCCTTGGCGCCGTTTCGGGCGGCATTGCCCCGGACTTGCGTTACCTCCCCGCCGGCGACGAGGGCGACGGCTACTTCACCACGGCCGTGCGCAACGGCAAGGTCCGTGATGGCCGCGTCTACATGCCGAAGTTTGAGGGCGTCCTCAGCCAAGAAGGCCTGTGGACCATCCGCAGCTGGCTCGAAACCGTTCGCATCGAGTGACCATGATCCCGACCCGTTCCGCGTCGTGGCTGCTTGCCACGGCATTCGTCGTTTTCGGCCTGCTTGCAGCGCCCATCGCCAAGGCTATGGAATTGCGCAAGCCTGGCGTGCTTCGCGTGGCCGTCTACAACGAGTTCCCGCCTTTTTCGGACCGTGAGTCGGGCGGCATTGATGTCGATCTGGCCAAGGCGCTGGCCGACAAGCTGGGTCTCAAGCTCGATCTGGCGTGGGCCGAGGCAGACGAGAATGTCGAGGACGACCTGCGCAATTACATCTGGAAGGGTCACTACATGGGCAACGAGATCGCTGATCTTATGCTGCACATGCCGGTCGATCCGGTGTTCAACGAGCGTGTAAAGCAGGTCAAGTTGTTCGCGCCGTATTACGCCGAGAACCTCATGGTGGCGCGTGATGTCAAGCGCATCCCCAAGCTTGAGAACCTCGAACCTTTCTTTCAAAACCACGACATCGGCGTTGAAGTGGCGAGCGGCTCGGATGCCTTCCTGATGGCGCTGTACGCGGGGCGCATGCAGAACCACATCAAGCACTACCGCAATCACACGCTGGCCATCGAGGCCCTGCGCAAAGGTGAGATCAGCGCCGTGATGGGGCCGCGCACCGAACTCGAGGGCCTGATCGGCGCGGACAAGGACGGTTACCCGGTGAGCGCCATCGAGATGACCGGCCCGGTGCAGACCTTCTGGCAGCCGGGCGTCGCGGTCAAGGCCGACAAGCCCAAGCTGATGGATGCGGTCGGCAAGGCGATCGGAGAGCTGATCGCAAGCGGCGAGTTGGCCGCTCTGTTTGCGAAACACCATGCACGCTACAACCCCCCGCGAGCCGAGGGCACGCCCCATTGAGCGGCTCGACCGAGACACCGACAGTCGCCATCAAAAAGACCGCCGATCGGCGGTC
>RFSW01000155.1 GCA_009923755.1 Betaproteobacteria bacterium | reverse complement strand
GAGACTGCGGTCAGGCGGCAGTGGAAGCCGCAAATCTGGGAGCCGTTGTCGACGGTGGAGCCGAGTGTGAGAGTGCCGTTGGCGTTGAGGTTGCGGATGTCCGCGATAAACAGGCCCGCGGTGTCGTCAAATTTTAGCCCCAGCAGGAAATTGTTGCCTTGGGTGTTGAGGATGTCGATGTCGGTGGCGTCCACCGCGCGATTGGCGAACTTGAGGTGGTCGTTGTTCAGGTTGCCGGTGACGGAGGTGCTGACGCTCACGTTACCACCGGTCTGGATTACGCTGCCCGAGCCGCTGCGGACGTAAACCAGCGGCGAGGCGAGGGTGACGTTGCCGGTGCCAGCGGTGATCGAGCCAGCGCTTAGCAGGTCGATGGCCGTGGAGCCGGTAAGGCTGATGCCGGCGCTGCCAGTGATGGAGAGCGCGTCACCGACGGTCACCGTGCCGCCACGCGCCGTGATCGGCCCGGCAATGCCGATGCTGCCCAGCGTAACGTTGGCGGTGTTGGTTGTTTTGCCGATCGTCAGGCTGCCGAGGTCGCTGCCAAAAGACAGGCCGGATGTGCTGAAAGCGCTGCTGAAGCTGTTGCTGGCCGACTGGATGACCAGACTGCCGGCGCCACTGAACTGTCCGCTGGCCAGCGGCTGGTCGTTCTCGATGACCAGAGTGCCAGCCGAGATCGCTGTACTTCCGGTGTAGGTATTGGCGCCTGACAGCGTCAGTGGGCCGGTCCCGTTTTTGCGCAAAGCGCCGGTTCCGGACATCACACCCGACAAGGTCAGGACATTGCCGCCAGTGTTGATGCCGAACGAAGACCCGCTGCCCAAACTCACGGCGTTGGCCAGATTCAGGTTGTTTGCAGAAGCGATAAGTTGATCTGAACCTGTTTGCGGTGTGCCAGTGACCGTAAGGGTGCCGGTGCCCAAGGCATTCGAATGCTCGACTCGGAGATTGGGGCTGCTGCCACTGTCGGCGAAGATTTCGACGCCGCCGGTGAAGGTGTTGTTGCCTGAGAGCGTCAGGCCTCTTCCGCTGACATCGCTCGCCACACCCAGGCTGCCAGACCCCGAGATGACGCCGGCTAACTCAATGTCAGTTGCGCCTCCGAAAGGAACCTCGACAGTTGTTCTGCCGTTAAGCGTGATGTTGTTGCCAATGACTTTTGTCGGGTCTGTGACGGCGCGCAGTTTGGTGCCATCTGCAAAGGTCACGCTGCCGGAGCCGAGGGCGTTGTCGTGGCCGACCACAACTCTACCCGCCGAGATGGTGGTTCCGCCGGAGTAGGAGTTGTTGCCGGTGAGGGTGAGGGTGCCGGAGCCGAATTTGGTGAAAGAGCCACCAGAGCTGATCAGTGCGTTGGCTAGGGTGATGTCCTGCTCGTTGGTGTCGATGCGGTAGGCCTGTGATGCGGCGGTACTGAAGCGGGCCGAGTAGTCGGTCTGGTTACTGAGCGAGTAAACGAGTGTGCCGCCGGCGAACGTGATGGTTCCTGTCGTGCCTATGGCGTTGGCCGAGCCAAGATTGAGGTTGCCGCCCTGCAGCGTGGTTCCGCCGGAGTAGGTGTTGACGCCTGAGAGGGTAGTGCGGCCAGCGCCCTGCTTAGTCAGGGCGAGATTGCCACTTAGGGTGCCGCTGACTGTTCCGCTGGCGGCGGTGCTGCTGGCGCCGCCGGTGTCGAGCACGAGCGAGAGCAGATTGGCTCCGGTGTTGCCAATGTTCGCGGTGATATCGATCTTGTTGGCCGCTGTGAGCGTGAGTGTGGCGGCTGCGCCAGCGGACTTGGCGATGTCTGCGGTGACGGTGATGTCCCCACTGCCGGAGCCACCAGGGACGGTATCAGCTGCCGAGGCACCGAGCGTGGTGTCTTGAACGGACGTCGTGACTGTGACTGACGTGCCGTTATTGAGGCTTCCCGAGATTATCCCGGCTGCAGCACTGTTGATCGTGTAGTCGTAAGGGTCTATCAGCCAAAGGCCCCCGATTCCACGCGGCGCGCCAGCGTTGATTCGGGCTCCCGCGATGTCGACCAATGCGCC
>RFSW01000154.1 GCA_009923755.1 Betaproteobacteria bacterium | reverse complement strand
GAAACGTTGATCGCGTTGTTGATGCTCAGCGACCCGCGGGCACGCAGCGTGAGCTTGTTGCCTGCCGTGACATCTATCGTGCCGGGCGTGGTCGCGTTATTGACTGTGATCGCCGGGATGTTCACCGTGACGTTGCCGCCGTAATACGCCTGACTGGCGGCGGTGACACGCGTGTCGATCAGGATGTCGCGCGTATTGCTGGCCTTGCCGAGCGTGAAGCTGCCGAGGCCGTCTATGGCCGGCGCAATGTCTGAGAGGCGCAAGGCGCCCTGGGCGTTGTCGCCTGAGAAACTGGTGCCGAGCGGCTCGATGGTCAGGTTGCCGGCACCGGTAAACCGATAGAAACCCGATGTTGACCCGCCCACCACTGGCGAGTCGTTTTGCAGCACCAGCGAGCCGGCATTGACGGTGGTGGTGCTGAAACTCGGGCCACCGTTGGCTGTGGCGAACGCGTAGTTGCCGGACAGGGTGAGCTTGCCGGCACCGCTCTTGGTCAGGTCGCCGCTGGCGGCGATTGCGCCGGCTGATGAGAGCTCGACGCCGCTGTCGGTGAGGACGGTGCCCCCACTCGCACCGATGCTGATGCCGCGATTGGCGACCAGGGCGATGGAGTTGGTGGTGCCGGTGGCGCCGAGCGTGGCTTGCAAAGTGCCGCCGTCCAGCACCAGCGAACCGGAAGTGGCCGTGGCCGGGGTCGCGCCGAGGTTGCCGGCGCTGGAGATGGCGAGGCTGCCTGCGCTGATGGTCGTGCTGCCGCTGTAGGTGTTGGCGCCTGCGAGGGTCAGCGTACCGGCGCCGGATTTGGCCAGGCTGGCCGTGGTACCACTGGCCTGGCTGATGACGCCGCTGATGCTGCCGGCCGAGGCATTGCTGATGTTGAGGACGCCGCCGGCCTGGATGGCGGCAGCGGTCAAGGCGCCGGCCGACTGGATGCTGACCGCGGAGTTACCGGTCAGATTGCCGGCGAACACGATGTCCGACGACAGGCCCGCGAGGCCGATCTCGGCCACAGCCATGCAACTGTTGGCGCCGCAACCGCCGGTGCCGCTGAGTTGGTCAAAGACCAGGCGGTAATAGCGGTAGGCGTTGGCGTTGCTGAAGGTTGACGAGAGTTGCACGGTGCTGTTGTCGAGCGGCGCGGTGCCGAGGCTCCCGCTCGCGACGAGCACCTGCGACCCGGTGTGCCATGTGCCGGCGGGGTTGTTGCCGTTGGTTCCGGAGACGGTGAACGGCGTATTGGAGCCGTATAGCAAGTAGCTCACCGGGGAGCGTTTGGGGATGTCCGTGGCTGCCGTCGGGATATCGGCGCGGGTGAGATTGAGGCCGGTGACCACGCGCGCGACACCGGCATCGATCAGCGCGTCGGAGCCGATGCCGGCCTGGTTGAGGTATTTGGTGGCGGTGTTGGCATCGAAGGCCTGCAGCACCGACTCAGTGGTGCTCGGCGATGTGCCGCCCGAGGTGGCGTAGCTGAGCACACCGCTGGTTGGGCGTAATCCGCTTGCGAGGATGTTGGCGACCGTGGCGCCAGTGCTCGATGTGGTGAATGTCACCGCGCCATTCGCATTGACGGTGCCTTGGTAGATCTGGGCACCGAGCGTCGTGACGTTGCCACCGACCGTCAGGTTGCCGGATACGGCGAGGCTGGCCAGCGGCGAGTTGCCGCCCACTGCGCTGCCAAGCGTCAGCGCGCCGGTGTTGGCGAGGGCGAGCCCGAACCCGCCGTCGATGGCGCCGCTGAGCGTCAGGGCACCGGTGTTCTTGATGGTGGTGTCTGCAGCGAGGGTGATGGCGCCAGCCCAACTGGCTGCCGTGGCGCTGCTGTTGGCGAGTGCGCCGGCGCCACTGACACCGATGCCGCGCAGCGTGAGCGCATTGGCGGTGCTCACTATCAGGCCGTTGAGGTCGAGCGTGCCGCCATCGGCGACGGAGACGGCGCCGGTGCTCACCGCCGCCGCGTTGCCCAGTTTGAGCGTGCCGGCGCCGACCATGGTGCCGCCGCCGTAGGTATTGGCGGCAGTCAGCGTGGTGGTGCCCGACCCTGCCTTGGTCACGCTGCCAGCACCGCTGATGACCCCCGAGAGTGCCTGGGCGCTGCTGCTGCCCAT
>RFSW01000153.1 GCA_009923755.1 Betaproteobacteria bacterium | reverse complement strand
GCCATGGCTGAGGCGCTCGAGAATATCCAGAACGGCGAGTACGCCAAGCGTTTCATCCTCGAGGGCCGCACCAACTACCCCGAGATGACTGCGCGTCGCCGTTTGAATGCCGAGCATCCGATCGAGCAGGTTGGTGGCCAGCTGCGCGCAATGATGCCTTGGATCGCCAAGAACAAGCTGGTCGACCAGTCGAAGAACTGAGCGCCGTCTGTCGCCGCCGCGGCCTCGTGCTGCAGCGTGCGACGGCTTCGCCAACTCGCATGGACACGGGCGCATGACTCCGATCCCTTGGCCGCACCCCATCATCGCCCGTGAGGGCTGGCCTTATGTCGGTGGCAGCTTCCTGTTGGCAGCGGTGGTCTGGGCCACTTGGGGTTTGGCCGCCTCGGTCGTTTTCTGGCTGATCGCGCTGTTTGTCCTGCAGTTCTTCCGCGACCCCCCGCGTCAGGCGCCTGCGGGCGAGGGTCTTGTGCTTTCGCCGGCTGACGGGCGCATCGTCAAGGTGGTGCAGACCAAGGACCCCCACGCCGACCGTCCGGCGTTGCTGATCAGCGTCTTCATGAACGTGTTCAACGTCCACTCCAATCGCGTCAGCGTCGCTGGCACGGTGCGTCGGGTCGAGTATTTCCCGGGCAGTTTCGTCAACGCTGACCTCGACAAGGCGTCGCTGGAGAACGAGCGCAACGCTGTGGTACTCGACACGCCGCAGGGCGCGGTGACCCTGGTGCAAGTGGCTGGGCTGGTTGCCCGCCGCATCCTCTGTTACGTCAAGCCGGGCCAGGCCGTCGTGGCTGGCGAGCGCTATGGCTTTATCCGGTTCGGTTCGCGGGTCGATGTCTATTTGCCGGCCGATGCCGTGCCGCGCGTGGTGATCGGCCAGAAGGTGAGCGCCACCGAGACCGTGCTCGCGGAATTCTCGTCGCGGTGAACCGGCCTGCACACGTATGAAGTGGCAAGGGCGTCGCAGCAACGACCCACGGCGTCCGTTCGGCCGGAGCATCTTCCTGCTTCCCAACCTGCTGACCACCGGCGCACTCTTCGCAGGTTTTTACAGCATCGTTCAGGCGATGAACGGGCGCTATGAGGCGGCTGCGGTGGCGATCTTTGTCGCCATGGTGCTTGACGGATTGGATGGCCGTGTCGCCCGCCTCACGCACACCCAGAGCGCCTTCGGCGCGGAGTACGACAGCCTGTCCGACATGGTCAGCTTTGGCGTGGCACCAGCGCTGGTGATGTATGTCTGGTCCCTCAAGACCATGGGCAAGCTCGGCTGGGTGGCAGCCTTTATCTACTGCGCGGGTGCCGCGTTGCGATTGGCTCGTTTCAACACGCAGATCGCCACCACCGACAAGCGCTTCTTTGTCGGCCTGCCGAGTCCGGCAGCGGCGGCGCTGGTGGTGGGACTGCTCTGGTTGGTCGACGATTACTTTCAGATGCCGGGGCCGGATGTCCGCTGGCTGGCGTGGACAGTGACCTTGTCGGCAGGTGTTCTGATGGTCAGCAATTTGCGCTACTACAGCTTCAAGGTGGTGCACTTGCGGTTCAATGTGCCATTCATGGTCTTGCCGCTCGCTGTGCTGGGCCTGCTTCTGGTGTCGTACTACCCGCCCATGGTCCTCTTTGCGCTATTCAGCCTTTATGTCCTATCGGGGTTCCTTACCCCCTGGATTCTGCGGCGCTGGCCTGTCGACAGAACTGCCGAAAGAAGCTGAGCCGCGGCCTGAACGGCGTTCCGAACCCTGTTTCAAGTAGCATTCAACCCGCTGGCCAGAGTCCCGCGGGTTTTTGTTTTTTTGAGGTCCGCTCAAGGACCCTTCACCGCCCAGAGAGCAGAACATGACTGACCGTTTGTACATCTTTGACACCACCCTCCGCGACGGCGAACAGAGCCCGGGGGCGGCCATGACCCGCGACGAGAAGGTGCGCATCGCCCGCCAGCTGGAAAAACTTGGCGTCGATGTCATCGAGGCCGGCTTTGCGGCTGCCAGCCCCGGCGACGCCGAGGCCATCCGCGCGGTGGCCGAGGTGGTCAAAGAATCCACTGTCTGCTCGCTGGCGCGCGCCACCGAGCGCGACATCCAGGCCGCCGGAGACGCGGTGGCACCGGCGCCGCGCAAGCGCATCCACACGTTCATCGCCACCTCGCCGATCCACATGGAGAAGAAGCTGCGCATGCAGCC
>RFSW01000152.1 GCA_009923755.1 Betaproteobacteria bacterium | reverse complement strand
TCGCCACCCAGAAGCCGCCGGATGAATCAGTGAGCTCGACCGCCTGCAGCACGATGCCCTCTTGCTGGCCGGCAGGCCAAGACGGCGGCAGGAAGTTGAGCGACTTGGGCCGGTATACGGCGGCGTAGGACTTGCGCACCATCGCCATGAAGCCGGTGGCGTCGCCATAGCGCTTGCGGATGTCCGGCGCGGCGTAGGAGAAGGCGCGTTCGCCGTCGTCATTACCGAAGGCGGCGATCTGCTCGCGGATGATGGTCTCGACCGCGCGCTCGTCGGCGGCGTTGTCGGCGCGGGCGGGGGCGGTGGCGAGCAGTGCGAGGCAGGTGAGGGCAATGAGCAAAGGGCGCATGCGCTAAAGGGTGGTCCCTGCGTTGCCACATCGTCAACTCCATCTTTAACGGCCTAAGAATGGATCGGCCGTTTGCCCGATTCCGCCTAAGCCGAATCCGGCCGAGACTCGGATCACCGCCCGGGCTCGCCAAATTGTTGTCAGTTGACAATCATGTCTCCGGGCTGCATCCTTGGAGCCGAGGTTTGCCCAGAGCCAAGCACCCGCATAAAGACGTCGAGGCCGCCATTTCACGGGCCGAAGCCAGCGGTTGGCGCATCGTCATTGGCGGTTCCCACGCGTGGGGACGGATGTTCTGCCCTTGGAACGACGACGGTTGTCGTTGCGGTCTGCATTGCATCACCTGCATCTGGAGCACGCCACGCAACCCGGAGGCTTTTGCCCGGCAGTTGGACCGGGTCCAACAACTGTCTGCACCGTCGCCCGCCCATAGAGGACGATTGATCGTGGAATACGAATTCAGCCTGCGATTCCGACTCCCCATTGATGCGCCGGGTCCGGACGCGTTGGTCGAGAGACTCGGCGAGATGGGCTGCACCGATGCGCTGGTCGGCCTAGGGTTGCCTGGCTACTTGGGCCTGGACTTCGTGCGCGAGGCGGACGATGCCGAGAGCGCCGTCATGAGCGCCATTGACCAGGTGCTGGCGGCAATTCCTGATGCGTTGTTGGTCGAGGCCGGCCCGGACTACGTCGGACTGACCGAGGTCGCGAACCTGCTCGGACAGTCTCGCCAGAACCTGCGCCAGATGATGCTGCGGCATATCGACCGCTTTCCCACACCGGTGCACGGCGGTAGCGCCTCAATCTGGCATCTCGCGGAGGTGCTGGAGTTCGTCGGTGCGCGCCGGCCGCAGCACGTCCCTGCTGTGCTGGATGTGGCGCGAACGGCGATGCAGATCAACCTGTCCAGGCAGCAGGCGCTTGTCGATGAGCCAACGGCGAAGCGGTTGAAGTCGCGCTTGCTTCGAGCCTGCTAGCGAAACCTTGCCCGGCCGATCTTGAACGCGCCGTCCGACTTCTCTGTTCAGAGAAGCAGTTGTCAGAGCAACGCGAGGTACTCACTCGTGACCGGGCGGTACTGTTTCGAGCGCAGCCACGCCTGCGCGCCACCGTTCAAGCCATTGCTATAGCCCCAACGCGCCACGGCCAGACTTCCACCGAGATCTACTGGCCGACCGACGGTAGCGCCGATCTCCCGCAGGTCGTCATCGTGGTGGTCGATGAATTCGCGCCAACGTTCCAGATGCGGCAGCGCCGCGAGCGTGTCCGACTTGCTGCGGTTACAGCTCTGGTGGGCGAGAACGAAGTTGTGCATCAGGTCGCGCGGGTAGAGCGAGAAGGGCACGAAGTGGTCGACTGAGTTTTCGGCACGGTGCGTCGACATCTCGCGCTATGGCTGCGGGGCCGAGTCCGATGTGTTGACGGCGGAAAGCGCTGATCGACGAGACCACCGCGGCCTGGCGGCCGTTGCTCTGGTAGAGCGCTTGGTCCGTTGCGCTGTCCGCGGCCAAGAGAGCGGGCGACGGCAAGGTCCGGGCATAGGGGGCCGTCTGCTGCCAATACAACTCGATGAACTTGACGGCGATCTCGCGAAAGGTCAGCGCTAGTGGTTCGCCGTCATCAGTGCCCTTTTCGACGGCGAGGTCGGCCAGGGCCATGAGCAGGGCGAACTTGTAGGTGGCCGTGAACTCGCCTTCGCTGAACAGACGCTGCAGCTTGTTGAGCCACTGCAGCTGCGCCTCCGGCGAGGGCGGTGGTCTCATCTTCCGCTCCAGTAATCCGCCTTGTCCGGAAAGATCCAGCGCACGCCGCCACGCGGGTCGGGCTGGTCGCCCTGATAGCGCGGGATGAGGTGGATGTGCAGA
>RFSW01000151.1 GCA_009923755.1 Betaproteobacteria bacterium | reverse complement strand
TCGACTATTGGAGTACTGAAGATGTCGGCACACGACAAGATCGACGCCACGGTAAAGGGCAACCCGGTGGTGCTGTACATGAAGGGCACGCCCAACTTCCCGATGTGCGGCTTTAGCGGCACCGCGGTGCAGATCCTCAAGGCCTGCGGCGTGGACAATCTGACCGCCGTGAACGTGCTCGAGGACGAGGACATCCGCCAGGGCATCAAGGACTACGCCAACTGGCCGACCATCCCGCAGCTCTATGTGAACGGCGAGTTCATCGGCGGCGCGGACATCATGCGCGAGATGTACCAGTCGGGTGAGTTGCAGGCGCTGTTGGGCGGGAAGCCAGCGTAAGGCTGCTGCGGCAGTCACGCAAGATGGACCCCGCTGAGGCGGGGTTCTTGTTTATTGGAGGTGTGCGGGGATGTCTCTGCTAGCGTGTAGTAGCCGCAGGACAAAGACCTCGTCGCTCGCCTTCTGATAGATAAGGAGGTAGGGGAAAGACGGCATAGTGAGGGCCCTGATCCCGGGCCTCGAAATGGCCTGACCCAGTCGAAGGGAGCCAGCTAAGGGAAACCTCCCCAGAATCAAAAAAGCTTTCTCGAGCGCCTCCCGAAACGCCTGGGCTGTGGCAATCCCACCTTCCTCAAGGTAATGCTCGACCGCCGCTCGGACATCCTCCTCTGCGGCCCGGCTGAGCCGGACTGCAGGGTTAGTCATTCCGGACGGCTATGGCTGGCGATCAGTCGGTCAAGTTCTTGCCAGTAATCGGGTCCGACCACGGGCCCGGTTCCAGACAACGCCCCTTCGTCAATGAGTCCGCGCAGATGTTGGACGTCGCGTTCGCGCCGAACCAAGTCGCGGAAATACTCGCTGGCCGAGGCATAGCCGCGCGAGGCGACTTGCTCTTCGACGAACGCCTTGAGCGATTCCGGCAGGGAGATGTTCATGGTCGGCACATCCATAGGCTAGCCACCTTGGCAAAGGTTGGCAAGGATTGTGAGCCTGTGGGTAAATCGGCGCATCGGCCATCCGCCCGATGCCTCAGGGGTGGGTCGTCAGCCACTCCTTGAGCGCGGCATCGATGCGCGACTGCCAGCCGCGACCGCCGGCCTTGAAGGCCGAGACCACCTCGGGCGAGAGCCGGATCGATACGCGCGTCTTGGTCGGCGCCTTCTGCGGGCCGCGGACGCCCGCGCGCCGGTTCAGCTCGATCAGGCCCTCGTAGACATGCGGAGGTAGCACCTCCTTGGCGGGGCGGAAGAGGGCGAGGTCAGCCTCCGTAAGTTCACGGACCTCGCCCTCAGCGTCGGTGAGCGGCAGTCGATTGGTCATGACGGTAAACCTCCCTCTTGTTGGCCTTGCGCAGACTGATGACGCGGATGCCGCCCTCGATGAAGGTGAAGCAGATCGCGTGCACCCGACCGTCCATCAACCCGAGGGCCACGACGCGGGGTTCGCCGTAGTCCTTGCGCTCATCCACCCTGAACAGGGCGGACCCAAAATCGAATCCGGCGACTCGCTGAAAAGGCAAGCCCCGTTCTTGCTCGTTCCGCCTGCTCTTGGCGGCGTCGAACCCAATAGCAAATTGTACAGACGAAAAAGTCCACATCGCCAGCGGTGGGGGGCGCGGATACCCAATGCTCGGGCGAAACGAGCCCGGCGCGCATCGGCCATCTGCCCGATGACATGTCGTGGCTGCCACCCAATGATGTGGCACCAATCACAACCGCTCGAGGCATGCCCGACATCCCTCCCGACACACCCTGTGCCAAGATGTGTACATCCGCACACGAGGGTGACGCCATGTCCACCACCATGACCATCCGGCTGGAAGAAGACGTCAAGGCGCGGCTTGAGGCGCTCGCCGAGTCGACGCAGAGAAGCCGCTCTTTCCTCGCCGCCGAGGCCATCCGCGAGTACCTGGAAGCCAACGAGTGGCAGGTCGCAGAGACCCTCGCCGCGCTGCAGGAGGCCGATTCGGGAGACTTTGCCGATCCGGAAGAGGTCGACGCGGTGGCGCGCAAATGGGGCGCGGATGCGACTTAGGTGGTTGCGCAAGGCCCTCGAGAATCTCGACGCGGAGGCCGCCTACATCGCCCAGGAGGACCCGGCCGCGGCGCGGCTGGTCGTGCAGCGGATCCTGACTACGGTACGCCTTCTCGCCGTGCAACCTGCCCTCGGCCGCCCCGGCCGGGTGGTGGGCACGCGCGAGCTCGTGGTGCCGAAGACCCGCTATCTGGTGCCTTATCGGGTCAGGGGTCAGACCGTCGAGATCCTGAGGGTCTTTCACAC
>RFSW01000016.1 GCA_009923755.1 Betaproteobacteria bacterium | reverse complement strand
TTTGTTTACGTAAACAAATCCCATGCTCGCCGGGAAAGGTATACGACCTTCCCCGGACCCCATCCCGCCGGGCCGCATCCGCGGCCCGGGATGCTGCAGAGTCATGAGGCGCTGCAATGGGCCGTAAACGTAAACACGAGCGAACCCACCTCACGCACACGGTGTCGGCACGGCTGCGTGCGGACACGTTCGCCATCGTAACCGAGCATGCCGAGCGGCTGGGCCTCACGCGATCGGCCTATATCGAGCATCTGATCGAGAACCGACCGCTCAAGATCACCCGCACCGTGACGGACGAGCTCTCCGTACCGCTCGTCAATGAGCTCAAGCGCATCGGCAACAACCTCAACCAGATGGCGCACGCGCGGAACTCCGACCTGCCCGTCGACCCGGCTGCGTTCCGCACCGTGCTCACCGACATCCTCGCTGCGCTCTGCCGCGAGGAGATGCTGCGCCGGCGTGTCGCCGCCGCTGCCCGCGAAGTGATCGAGGAGCTCTCGCTGCGCCCGAAAGAGGACGGCAGCGGCACAGCGGAAACCGCCCCGCTCAGTGCCGAGCTCGAACGGCTGAGCGCGCATTGGAGCGAGAGCGGGCGCCCGCCCGCGCCGGCAGCGGCGGCCCCGCTGATCCCGGCCCGTCCGCGACAGACGCCCGAACCGCCGTCCCCATCGCCAAAGCCCGAGGCCGCGCCGCCGCAGGCCCGTGCACCGCAGACGACGAGCCCCGCGCATGATCCCGAAGCTCAATCCCCGCGGCCAAAGTTTCCATGGAGCCTGTTCGTACGTGCTTCACGACGTCGGCCAGGCGAACACCCATGATCGCGTTGCCTGGACGATGACCGTCAACCTGACCACGCAGGACGCCGCGTGGGCCTGGCACGAGATGACGGAGACGTACTGGGCGCAGGACGCGCTCAAGGCCGCGTCCAACGTCAAACGTACCGGCCGCAAGAACACCAACCCCGTCCTGCACTACACGCTCTCCTGGGCGCCTGACGAGAAGCCCGACCCGGACACCATGCGCAAGGCCGCGCTGACGAGCCTCGCCGCGCTCGGGCTCTCCGAGCACGAGGCCCTGATCGCCGCCCACAGCGACACGAAGCACGCGCACGTGCACATCGTCGTCAACACCGTGCACCCGCAGACCGGGAGGACCGCCGCCCTGTCGCTCTCGAAGCTCGCCCTGTCGCGATGGGCGGAGGCCTACGAGCGCGAGCACGGCATCCAGTGCGAGCAGCGCATCACCAACAATGCCGAGCGCGCGAAGGAAGCCCGCGCCCGCGGCGCAAGCGCGCTGCTGATGGACGCGGCGTCGAACGGGCGTGAAAAGCCGCCGTTGACGGCGGGCAAGGAGCGCGAGGCCGCAGAGCGCGCGGCCCGTGAGGAATCCCGGCGTCAGCGCGAGCGATGGGTGCGCAAGCGAACCATCCGCCTGCATGGCCCCGACGGCCTTCTTGGCAACGGTCCGGAGAACGACGCTTCCGGCGGCACACCTGCCGTTCGCGGATGGGCGCATCGACGCAAGGGATATGTGTCGCCGTCCTCGGTTCTGGCGCGGGCGCGCCACGCTTCCTCCCCGTCGACGGGCGTGCCCTTACTCCGCAAGCCGATGACACCCGAGCGTTATCGCGCCAAGTACCCCGACCGCCACAAGCGCAAGCCCATCTTCATGCTGGCCCGTGTGCGCGGGCGCCCCGAAGACGGCGTTCCGCGCGTCAAGTATCGCTCCCCGACACGCAAGCAGTGGATCGATCGTCAGGCCATTCTCGACCGCATGCAGCGTATGCGCGCCGAGCACGAGGTCTTCCACAAGATCGATCGCAACACGGCCTGGCAGCGGCACCGCGAGGAACGCCAGGAGCTCTGGCAGTCCACCAAAGGCGCGGTCGGGCAGGCTCAGGCCTATGTGAGCAAGAAATTCCGTCCGCACTGGCGCGAGCTCTACAAAGCGCAGGGCGAAGAATCGAAGTTCATCGGGCGCGCGACGCCGCTCGAGCGCGCCGTGTTCGTGTTCATGCACCGGCATCGTCTCGGCCACGGCAAGCCGCTCACCAAACGTGAGATGCACCGGGCGATTGCCAAGCCGGGCCGGTTGCTCGACCTGCTCGACGCCGCCCATCAGCGCGAGCGCACCGCGCTCGCCCAGATCCAGAAGGTCGAAGCGCATGGGCACATCGGCAAGATCCTCGATGGCTATGCCGTAAAGCACAACGCCTTGCTCTCCCGCCAGAGCGACGAGCGTCAGGCCCAACGCCTCGATCAGTTCAAGGAGACCCGGAAGGTGACCTTCAAGGACGCGCGGGACAGCCTGATCGACGAGGGCTGGCAGCCTCCCCCCAAGCCCGCCTTCAAGCAGCACGAGCCGGAGCAATTCGAGGACCGCGCGGAGGACATCCGGCGCGAGATGGAAGCGTGGCGCAAAAAGAACAAAGGCCGCGACTTCGGGAGGGAGATGTAGCGGAGGCCTGTCGATCTGGCCCTCGAAAGATCAGCAAGTTCTCTTGAGCTGCCTCAGGCGGCACGCGTGATAGCGAACATCCATCAGGCAATGCCACACCGTCTGTACCGCGCACGCCGTCGCTACCGAACTCGATGTCCGCGAAGTGGCTGACGAAGCCCAATCCGCCTTGATCGTTCAGTGGCGTGAAGTACCTTGGATCTATCCCTCACCAAGATGAGTCCTCGAATGGTCGGCGCGCTGCAAGACCTGGAAGTTTTCGAACGACACGCCGACGCTGCCATGGCCAAGCTGCCTCTCTGGCAGCTGCCCATTCGCAGCCTCTTATCTCTGCTCTATCTGTCGGCGGACAGCCAGTACGTCGGCGAGCGATTTCGCCGACGGAAGAGCCAGCGAAACGAGGATGTCGGGACAGCGATCATCTCGCGCATGTCCTACGTGATGAATTTTCTGGTGCAGGGATCACGACAGATCGGCGCCGACGTCGATGATGCGCTGAGCGTGTTTGATGCGAGCCTGCAAGACGATGTCAAAGATCTATTGGGCTACGCGCATTTCTGCGAGGTCATGCCCCTCGCCCGGCGAGGCTTCTTCACTGTCGAACACGGTCCTGCCGGTTTTAGCTTGAAACATCCCCATCAGCAGTTCGCCACCCATGAGGAGACCGACGTCCTGCTGTCTGAGCTCGTGCTTGCTCGTGATCTCGCTCCGCCACCGCACCCTATCGACGCCTGCAAGCGCATCGTCAAAACATGGCCGACAGTTCCAGGGGACGACCTGGTCACGGTCTTGCAGGGTGCCTATAATCACTACCTTGCAAATGTCTTTGAGCTGGAGTTGCTCAGCGCCGAGGGGTTCAGAGAGAGCTTCGGTTTTTCACGGGGCGACTTCGTGCAGGTGCGCGCGGCGCTGATGGCCTATGCGGATTTCTGTCTCGGCATGGCGGACGCTGCGGAGCACCTGGCTCTCTCCGCATTTACGCGTCCTCGCCGGCAAGCTCTTGAACGAGAAGTTCGAGAATGGGCGGCGCCGCTGCTGAACCGCAACCACATTGTTGGATTGGCTGCCGGGATTGCCGGGGTCGATCCCGACATTGCTGATCGGATCGTCACTCACTTTACGCTCAATCCGGACAACACGGCCGCGTCGGGCGGGGGAGAAGGGTTCTTTCCTCCGTTCTTGATCCTCGGGGATGCCCTGCTGTTCTCGCCACACGGCGTGAAACGCATGATGCCCGAAAGAAACCTCCTCTACGCGCTGCGGCAAACGGACCCTTCCAAGTTCGACCAGATTGTCTCCCGTCACCTCGAACCGGCTTTGCTGGCCGACGCGGCGCAATGCTTCTCGGCGTTACCCGGCGTCGAAATCAGGCGGAATGTTGAGTGGCACCACGGTGAGATCGACCTACTGGCCTATCACGCAGCATCCAACACCGCGGTTCACGTAGAGGCGAAGGCTGCGGTGCCACCTCAGGGCGCCCGGATGATTGCTCAGATCGAAGCCCGAACGCTTGAAGCTGCAGAACAGCTTCGCCGTTTCAAGGCGCTGAGTGACGAGGACAAGTGCAAAGCGGCTTCTATCGACCCGAGGGTGCCACCCAAAAGCGTGGCGTGGACTGGCGCCGTACTGGTGCGAACCTGTCTCGGCACTGAGAAGGCGTGGAGCCGTATTTCCGGGCATACGCCGCTCAACCCAGTACTGCTGCGCGCCGCGCTCAAGCGGATCCTCACCGACGGCGAATTTTCTTTTGCTAAGCTGGACGCAGCCGTTACCGCAGAGCTGGAAGATCTTCGCCATCTCGCCGTCCGAGGTTGGACAGACAGGAGCTTTGCCCTCTTCGGCAAGACCATCGAATTGCCCCTGTTGGATCTGGATTACCCGGCCATTGCAGCCTACCGCAGCCGCGCATTGGCTTGAGAAGACCCGACTCGGAGCAAGAGGATGCTTCTCAAAGCATTCACTGCGCTCGCAGCCGGATCGGCAATCCGATGCGCGCCTTGATTTCCGAATAAACATCGATGACTGAAGCGGCGCCAACCTCGATCGTCACGGCAAGCGCATACGGTACCGCAACTTCGAGCGCACCCGTCGGCGAGGCGCAGCTCACCTCGAGACGCACCCCCTGGTCGGCAAAGAAGACCGCAGGATCGTCGCCAGACCAGCGTCGATGCAACAGTGTGCCACGGGCCACCAAGTTGTCGTCCGGCTGCGCCTTCTCGGCCTCAGCGCCAATCGCTGTCCCACCATCGAAGCCGACTAGATCGAGACCCAGTGCCGCCGCGCGATAGCCCCGATGCCGAAAGTTCACCGGCGTGAGCCAAGCAAGCGTGGCAGTCAGCGCCCGCCATTCGGCTTTGCCGCTCAAGGTCGACGGGAGCGGCAGATCGTGCTGATCAGTTCGATCACGCGTGATGTCGCCGGAAAACAACATGATGGCGCGCTGCTCACTTGCCGCCAGAACTCGCGCGGTGTCGCAACTGCCGAGCCCCAGCAGGCGTGAGAGCTCGGTCCTGCGATGCTGCCACGAACCGATGCCGGCCTCCCGCACCAGGCCATCGATGAGAGCTCCGGCATCGGCATCCCATGCCGCCGCATGTCCCAGCAGCGCCTTCAGCACCACGGCGATCTGCTCATCGTCGACCGCAACGCCCTCCATGGCGCGAAGAGCACGCTCCAGTCGCAAAGCCTCATGCGTCGCCAGCGCCGTGGCAGGGCTCGTGCCAAACACGTTGCGATAGCTCTCCGTGCCACCGGCCCTTGTGGCCGTCGCGGCCTCGATGCCGAAAAATCGGCCCGCGAACTCAGGTGGTTCGATGCACAGTCGATCATCCTGCATGCCAGACCGGAGAAGCTCGCGGCCGCCGTTCATCAGGATTTCGGGCTTGGGCGCCCGAGCCGCGCCTGTGCCGAGAGCGGAGGTCACGTTCGGCAGGGTATCGACGTGGTAGGGATCGACGCTCATCGGTCCCGTCGTGCCGTCGAAAACCGCATCGCGATGGCGCGCCCCGACCGTCACCACGTTTACGGCTTCGGCCGGCGACAGTAGCGTTCGGCGAGACTTCTCGGCCAATATCGCCGCAAGCACTCGCGACGTGCGTTCTTCCGAGTCCATGTCCTCGAAGGCCCTCGTCGAGGCTACGCCCGGCACCGGCAGCCGATCGGCAATGTTCCCGGCGCTGACGAGGATCAGCAAGCGGTAGTCGAAGGCGAACCGGTCCAGAAGACGGGCCCACGGACTGACCAGCCCGGCAAACCGACGCTTGGGTTCGCCGAGCGAGATGTTGAGGATGCGCACACCGGGCGCCGATGCCGATACTTCGGGCGGGCCCGCCTGACCCACCAGCATCCGCTGCAGCGCCTCGTAGACGACGTAAACAGCAAGCACGTCCTCGGTGAACCGCTCGATGAAGCGTCCGTCACGCACCTCATAGGGGATCAGTACAGGTCGCACATAGAGACGATGCGGCAGCGAACTCGGCGCCCGGCCGTCGCCATGCAGAATGATCGAGGCCATCTCCGTGCCGTGCTGGCGTTGGTGCGACTCGTAGCGGGACTCATGATCGTCTGGGTCATCCAGTACCAGCCGGCCTGTCAGCGCGCGATGGCCGGCGAGTGGCACCCCGTCGATCAGCGCCACGATCGGCGCCCGATCCTCGACTTGAGGAGGCGCACCCACGGCTCGTTCTGCAACCGGCTCGAGCTCGTGCACGGCGATCGGTGCCAGCGTTTGCGGCAGGAGCAGCATGATCTCGTCGACAGCTGCCAGCCCCCGGTCCTTCTCCGCCATCAGCGTCGCCATCGCCCGCGCCGGCAGCTCGACCAACAGGGCGTGGTAGAGGATGTCGGCGATCTCCCGCTCGTCGATGACCCGACCGCCAAGGGCCGCTATTCGCTCCCGCAAGGACCGCGCCACGCGCGCCCGATCCGCCGCATTCACCCGATACCACAGCTCGATCTCGATCCGGCGAGGCTCATCAGGAAACGCGGCAATATCCTCAGCGAACGCTGCCTGCGTCTCCGCACTGAAGCGATCCTCCGGCCCCCACGGACGAATGTCGGCTAAATGGTCGAACAGATCACGCCAGGCGGTCAGTCCGTACTCGAACACCTCCCCCCGCTGATAGCGGCCCCACAAATCGACGAGGCTGCGCAGCTGCTGCTCGCCCGGCATGGCGAAGTAGAGCCGGTGTACGGCCGGCCGGTCAGACCGATCCCGGCCCGCCGGCGTCGGCTGCATCGGAAAATCTGCATCGACCGCCGCGGTCTCTTCCTCGTCCATCAACTCGAAGCCGAGCTTTTCGAAAGCGCGGTAGACTTTTTTGACATCTGGCAGATCGGCAATGTCGAAAACGACGGCTCGCTCCGGCGCAATGCTGCCCGGATCGTTGCGCAGTTCCGCCATGCCTTGCGGCGTCGCCAATCGCTGCGAGAGGCGGGTGAAACGGCCACCGAGCCGCTGCCCCTGGCGAACCCGTCCGGGCGTCCGCACCTGACTACGAGGCCCCGAGCCCCCACCTGCGCGCGGGACATTGGTCGGGGCGGGAAGGGCAATGAAAGGAAGGTCGGTCATGATTGGGACGACTCAAAAAGGCGGTGTCGTGATCACCCGCGCCCTTCGATCGCCTGCAGGCGCTCCTGCCAGACCGGAACCACATCCGCAATCACACTCTTCACGCTCGCCGCCTCGCCCTCCAGCACCAGCTGCCGGCGGACATCGAGGCAAAACTCCTCGGCCTCCGCATAGCTGATGAGACCGATCTTCTTCACGAGGGACCGGGCACTGATCCCGGTCGGCGCAGAAAACGAGGAGAGAAAGCGGGCGAAGTAGGCTTCGAGTGCCGAGGACGTCGGCGCCGGAAGCGTCACGCGGATCTGGAAGCGGCGCCAAGTAGCGCGATCGAGTAGCTCGGGATGGTTGGAGGCGGCGACGACGACCGTAGTCGACGGCAGGTCGTCCATCTGCATGAGCAGTGAAGCTACAACGCGCTTGATTTCACCGGTCTCATGGGTGTCCCCACGCTCTTTGCCAACCGCATCGAACTCGTCGAAAAACAGTACGCACGGAATAGTGCGGGCATATTCGAACACACGCCGCAGCCTGGTGGCGGTCTCACCCAGGAAGCTTGCAACGATGGCGTCGTATCTGACCACCAAAAATGGCACGGCCAAGGCCTCGGCCAGACTTTCGGCGAGCGATGTCTTGCCGTTTCCTGGCGGTCCCACCAACAGCACGCGATGCCGGGGCGACAGGCCTTGCGACCGCAATTGACTGGCCTTCTGCTGCTCTGCGATCAGCTGCCGACACGCGCGCTCGACCGTCTTCGGCAGAACCAGATCCTCGATGCGCCGCTCAGGCACCAAGTCGTAAAGCAGATCCTTGGCCGGATGACGCTCGGCCGTTTGACCGGGCGATCGTTGGCGCATGCCATGGCGCACCACCTGATCGAGCCGCTCGGCCAGCACTGTGTGCTGCTTCCCGCGTTCCTCGGCGATGATCGCCTCGGCAACGGTACGTGCTCCCTGGGTGTCGCCGGAAATGCCAGCCTTGACGAGGTTCACGAGGAGATCGGCGCGTGCCATGACTTCAGTCCTTTCGATCGGGCAACGCCACTCGTCGAGCAACGTACACGACCCGCCGCACAACACGCGGCAGAGGCGAACGGATTCGGGGCATGCTACCTTTGCGAAGGTTACCTGAACCGGCTATGCCACGCAAAGGTGAATTGGCCCTGCAAACCCCTCACGGCCATCCCTCAGCGCACAGCGTCCAACGGCTGGTAGGCATTCCCATAACCTTGCCGCCCGCGGCCCCGGTAGCGGCCTGATCCGCCGCCAACGCGATATCTTCGAGAACATCCGCAGCTGGCGCATCCGGAGCACGGCGAATGCCGCATCAATTGCCTCACGTTCAGTGATGATGGGTTCCTATGGATGGCCAGATGTTCCTATATTGTTCCCTGCGCCGACAGCGGCTAGACTCCCTTGGATGGTATCGACACTCGGCGAGGCTTGGGATTCTGGCTGGCGCATCCGCGTGCGTTGCGCTTGGGGTAAGCGCGACGGCATGAAGTCCATCCGGGAGTGCGTGGAATCGGCTGAGCTCGACATGGCGTCGCTCGTCTGGACCCGCGGCCGGGACATGCCTCTGACCCTGATCGCGGAGCGGCTCAAATGCCCGCGGTGCGGATCGCGGCGCGTGAGGGTTTTCTTTGATCCACCCACCCATGCGAGCCGCAGAACCGCCTGACTCCGTCGTTCATAACGACACGACCAGACCCCGCCGATGAGCCCATCACATGAGTGGTTTGCAGACGTGCCTGGCATGCCGCCGTCCGCCTTAGAAGAAAAGGCTTTCTATGAATAGTTCAAAATTTGCAAATCAATTTTGGCTTCTCTAATATGCCGGCATGACGACCGATAATTTGAGCTACAAACAAAAGATTGCGCTTGCCAAAGAATTCCTGGCCCAATCTTTTATCACCGCATCAGCACAATATGGACTAGATCGCAACGACGTATCTCGCGTGGCTCTGCAGCTCGCATTTTCTTCAGCCAATTCTTCAGCCAGGCCCCAGCAGACGGAACCAGATTCTCCAAGCCAGCCCCTCCCGTCGGAAGCTCCCGAGCTATGGCGTAAACGCGATCTCAATCGCCGGGAGAACGCAGCGTTATTCATCCGTCGCGTCTATGCACCGTGGCTGGGCCGAGGGCTCAAGCGAAGCGATCTCGCTGAACTCGACCGTGACCTTTACAAGGCGCTGTCCGTTTGGATATCAAGGCACCCGGATGATCCGATCGTTGCGCAGCTTCCTCCACTGAGGGCGAATCTCGATGAGGTGATGGCACATCTGAGCGCGTTGTACCCCCTAGATGTGCTGCGTAAGCTCGGCTACGCCGTCGATGCGCGCATGCGTCGCAAGAACTCCGAAGACAAAATCAAGATGCCAAGCTCAACTTAATTGTCGAAATTTGCAATTCAAAAAGATTTTCTGCTAATAACGCAGCGTGACAACCGATGACTTGACCTACGAACAAAAAATCGCGCTTGCCAAAGAACTATTGGCGGAGGCCTTTAAAGCTGCTTCAGCCCAATATGGACTAAATCGCAAAGACCTCTCTCGCCTGGCCCTACAGATCGCATTGTATTCGGCCAATTCCTCGAAATCGGATCCAGCGTCCCTGCCGCAGGAAGCCCCCGAGCTATGGCGCCAACGCGACCTCACTCGTCGTGAGAACGCACCGACGTTCATCCGTCGGGTTTACGGCCAATGGCTGGGAGCCGGCCTCGAGCGCCGCGATTTGGCAACCCTGGATCCTGATCTCTACCGCGCCCTCTCCGTCTGGCTCATTCGCCACCCCGATGATCCGATCGCCGGGCAGCTTCCCCCACAGCACGAGCTGACCAACGAGCTCATCGCGCAGTTGAGCGCAGTTTACCCCACCGACCTGCTGCGCAAGCTCGGCCGCGCCATCCACACCCGCGAGCGCAGCAAGCAATCGTGGCGTAACAGCAAGATGCCCCGCTGAGCATTGGCATCACGAGTTGTTTGCAGACGTGCCCGGGCATGCAGGCGATGGAACGCCTTGCGCGCGCCTCAGACTTTCGGTCTGCCGCGACGTGATGCGCCGGCCGGCTGAGTGCGGCTCTTGCGACCGCCCCGCTTGGAGGCAAGGCGTTTGTTTCCCCCAGCAGCCGCGAGCCGGCGCTCCGCTTCCTCGTCCAGCTCCGGAGCAACACGATCCAACTCGCTCGCCGCCGCCACGGTCTTGAGCAGGTGCGCCTCCCAGAGCTGTAGACCTTCGCGCATCTCGGGAAGGTACTGGAAACGATTGTAGACGCCGGCAACGCCCCCGAAGGTACCAGTCGCGTGATTGAGAATGCGCTCGATGACGTGCGGAGGTACAGCGAGCTTCGCCATGCCGGTTGCCGCGGTGCGTCGCAGATCGTGCAGCGTCCAGTCGATATCGGCGACGTCTTCCGGCTTCCCGCCGGCGGCGACCGCCTTCCTACGGCGCTTCTTGTCGATCGCCTTGTCGAGCATGCGCTTTCCCTTGGAATAACCAGTGTACGCCTGCTCGAGATTGCCGCGGGCAGGGAACACGAGCGGCGAGTCCTCGAACCGCGGCAAAAACTTCAGGATTTCGACCGTGGCAGGCGTTAGCGGCAGCGCGTGCGCCCTGTGGTTCTTCGTGCGGCTCCCCGGGATCGTCCAGATGCCCTGCACGAGATCGAGCTCGTTCCAGGCCATGCCGCAGACCTCTCCTCGGCGCTGCGCCGTGAGGGCGAGAAGACGGACAATGATGCCAAAGGTATCGCCCTGTTCGATCGACGTCCGCCACACGAGAGCGAGCTCGTCGTCGGTCAGCACGCGGTCACGGCTCGCGGCTTTCACGGGCGGCTTCATCGTGCGGCACGGGCTGTCCTCGACCAGTCCCTGCTCGACGCACCAATTGAAGAGTTTGCGTATGGCGGCAAAGGCGTGCCGTGCAGCGCTCGGCGCTTTGCGCTTCATGATCGGCTGCAGCGCAGCGGCAACGTCGGCCTTGGCGATGTCCGTGACGCGCCGGTTCTTCCACTCCGGCAGGAAATAGACCCGCAGCAGCCGCTCGGTTTCGGCGGCCGTGCTCGCGCGGTTGTGATGCCGGCAGTAGTTTTCGAGGAACGCATCGAGGATGGCGGCGAACGACAGATCCTCTGCCTGCGCCCGCTCCTCGCCACGCGGATCGAGACCTTCCGCAAGACCGGCGAGCGCGGCGTGCGCTTTCGCGCGGGCCTTGGCGAGCGTCGTCGTCGGATACCGGCCGAGGTTCAGACGCGCATACTGCCCGCCATGCCGATACTTCAAATAGAACGTCTTCACACCGCTCGACGTCACCCGTACGCCGAACCCCGGAATCTTGCCGTCTGGATGCTGAGCGACCCCCGACGCCGGCACGGGGAGAGTCTTGATCATCACGTCGTTGAGCATCGTGGACCCACCGTGTTTGGGCGTCACAGCGACACAGGAGACTGGGGGTCGCTACCGCCTAAGGACTGGATATCTCGATCGAAACCGGGAAGGCACTCGATATGGGCCCATTTGCGGGACTGGGAGTTAGACTGGGGGTCTGGCCGTGGACCCACTGTGGACCCAAAATCACTAGCCTTGGCCGGAGTTGGCATGTTATGGAGTGTGACGCTAATTAGCTGAAACAAGGTCGTTTTTCAATGATTGATGCTAGGCCATGTTCTGGCATGATTCTTGCGTTAAACAGTCTGGGGGACTGGGGGTCGTGGGTTCAAATCCCGCCGCTCCGACCAACAAAATCAAGCACTTACGACATTCTCGAAAAGCCTCAAAATCGCCGTGGACCCACTGTGGACCCACATTCGAGGGTGTTGGCAGGTTCAGGGATGCGACAATGCCGCACCCGTCCAGCCACTCCGGCAGAGACCTTCCGAGCCGCGGTGATGACCTTTGGGTCCACAGCAAGACGCTTTCTGGGTCCATGGCATGGACCCACAATCCTCGTGATCTTGAGGATTTCTAGACCTCTGGCGCGGGATGAGTCTGAATCCTCACGAATGGGAGGGGCCGGGCTGGCTCGACACGACCACGCTCGCCGCGGACCGGCTCGCGGGCGTGAACCGGCTCATCGATGCGGGCGGGGGCTGGGTCTACAAAAGCCCACAGCGGAGCGGATGCTCAAGCGCCAGACAACGAAGATTTTTCCCCCGGCCGAACAGATCGTCGTCGAGGTCGAACCCGGCAGCCGGGTCACGGCACAGGGCGAGCAGCGCTGCCTGCGCGCCATCCTACACACGGTCGTTAGGGACATGATCGGACGGCTGGCATGAGACGGAGCGACCAGAGCTACACCTCTACAAGATTGCACCGTGTCGAAGGCCGAAAACCCTGGCCGGATCAGCGTAGTTTTGTTAGCATAAAACCTTCATGAATACAGTCGACTAGAGCCGGAGTCCCGCTGCCATGACGCAATCGCCCCGCAAGACGTTCCAGCGGCTGCGCGACCCGGCCAAACGTGTTGCTTCGCCAGAGACCCCAGCCCCGCGATCCATGGGGAGCTTCGATCTCAGCCCTCAGTCGCAGTTCAAAATCAAGCCGCCGCCGCATCCCAGGAGCAAGCGGGACCAGCAAAGCCACGGCCCCAGGCTCGATGCGGCGCTCCGCGACGCCCGAACCTTTCTGCGGACCCTGGAGCGCCGGCACAAGCTGACGTTCGACGAGGCGGTGCAGGTGATGCGCGCGCTCAGAGAAGAGTTTGATGACCCTCTCTACGAGACCCAATTCGAGCAGGACGAGCGCGAAAGACTCTCCGGACTCACCGAGGAAAGGCCCGAAAACAAAGGATCACTTGAACTCCCGGCCGTCCCGCCCGCGCTCTGGAAAGACCGCGATCTCAACCGCCGTGAGAACGCCCCGGCATTCATCACGCGCGTCTACGACCGTTGGCTCGGCAAGGGGCTGGAGCGGCGCCATTTGGCAACGCTCGATCCAGATCTCTACCGCGCTCTGTCGGTCTGGGTCGTTCGCCATCCCGACGATCCCATCGTCGCGCAGCTTCCTCCTCAGCACGAGTTGGTCGACGAGCTTATCGAACAATTGAGCGCAGAGTACCCCGTGGACGTGCTGCGCAAGCTCGGCCGCGCGATCGACAGCAGGATGCGCCGAAAGCGCGCGGAAAATGTCGATTGAAATTTTTATGTACAAAATAACTTCATGCATGTTATGACAAGGGCCAAGCGGGGCTGAACGTCCCGCACCGTCTCTCACATCCGATCACTTGACCTGCGCCGGCGCCACCCTCCGGCGCAAACGGAGGCCCCATGTCGACGAGCCAAGACCCCTTTGCGCACATGCAGATGCTGACCATGAAACGGGTCAGCGAGCTGACGACCTACACGATCCAGCACCTCTATCGTCTCATCGCAGCCGGCAAGTTTCCGAAGCCGGTTCGTTTGGGGCTCAACCGGATCGGCTTCCGCCGGTCCGACATCGAGCTGTGGCTCGAGGACAAGGCGGCCGGGCGACCGTACAGCCCGCGCCGCCCTGGCGATGACGGGGAAGCCCGCCTGTGAACGCCTGCCGCCCGCTCTCTGCGGGCGGCAGCTCCATCGACCGATCCCGAGCCCCTCAATTCGCGAAGGACCCTGCCATGACCACGAAAGCCACGCCCCTACCCCCGCCCGAGATCCCGACCGGCCCGCTGTTCTCGCAGCTCGCCGGCATGCCGGAGGCGCGGCAGTGGGGAGAAGACCTCGCCAAGGACATTGCCCTGTACCGCGCCGGCAAAATGGCCTGGACCGATATCGATGCCGGCATCGTCGTGCACGGGCCGCCCGGCACCGGTAAGACGACCTTTGCCCGTGCGCTCGCCGCCACCGCCCGGCTTCCTCTCATTGCAACGACCTATGCCGAATGGAGCGAGGCCGGCAATTACGTCGGCGACGTCGTAGCGGCGATGAAGCGAACCTTTGCGCTCGCCCACGAGCACGCACCCTGCGTGGTCGCGATCGACGAGCTCGACAGCCTGCCGTCGCGAGCCATCCTCAAATCGGAGAAAGGCATCGGCACCCACATGCTGGTCAACGCCCTGCTCGCGGAGCTGGACGGCCTCAATGGCCGCACCGGGATCGTGATCGTCGCCACCTGCAATCACCCCGACAAGCTCGATCCCGCGCTCGTCCGGCCCGGACGCCTCGGCCGTTCGATCCGCATCGGCCTACCCGGGCTCGACGCGATCCCGCACATTCTCGCCTACCACATCGCAAAGGGCCGCTCCCGCGTCACCAATCTGCCAGGGATCGCCATCCTCTGCCACGGCATGTCCGGCGCTGAAATCGAGCAACTCGTGCGCGAGGCCCGTCAGGCGATGCGCCGCGCCGGACAAACGGAGCTGACGGACCAGTTCCTGCTGCGGATCCTCGAGGCGCGGGCCGCCCAGTTGTCGGCCGCCGAGCAATGGGTGATCGCCGTCCACGAAGCGGGCCATGCCATCGCCGCCCACTACCTCATGGCCAGCCAGGACATCACACTGTCGATCCTCCCCGGCGGCGGGCGCCTTGGCCACTGCGCAACGCTGTCGGCGCGAGGCCCCGTGACGCGCAAGACGATCGAACCGGAGCTCGCCACCCTGCTCGCAGGCCGGGCGGCAGAAGAAGTCCTGATTGGCGAGGTCAGCAGCGGGGCCGGCGGCTCTGCCGAGTCCGACCTTGCGCGGGCAAGCGAGCTGGCGCTCACCGCCGTCACGCTGCTCGGCCTCTCGCAGACCAGCAGCGTCTTCTGGCACGGCAGCTTCCAGAGTCTCGGTATTCATCATGTGCCGACATCGCTCGTGGCCGAGGCTCGCGACATCGTCCAAAGCGCCTACCAGCAGGCGACGTCCATCGTCAGCCGACACCAGAGCCTCGCCAAGACGACCGCCGAGCTGCTGGTCAAGCAGCGCGCCCTGCCTCATGCCGCGTTCCAAGAGCTAGTGCGCCGGCACGAGGCCCCTGCTCCCCGCCGCCTCATCATGCCGCCATTCGCCCGCGACACACCCGTGTTCTCCAGCCCGTGGAGAACAACCCAGGCACTCCCCGCAGATCAGCAGGGATATCCTGCTCAGCCTCGCCCGCGGACCTGATCGACAGCAGCGGCGACTACGTCTCCGCTGCTCGTCCATGCCCGCCCCTGCGCGCAATTGGCGAATAAGCGCGTTGACGGGCCGCCGTGTTGACGATGGAGGTAAATCCCGCGGGCTCACCGTGCGACAGCGCGTAACTGCGCAGCTGCGTAGTTGCGCACTTACGGTTTCATGACGGACTGCGCCTGTACCGTTCGGCGATCGCTGCTCTGAGCGCGCCCTTCGGGATCGCAGCCACGTCCGTTATCTAAAAACCTAACACTGGACCGGCGGCCCCGTTTACCGATCAGACATGAAACGAGATCTGAACCGATCCGCGACGACATGGCGTTAATCGAAAATACGGTGATACAGCGATACAGACGTACGCAGACATGAAAAAGCGCAGATACGCAGATCCAGCATCGCGCGACGTTTATCCTCGCCAGATCCCGGCGACGACACAGCCGTTCTTGCGCACGTACGGTATTGTGAACCCCTGTAAGACCGTACGTGCGTAACTACTGCTCGCAGAACCCTATTGCCATAAGCGACGCGTCGTGACGCAAACCGCCGATCCCACTGAATACACTGGCATTTTTATCCGTATACTGACATCATGGCCGCATGCATACGCGTGTAGGTTCCATGATGACATCTCTATCGCTTTCCCTTCGATCCCGCCTTCTTCTCATCCTCTGCGTCTTCGCGGTACCGCTCGCCGTCGTCGGCACCGCATACGACGCCAAGCTGAACAACGAGATCCGACTCGCCCACAGCCAGACCGCAGCGGCCGAACTCCTCGAACCGCTTTTGGGGCTGTTGAACGAGACTGCCGACTTCCACGCAGCCACACTAATCGGGGGCAGGGCAGGGGAGAGCGCCGAGGCGCGGGACATCGCGGGCCGCATCGACGCGCTCCTCGCAAGCCTTGCGGCCAACGATCTCACCGATCCCGCACGTCTCGGCGCGGCGAACGCCGCATGGGCCCGTTTGCGCGGGGCCATGGTGCCCGCAGATCAAGCAACCGCCTACGCCCTTGTCGCCCAAACGATCGTCGCCTGGGTCGACGACCTCGCGCACACGTCCAACATGATCCTCGATCCCGATCAGGACAGCTTCTGGCTGTTCGAAATGGCTCTCTCGAGCTTGCCACGGAGCCTCTCGGCCATTGCCGAAATAAAGACCCGTATTCTTTCGGCGCTCCTCGCTAACGACGGCGTAATCGACGAGGCACAACGACCGCTGCTCGTCGCGGACCTCCAGATGTTGGGCGACGCCGTCGCCCGCGCGGAGCGCTCTGCTCAGGCTTCGCTCGCACAGGACGCGAGCTATCACGGCAAAAGCCCGACGCTCGCCACGGCACTCGAGCCCGCACTTTCGGCCTACGTCGGCTCCAAGGACGCACTCGCAGCCACACTCGATAGAATGATGGCCGGAGAGCCAGTGACACCCCGGACCTTCTCCAACATCGCCGATGATTTCCACGACGGCACTGCAAGCCTGGCTCACACGGTGCTCGCAGAGGCAAAAACCCTGGTCACCATCCGTATCGACGCTCTGACGCACGGCCGGCTCGTCGCCCTCGCTAATTTTGCCGTAGCGGTCTTGTTCGCGCTGATCCTCTTTCACGTCGTATCGCGTTCGATCACAGTGCCGATCGGGACCATTCGCAGCGCACTGACACGTCTCGCATCAGGGGAAACCGATTTTGCGCTTCCGCGCGCGAGCGGCCGCCACGAGCTGGCCGAGCTCACCAATGCCACGGTCGCGCTCAAGGAGGCGGTCGCCGATGCCTACCGTCTGAAGCAGCTGCTCGATACCATGCCGCTTGCCGTCATGACCGTCGACGTGCGCGATAATTTCCGCATCGACTACGTCAACAAGGCGTCGTTCACCAGTCTGAAGCCGATCGCGTCGCATCTGGCGGTCCCCCTCGATCACATCGTGGGCTCCTCCGTCGACATCTTTCACAAAAACCCCGAGCATCAGCGGCGCATCCTCGCCGATCCGACCAACCTGCCGCACCGCGCCCGTGTCCGCATCGGGGACGAATGGATGGACCTACTGGTCTCGGCCGTTCACGACCGAAAGGGGACCTATGTCAGCGCCATGCTGTGCTGGAGCATCGTTACCCCGCAGGTGCGCCTCGCCACCGCGTTCGAGGAGCGTATTGCCGCGATCGTCGAGACGCTCGCCGGAAGCGCGCGTCGCATGAGCGAGAGCGCGGCGATCATGCGCTCCGCCTCTGATCAGACGTCCGCTTCGAGCATCCAGGTCTGCGCCTCAGCGTCGGAGGCCGATGCGAGCGTGCAGACGGTCGCCTCTGCCGCAACCGAGCTCGCCGCATCCTCGGCCGAGATCGCGCGCCAGATCGAGAGCGTTGCGCTCCGCGCCAGCACCGCGTCCAGAGAAGCAAGCGCCACACAGACCCTGGTCGCCGAGCTCAGCGCCATCGCCGGCTCCATAGGGGCCGTCATTACGACCATTCGCACCATTGCCGACCAGACGAACCTGCTCGCACTCAACGCGACCATCGAGGCGGCGAGGGCAGGGGAGGCCGGCAAGGGCTTCGCCGTCGTGGCCGACGAGGTCAAGAAGCTTGCGAGCGAGACAGCCCAGAAAACCGACCAGATCGACCTGCAGGTGGGGCGCGTCCAAGACGCGATCAACCGCACCGTGACCGCCATGGCCACCATTGCGGAGAGCGTCGCCGAAATCGATCAGGCCACGACCTCCGTCGCCGGCGCCATCGAGGAGCAGAACGCCGCGACCGCCGAGATCGAGCGCAGCGTCACAGAGGCGACGGTCGGCACGAACCAGGTGACAGTCTCCATGCAGACCGTCACCAGCACCGCCGAACGCACTGGCGACACCGCCGCTGCGGTCCTGGCCGCAGCCGCCACACTCGAGCAGCAGACCGAGGAACTGCAGGGCGCCGTCCGGACCTTCCTTGCGGATGCGCGGGCCGCATGAAGGACCGCACACCCATGACCACCAACCTACCAACCGCCGAACCACAGCTATCAGACCGCGCGATCGGTCTGGAGAAGATCGAGTACCTGATCGTCGTGCTCGAGACCAAACTCGAACGCCTCAAGACCGTTCTCGACGGATCCTCAATGCCGGAGGCCGACAAGCACCGCATGATGCGCCTTGCCGCACAGATCCAGGAGATGATCGACGACTCGATCGGCCAGATCGAGCACCTCCGTCTCGCCTGGGATATCGATCCGGGCCGCGAGGAGCCTTCGTGAAAAAGCGGCGCGACCCACATCCCTATCCGATCATCGGTCCCCGATGGCGGCCGACATGGGAGGAGTATGCGGAGGTCGTCACCGGCATGAGTGAGGCCGAGGTCAGGGCCGGATTAGCCAAAATCATCCGCAAACACGGCGGACTTGGCGACGTGGATAGCCATACGCTCGAGGCCCTCGCACGCGCCGGCATGGTGGGCACGTCCCCCGACTTCAGAAAAACCTTGCGCCCGAGCTTCAGCAGGGCCGATCCGAAGGCCCTCGCTTCCAGCCTTCGCAGTTTCGAACTCGCGCTTCCACGCACCGACCCCGATCGTGGCATCTGGGTAGTTCTCCTGGAGCGCGCGCTCACGGCTTGCCGCCGGATGGGCTTCCTGCCCGCGATCGAAAGCGGGAAACCGGAGGATCGTCATCCGGGATACCCTGCCGAAAGTGGAATACCGCAGACTTGTGCTGGAGCCCCCGGCAGATCGCGCAGGCGCAGGCCTCGCAGAAAAGCCAAAACCGGATGAGACAAGCCCTGACCCGTGGCTTCCGCGTCGGCAGCCCTCTGGGCGCCACGTCTGCCCCTCGGCCGGCGCGTCGCCTCGCCCAGTCTCAGGCCGGCGGACTGAGCGCGAGCTGGCCCTGCGAACTGTCGGATTTCTTGAGCTGGTAGCCCTTCACAAACGCGAGGCGATCACCGTTGAACATGAAGCGGATGTTGACGAAGAACGTCCCGTCGTAAGGACTGCGGAACAGGAACTCCTTCTCGAGCAACTCCCGCAATCCCCGACGAAAGGTCGCCGGCGCCAGCGCGCTCTCGTCCTGGCTGAGATTGACGGTATCCTTGCCCGGCGTCTCGCGCAGCGCCGCATAAACGATCTCGAAGACCGCAAGCCCCGCCTTGGACAGGCCCGAAGCCTGTTTGAGGCCGGCGAGGTAGAGTTTGACGAAGCGCTCCTTGTCGACCTCCTCCCACTCGTAGGCGAAGGCCGCGCCACGGCCCAGAATTTCGCCTGTGCCGTTGTCCACCACAAATCCCTTGTGGGTATCTCCGATTTGAACCCGCTTCGCCCGTGAAATCTCGTTGGCGTCAGGCACACTCGGATTCGTCCGATAAACCGGAATGCCGTGTTTCTCGCGAATCGCTCCCGTGCGCTGTTCGTTTTTGCTCATTTTAGACTCCCGCAATTGAACAAATATAATCATGAGTGTGATTGAAATTGTTCAAAACGCAAGCCCATTTCTGAGCAAAAAGAATCGATAATTGATTCTTTTGAATCAATTTCTGATTCTTCGATCTAGGCTTTCCGCCGAGTCGACGATGTTTTCCTTCTTGATATAATTAATAAGGGGCCGCACGCCACGTGAGCGAGCGACACAACCTGCGCGGCGCGTAGCCCCCCAAGGGTAGCGAAGCGCAACGCGCAGGTCCCCGAAAGGGAGCACTGACGGCTCGGCTCACGCAAGCGAGCGACCGTGGCGCGAACAGCCCGCCATCAAGAAAACCGCACCGCAGTTTGCGGCCCGATCCCGGAAACGCAACGTCCGCGCGCGTGGCACAGCCGGTTTTGCTCGGCAGAGGGGGCGTGTGGCACCACCCGCCGAACCCTCCGGCAGCGCGCGAGGGACAAGAAGCAATTATCGGTCTCCGGAGAATCTGTTCTACTGACACGGCATGGGACCTGCTGAAGACAACACGGGACGAAAACATCGCCGCGCCGGGGGCGCTACTGCCGGAGACCGATCCAAACGCCCGGGCAAGGCCGATGCCCGTGATGACCGGAACGCCGCGCCCCGGTCGGCTGCAAAGATAACCCCGGCAACCGTCGACCCGGTCCTGATCGCTTATACGGCGCGCCGCGTGGGGGCCAAAAAACGCAAAGTCTGGACGCGGATCGGCCAGGCTTATCCGCATGACACGGGCGCCGGCCTCACGCTGATCCTCGACCTGATCCCGCTCGACGGCGTGGTCATCCTCCTCGAGCGTTACGACGACGATGATGCGTGGCTACAGTCGAAGGTCTCTTCCCCGAAGAAACGTCGGACGACCGCGTCTTGACCATGTAACGCCTCGTGACAGACGGGGCCCTGTCGCGCGCTCGGGGCCTGGCGCCCGAAACAGACGCGCCCAGGCACCCTCCGATGCCACGCGACGAATAACCTAAACGCTCATCGTGTCTCGTGTATGCCGCGTCCGGCGGCCGTCCGACGTCATGTCGGTCTCCGCAATCTCGTAGCCATGCGCCCGTAGTGCCGACATCACGAGATGTCGCACCGTTGTACGCTCGGCGGCAGCAGCCTGCCGCAGGGCATCCATGAGATAGGCCGGGATGACGATCGTGAGCTTCTCGGTCTGACGCCGGCCCTCTTCGCCATTCTCTCCCGCAGAAGTCTGGACCGGCTTGCCTCTCACAAGCGAGGGCACTCCCATCATCCCCGCCAGCCGATCGAGAGCTTTGTCATCAACATCGAGCGGGTCGCCAATAGACCGAAATACAGGCGTGGAACTCTCCGACATCACGCAGCTCCTTTCCGGCGCATCCGGCTTGCCGGCTGGATGAGCGCGTCGATCTCAGCGACCAGCTGATCAAGCTCGTCGACGGCTTTCGCGACCGTTGTCCGGCGCCGGTCCATGAAATGCGGCGCGAGGCCCGAGAGGCCGACCTCCACATACGCCGCGCGCTGCATAATCATCGTCTCGAAAGCGGGAACTTTGATGCGCTCGATCTCCGCGCACGCATGCAGCTGCGCATGTGAGGCCAATGGTTGAACACGCGTCAGCACGATCCGGAACAGCGGCTCCCGGCCGAAGGCCTGGAACACCGACCGGATATGACGGGCGACGCGGGCCGCCTCGAAGATGGTGCCGCAGGAATGATCGTCAGATTGGCGCGCGCAACCGCGACGGTCAGCGCCCGCTCGTAGGTTCCCGCGATATCGATGAGGGTCACGTCGGGCTTCGACTTGGCCGCCATCTCAGCCAAATGCGCCGTGAGATCCTGCGGGTCCGCGACCGACACCGTAAGCCGCGGGGCGAAATTCTGTCCGCCGAGCCACCGTGACACCGTCTGATTGCTGTCGAGATCGACCACATGGACGCGTCGTCCCTGATGGGCTAAGGCCCCCGCGAGCGCGGCCGTCGTGGTCGACTTGCCAACGCCGCCTTTTGATGATGCGACTGTTATAATCATAAGTATCTCCAATCCTGCGTAATTACGGTTATATGAAGTTACGAGAATACGAATATACTGACATATCTGTTGCGACAGTCAAATCGATGAGGTGAGATTTTGCGGGATTGAACCTTATGAAAATCAATAATTAACTTCTCATTCATCTTTTTTAATGTACTATTTTATTTATGACCCGCGGGAATGCGGGATTAAACATTTGAGAAAGGAACACTCTCATGACTACAGAAGTCGTATTAAGCGCAGCTCTGCGCAATAACCTCCTATCCCTTCAGCGAACCCAGTCCAACATCGACAAAGCCCAGCAGATCCTCTCGACGGGCCTGCGCGTCTCGTCGGCGCTCGATAACCCCCAGAACTTCTTCGCGTCCCAATCCCTGAAGAACCGCTCGTCGGATCTCTCCCGCATGCTCGACGGCATTGGCCAGTCGATCCAGACCATCAAGGCCGCCGACGCGGGCGTCACGGCCTTGACCAAGCTCGTCGACCAGGCGGACTCGCTCGTGCAATCGGCGCGCGAAGCCATCACCGACGGCCAGGTCCAGGCGAGCGTAACCGGCAATACGAAGCTCTCGGGCGTTCAGAACTTGACGACGCTCTCCGGTATTGCCGACACCGACGCCATCGAGTTCGTCATCAAGAACAAGGACGGCGTTCAACTGACGCTGAGCTCAGCATCGGTCTCGATCGCCAACAACGATTCGATCGATCAGCTCATCAGCAAGATCAACGATATAACCGACAACACCGGCTCGACGTCCGCGACCAACGGCGAGGAGCTGATCAAGGCGGAGCTCGACTCTGAAGGGCGTCTCAGGATCACAGCGCTCCACGGAAACACCATCAACATCACCTTCAACTCGAGCACTGGCACAGCTGGAGGTGGCACGGACCAGGCGCTCGCCTCGGCGCTCGGCTTCAGCAACATCGCTAAAGTCACGACGACGGGTGCGGCCACCTCGGCCGTCGAGTTCACCGCCATCCCGACGCTGAAACTCGAATCGGGCGTGTTCTACACGGCAACGACCGGAACGCTCTCGAGCGCCAGTACGCTATTGACGGCGACGAGAACAACGGACGGTGGCGCAACCGCGCGCTTTGCAACCGCCACCACCTCCGAGATCGATATCACGGTCAATGACCGGACGACGGTCTCGATCGCCTTCGATGCCACCACGACAGTCCAGCACATCGTCGACGGGATCAACACAAACCCTTCGCTGAACAAGCTGCTGAAGGCCTCCTATGACGAGACCACGGGCAAGCTCTCGATCGAAGCTGCCTCCTCGGAGGTCAGTACCGTCCGCATCGCGGTCGACGAATCGGCCGGCAACACGGCCGTCGCCGACTTCGATTTCGGCGTCGACACCCAGTTCGCGGCCGGCGGCGCGGGCGGCACGGAGGGCGAAAACTTCGTCTTCGCGACTGCCGCTGCCACGCTGGCGCGTCTCGAGTCGGATTACGACACCGTTCTCCAGCAGATCGACCAGCTGGTGCTCGATTCTAACTACCGCGGCGTCAATCTGCTCAACGGCGACGATCTCACGACGTTCATGAACGAGGACCGCAGCAACAAGCTCGTCACCAAAGGACAGGTGCTGAGCTCGGCGGGCCTTGCTATTGAGGATGCGGATTTCTCGACCTTGACCAAGATCGAGTCGTCGCAGTCAGAGGTTCTCGCGGCGAAGGAGACGCTGCGAGGATTCGGATCGACGATCGCCAACTCGCTCTCGATCATCCAGACCCGCCAGGAGTTCTCGACCTCGCTCATCCAGTTCCTGAACGAGGGCTCGGACAAACTCGTCGCGGCCGACCAGAACGAAGAAGGCGCCAAGCTTCTGGCGCTCCAGACCCGTCAGCAGCTCGGCGTCACGGCGCTGTCGCTTGCTGCGCAGTCGCAACAGTCCGTTCTGCGTCTCTTCTAAGCCAGAGGGAAGGGAGGTCGAGAAGCGGCCTCCCTTCTTCCCGCTTTCCCGTAGCCGATGCCACTTCACCTCTACATCAAGCCCAATGAAAAGCTCATCATCGGCGATGCCGTGGTGGTCAACGGCCCGCGCTCGACGACGATGACGATGCTCTCCCGCACGCCCATTCTGCGCGAGAAACACATCCTGACCGAGGAGCAGGCCGATACGCCGCTCAAAAGGCTCCAGTATCTCATTCAGGCGATCCTTCTCTCGGACGGCTCCGACCTGCCAGCCAGGGAGGCCTACGATGCGGCCGCCCTCATGCTCTCCGAGCGCGCGCCAGCGTTACGCGCCGGGCTCGCCGAAGCCCAGAACCACCTCGAAGCCGCCCGCTACTACAAGGCCCTCCAGGCCATCCGCACGCTCCGCAACGCGTATCCGCACGATTAGACGCCACGCACCGGACCCATGGCTCCAAAAAGCCGCCGAGCGGTCGGGAGTGTCCGAGCGCTGTCATGCCCGATGACGGCGCCGGCTTTTCGGGCTGGACAGGCGCACACGCGCGAATCCAACCCGTCAAATCACGTTCGATAAAAACCTCGCCAGCAGATCACGCGCCTGCATCGCCTGCTCGAACTGGGCAATCTCCCCTTCGTGCGCGACGGCACTGAACAGGCCGTCCCGGTAGAAGAACACGATCGCCGCGCCGGCTCCCTGGCCGTCCGGCATCACGCAGGCCACATCGGCGACCGCGTAGGTGGCGTCACCCGACATCTTCGAGAGATCGAAAGAGGTATCGAAGGCGCCCGAGCACCGGCTCTCGGTCTTCTCCAGATAATCGTCGATCGCCTGCCTGAAATCTTTGCGATCCCTCATGACCTGCTGCTCGGCCGCGCCGTAGACGACGCCGGTATCCCACCGGAACGCCGAGAACGTCGCGCTCGATACTTTGCGCACCTTTTCTATCCCCGAGGCCAGATTGACACCCGCGCGCCGCAGATAACTCTCGATGTCGCGACCGCTCGGACCGCTCTCAGCCGCGAGCAAGGCCGCCGAGGGCAGGGGAGGCGCCTCAACAGCGGCGAGCGGCGCCTGATAGGCTGCGGCCATAATTACCGGCTGCGGAGCTGCCGCCGGCGCCTGTGCCATCTCAGCTCCGTCGACGATCGGACGCACGACCGGTATTTGCGGACGCTCTTGCGGCATCAGCAGGGCAGGGCGCTCGTCGTTCGGACCTGAGCTTGCGATCCGTGTGCCGTCTGCGGTCGTCACGATCGGGTTCGGCTCCCGCACCGGGACAGCCTCGGCAGGGGCAGGGACCGGTGTGGGGGCCAGAGCGGGGACGCGACGTGCCTCCGCCAGCGCCCGGGCCAAACGGATGTTCTCGGCCTCGACAGTATCGAGGCGCGTCGCCATTTTGCTTGCATCGCCCTGTGCCACGCGCGCTCTGTGATCCGCAGCGGCCGCGGCATTCTCGGCGACAGCGACGGCCGGTACCTGAGCGCTCCTTTGGCTGATCTCCTTGTTCAGAACGGCGTTCTGGGCACGCAGCGCGGCGATCTCGGTCTCCATCACTTTGGCATCACGCGCTTCTCCGCTGCGTCCGGCTGCGGCCAGCTCGGCCAGCTCGGCCTGCAGCATCCGGTTCTCGGCGAGCAGGACGGTCACATCAGCCGGGCTCGTGGCGCGAGATGCGGAACGTGCGTCCAGCACATCGCGTTGCGCGACGTCCAGCTGCGTCACGAGCTTCGCCTTCTCGTCCTCGAGCCGCGCAAGCCGCGCGCTGAGCTCCTCGTGAGATCTGCGGGACGGTCCTGGTGCTTCGCGCCCGGCTGCGATCTGATCGTTGCGGCTTCGCTCGTATTCGAGCTGCCGGATAAGATCGACCCGCTCGGTCTCGAGCGCGGAAATCCTGGCGTTGAGGCCGTTGCGTTGGGCGTCGCCATCCGCTGCGCGCTGCCGCTGCGGCCCCTCGAGACGTTCCCGTTGCAGCAGGCTCCTGTAGGTATCGCGCTCGGCGATCGCACTGGCGAGCGAGGATTTTGTCTCGGCCAGTACCTCCTCCGCCTTTGCCCCGTCCGGATCGGCTTTCTCTTTGGCCTCCTCGGCGCGGATCTCCCCGGGGACGCTGCGGGCCAGCTTCTCGGCCAACATCGCGTTGTCTGTCGTCAATAAGGACAGCTGCTTCTCGAGCTTCTCTGTGCGTGCTGCAACGGCGGCTTCGGCCTTCGTAGTTTCCTCAGCAAGCGCTTTTTCCAGCTCGCTGTTGCGCGTGGCGAGCTCTTTCAGCTGCACCTCGATCTCGCGCAGCCTGTCGCCAGCGGTCCCGCCCCGGGCGGCAATCTCCTCCAGCTTCTGGCGCCGGGCCCGCTCCGCTTCGAGCATGGCCTTGAGCTCACTGCGGTCGCCAGCCTTCTGGAGTTCGAGGGCCGCCAGTTTTTTCGCACTCTCGGCATCCGAGCTCGATTGGGCCGCGAGCTTCTCGGCTTCCTGCGTCCTCGCCTTCGCGGTCTGAACCTCTGTGAGAAGAGCCACATTGGCCGCCTCGAGCTCGGCCAGCTTGCCCGTCATCTGGGCGAGACGGGCATCCTCCGCCGAGCTCGCCGCGAGAGCTGCTGCCGCGGCGTCCGTCTGTTCTTCCAATGCCAGCAATAGCTCCGATTTCTCCTCACCCAACATCGTAAGCTTGCTCTGCTTCTCCGAGAGAGCCGCGCGTGTCGCATTGAGTGCGCTCTCCGCGGCTTGTCTGCGCGCCTGCTCGGCGGCATAGCCTTCAGCGATTTCCTGCTTCTCGGCGCTGACGCCGCGAAGCTCCGCTAGCTCCTCGTTGAGCCGGGCAAGCTCCTCCTGATGCGTTTTCATGAGCGCGGCCTGCTTCTGCTGCTCCGCCTGTGCGAGGCTCTGCCGTTCCTCGTCCATCTTGCGCTGCAACTCGGCGATCCGCGCTTCCTTCTGGGAGGCGGTCATCTGCACCTGCTTCAATTCCTTCTCGACGGCCTCCCGCCGCGCCTGTTCGGCCGACAGCGTCCGGGTCAGCTCTTCCTTCTGCACCTCGACCGCACGCAACTTTTCCATCTGCGTCGTGAGACGCGAGAGCTCCTCCTTGTGCGTCTTCATAAGCGCAGCCTGTTTCTGCTGCTCGGCCCGCGCGAGGCTCTCGCGCTCCGCGTCCATCTGCTCTTGCAGCTCGGCGATCCGTGCTTCCTTCTCGGCCGCCGTCATCTGAACCTGTTTCAGCCGCTGCTCGATCGCGGCACGGCGCGCCTGCTCGGCCGTGAGGGATTCCGACAACTGCTCTTTCTCGACTTCCACGGCCCGCAAGCTCTCGAGCTCGGCATTTAGCCGCGCCAGCTCCTGCCGGTGCGTTGTCATGAGAGCCGCCTGCTTCTTCTGCTCGGCCCGTTCGAGAATCTGCCGCTCCTCGTCCATTTGGACCTCGAGCGCTGCGATACGTTTTTCCTTCTCCGCAGTCGTCATCTGGACTTGCTGGAGACGGCGCTCGATCGCCTCACGACGTGCCTGCTCGGCGGTCAGCGTTTCCGAGAGCTGTTCCTTCTCCACCTCGACAGCCCGTAGCGTCTCGAGGTCCGCCTGCAGACGGGCTAGTTCCTCACGGTGCGTCTTTGTGAGAGCGGCCTGCTTCTGCGCTTCTGCCCGTTCGAGACTCTCGCGCTCCGCCTCCATCTTCTGTTGCAGCTCGGTGATCCGGGATTCCTTCTCGGCCGCGGTCATCTGCACTTGCTGCAATTGCTTCTCGATCGCTTCGCGCCGGGCCTGCTCGGCCGAGAGCGACCGTGAGAGCTGCTCCTTCTGCACTTCGACCGCCCTGAGCTTCTCCATCTCACGGGACAGACGGGAGAGCTCCTCCTGGTGCGTCTTCATCAGCGCCGCTTGTTTCTGCGCCTCGGCCCGCTCGAGGTTCTG
>RFSW01000150.1 GCA_009923755.1 Betaproteobacteria bacterium | reverse complement strand
CCGCAGCAGCTGGCGGCGAGACCATGCTGACGACGCCCGCCACGACGATCAGGCTCATGCCGAACCACGCCAGCGGTCCGGGCATCTCGCCCAAGGCCAGCGCGCCGGCAAGCGCCGCGAACAGCAGCGTCGAATACGACAGACAGCCTGCCACGAGTGTGCGGCCACGACCATAGGCCCGCGTCATGGCAAGTTGCGCCAGCGTGGCACTGAGGCCCAGCGCCAGCAGCAATGGCAGATCAGACGTGGCCGGTGCGTCGACGCCATCGACCACCGCGAGCAGGCCGAAGGCCAGGCTGCAGAACAGCGAGAAGAAGAACACCACGCGCCATTCCGGCTCGCCGTCCCGACCGAGACGTCGCACGTTCACATACGCCAGACTGGCCAACGCACCGGAGGCCAGACCGGCTGCAGCCGGCAGCAGGCGATCGGGCGTGAGAACCGGTTGCAGCAGCAGGAGCACACCGGCAAATCCCACCAGCAGGGCGATACGCAAGCGTGTGCCGGTGCGCTCGCCAAGGCGGCGGCTGCTGTAGAGCGAAAGGAACAGCGGCGAGGTGTAGTTGAGGCTTACCGCGGTCGCCAACGGCAGATGGGTGATGGCATAGAAATACAGCCACAGTGCAGCGCCACCGGCGAGGCCGCGCCACAGATGTGTGCGCCAGTAGGCGGTGCGCAGCGCCTGGGGGCGGAGCAGCAGCGGAGCTAGCAAAAGCAGACCAGCCAGCGAGCGGTAGAGCACCAGCTCGGTCTGACTGAAGTGCCCGGAAACCAAGCGCACGCAAAGCCCCATGAGGGCGAACAGCGCGCCTGCCAGCAGCATCCAGGCAGCGCTCAATCAGGCCAACTCGCGGCGCAGGTACTCGTGGAAATGGACCATGCCATCCTCATACGGCGACTGGTAAGGCCCGACCTGAGAGATACCGCGCGCATGCAGGGCGCGCCGGCCACGGTCCATACGGATGCAGATCTCCTCGTCCTCGATGGCGGTCTCGCGGTAGGCCGCGCGCTCAGCCTCGACGAACTCACGCTCGAAGGCAGCGATCTCCTCCGGGTAGTAGAACTCCACTACATTGCGGCAGGCCAGCGGGCCGTCAGGCTGAATGTGGCTGATCACCAGAACGTGCGGGTACCACTCCACCATGAGATTGGGGTAGACCGTCAGCCAGACCGCGCCGAACGGCGGCGCAGCGCCCTCGAAGCGCGCCAGCACCTGCTCATGCCATTGGCCATAGACCTGGCTGCCGGGCTGCTTGAGTCCGCGCTTGACACCGACGGTCTGCACGCAGAAGTTGGTTCCGAAGGTCCACGCCAGGCGATCGCAATCGACAAAACCTGCGAGACCGGGGTGGAAGGGGACCACGTGGTAGTCCTCGAGATAGACCTCGATGAAGGTCTTCCAGTTGATCGGATAGGACGTGACTTCCACGTGGTCGAGCACGTAGCCGTCAAAATTGAACAGGCCGGAGTCACGCATGGCCGCGAGTTCCTGCGCGATCGGCCGGGGCCCGGCGAACAGCAGACCGTTCCAATCCTCCAGCGGCTGGCGGTCAAGATGCACACAGGGCTTCTCGGCAAAATGCGGCGCGCCGAGCAATTGCCCGCGCGTGTCGTAAGTCCAGCGGTGCAGCGGGCAGACGATGTGCGAGGTGTTGCCGCGACCGCTCAGCATCTCGGCCTGCCGGTGGCGGCAGACGTTGGACATGAGCTGCACACCTTCTGCATTGCGGATCAGCATCTGGCCGCGTCCGTGCTGATCGAGCACGTGGTAGTCACCGATCTCGGGAACCATCAGTCGATGGCCGACGTAGTTAGGGCCGCTACGGAAGAGCCGTTCGATCTCGCGCTGGTGAACGGTCGGGTCGATGTACCAATCGACGTCCAGCTGCGTGCTGGCGGGCTGAAGGAGGGAGGTCCGCCCCAGATCCGACATGATGACGATCGTCCTGAAGTGAAACAAGGGGCGGGGATGGTCCCACTATTCGCAGGCCGGGGCAAGCCTCGGCGCCGCGGTCAAGTTGTGGCGACGATCCGGTCGGCGAGTGCTGCGGCACATGCCGGCGCCATCGTCAGCCCATAGCGGAAGTGCCCAATATTGAGCCAGAGTCCGGTGATTGAAGGATGCCGACCCACGGTTGGGTGGTTGAGCCGACTGCCGGGGCGCAGACCTGCCCAGTGGCGGATCACGCGGTCTGCAGTCAGGGCAGGGTGCATCCGCTTGGCCCATGCGAGCAGGGTGCCCGCGGCCTCGGGCGTGGTCGCAGCGTCAAAACCGGTGTGTTCCATGGTACTGCCGACCAGCACCACACCGT
>RFSW01000149.1 GCA_009923755.1 Betaproteobacteria bacterium | reverse complement strand
CTCGCGGTCGACAAGGCCAAAGATGTGAACATGCCGGCTGACAACATCGACCGTGCCATCAAGAAAGGCACCGGCGAGCTCGAAGGTGTCGACTACATCGAGATCCGCTACGAGGGCTACGGCATCGCCGGCGCTGCGGTGATGGTCGACTGCCTCACCGACAACCGCACCCGCACTGTGGCCGATGTGCGCCACGCTTTTGCCAAGCACGGCGGCAACATGGGCACTGACGGTTGCGTCGCGTTCCAGTTCAAGCACTGCGGGCAGATGCTGTTCGCGCCCGGCATCAGCGAGGATGCGCTGGTGGAGGCCGCCATCGACGCGGGTGCCGAAGACGTCATCGCCCACGATGACGGCTCGTTCGAGGTCATCACCGGCCCGGCCGATCTCACCAAGGTCCGCGAGGCGCTGGCCAAGGCCGGCTTCAAGCCCGAGTTCGCCGAGGTGACGCAGAAGTCGCTCAACGAGACCGAACTTGCCGGCGACGACGCGGTGAAGATGCAGAAACTGATAGACGCACTCGAGAGCCTCGACGACGTGCAGGACGTCTACACCTCGGCGGTGTTCGACGAGGCATGAGCGCACTGCGCATCCTCGGCATCGACCCGGGTTTGCGCGTCACCGGATTCGGCATCATCGACATGCAAGGCCAGCAACTGAGCTACGTGGCCAGTGGCCGTGTGCGCGGCGGCGAACGGCTGCCCCTGCCGGAGCGCATCCGCCTGCTGGTGGACGGCATCGCCGAGGTCATCCGTGAGCACCAGCCGCACGCGGCTTCGGTCGAGCAGGTCTTCGTCAACGTCAACCCCAAGTCCACGCTTCTGCTTGGCCAGGCACGCGGTGCCGCGCTTGCCACGCTGGTGGGCGCCAGTCTGCCGGTGAGCGAGTACACCGCGCTGCAGGTCAAGCAGGCGGTGGTCGGTGCCGGCAAGGCCGGCAAGCAGCAGGTGGCGCACATGGTGGCGCGGCTGCTCTCGCTTCCGGTAGAGCCGGAGGGCGATGCCGCCGATGCACTGGCTTGCGCCATCTGCCATGCGCATACCGTCAATGGCTATGGCGGCCGCGCCACGGGTGCGCGGCGCGGCGGGCGGGTGCGCAGCATCGAGGAGTGGCTGCGGTGAAAGGATGCGCAACATGATCGGACGCCTGCGCGGGACCCTTCTGGCCAAGCAGCCACCGCAGGTGCTGGTGGAGGCCGGCGGCGTCGGCTACGAGATCGACGTGCCGATGAGCACGCTCTACGCCCTGCCGGCGCTCGGCGCCGAGGTGACGCTGTTGACGCATCTGGTGGTGCGCGAGGACGCGCACCTGCTCTACGGTTTCGCCACCGACCGTGAGCGGGCCACTTTTCGCGAGTTGCTGCGCATCTCCGGCGTCGGCCCCAAGGTCGCGCTGGCGGTGCTCTCCGGGCTTTCCACCGATGACCTGGCCCGTGCCGTGGCGATGCAAGACACCGCCCTGCTCACGCGCGTGCCGGGCATTGGCAAGAAGACTGCCGAGCGCTTGTTGCTGGAGCTCAAAGGCCGCCTAGCCGATGCCCTGCCAGGTGCGGGCGGTGTTGCGGCGGGCGGTGCCAGCGCCGACGTCATGGCCGCGCTGGTGGCGCTGGGCTACAACGAGCGCGAGGCGGCGGCGGCGGTGAAGACGCTCGCCGAAGGGGTGTCGGTGGAGGAGGGCATCCGCGCCGCGCTCAAGGCGCTGGCGAGGTAGCCTCGCGTTACAAAGCGCCGCAGATGACCACTACAGCAGCTTTGCCTTAGCCGAGCGCCTTGTTCAGGTTGTAAACGCTGATGAACGTGATGACCAGCCCGACGATGGTCATCAACGTGCGTGCCGGGATGCGGCTGCACAGTACGGCGGCGAACGGCGCCGCGAACAGCCCGCCGAACACCAGTCCGCCCACCGTGATCCACGGGCTCGCTGTGATCAGCGCCGAGAACGAGGCCGCCGTCGACAAGGTGAGGAAGAACTCGGCAAAGTTGACCGAGCCAATGGTGGTGCGCGGGTCGTGACCTGAGCCGACCAGGCTGGTCGTGACCACCGGGCCCCAGCCACCGCCGCCAGCCGCGTCGACGAAGCCACCGAACAGCGCCAGCTTGGCCACGTGCCGGGGCTTCTCGTGGTTCGGCGTGCGACGGCGATAGGCGCGCCAGAGGATGTACATGCCCATCAGCAGCAGATAGCCCGAGATGAAGGGCTTCATCGCCTTGCCGTCGATCTGCGTCACCACCAGCACGCCGACGGTGGCGCCGACGATGCCGGGCACCAGCAGGCGCAGGAACAGGTCGCGGTTGACGTTGCCGAGCCGCACGTGGGAGAT
>RFSW01000148.1 GCA_009923755.1 Betaproteobacteria bacterium | reverse complement strand
TCCGCCGCCGCCGTGATGGGCGCCATGGGTGCTGCGTTGGTCAGCATGGTGGCCAACCTCACCGTCGGCAAGAAGAAGTACGCCGAGGTCGAACCGCAGGTCAAAGAAGTGCTGGCAGAGAGCGAGAAGCTTCGTGCTCAGCTCACCGCTGCGCTGCAGGAAGACGTCGCCGCCTTCGATACGGTGATGGCCGCCTACGGTTTGCCCAAGGACACTGACGAGCAGAAAGCCGCCCGCAGCGCTGCGATCCAGAGTGCATTGAAGGAAGCCACCGAGGCGCCGCTGCACTGCGCGCGTCTGGCCCACCAGGTGCTGCCGCTTACCTTGCGCATCGCCGAGATCGGCAACGTCAACATCATCTCGGACGCGGGCGTTGCCGTGCTCGCCGCTCAGGCTGCCCTGCGCAGCGCGGTGCTGAACGTGTTCGTCAATGCCGCCGCGATCGAGGACAAGTCCTTCGCCCAGCCGCGCATGGACGAGGCCGAGCGGCTGATGGCCGAAGGTGCAGCGATGGACGCCAAGGTGTTCGGCTTCGTCAAGCAGACCATCCTCGGCAACTGAGCGGCGCCCGGCACAGACATGGATCCTCGCAGCCTCCTCATCGATTCCTACAAAGCCGCGGTGGCCGCGGTCGATCCGTTGGTCATCCTGCCGCAGCACCTGCCCAAGCCGCCCAAGGGGCGCACTCTGGTGATCGGTGCCGGCAAGGCCGCCGCGTCGATGGCCGCCGCCGTGGAGTGCCATTGGCCGGCCGATGCGCCACTCGAGGGTGTGGTGATCACCCGCTACGAGCACGGCATGCCGACCACCCGCATCCGTGTGGTCGAAGCCGGCCACCCGGTGCCGGACGAGAACGGCGAGGCTGCGGCGCGCGAGATCCTCGCCGCCGTGCAGCAGCTGGGTCCGGATGATCTGCTCCTCGCGCTGGTATCGGGCGGCGGCTCGAGCCTGCTCAGCCTGCCGGTCGAAGGCATCTCGATGGCCGAACTCAAGCAGGTCACCAAGGACCTGCTCAAGAGTGGCGCGCCGATCCAGGACATGAACACGGTGCGCAAGCATCTCTCGCTGATCCAGGGCGGCCGCCTGACCGCGGCTTGCAAGGCGCAGGTGCTCGCGCTGGTGATCTCCGACGTGACCGGCGACGAGGCCACGCACATCGCCTCCGGCCCCTGCGCGCCGGACCCCACCACCTTTGCCGACGCCGTGGCCATCCTCAAGCGCTGGGAGGTCACGCCCCCGGCCAGCGTCGCCAGGGTGCTCGACGAAGGCGTACGCGGCATCCGTGCCGAGACGCCGAAACCCGGCGACCCGGTGTTCGCGCGTTGCGAGAACCGCGTCATCGGTACCGCCACCGGCATGCTTACCGCCGCCGCCGAATTCTTTGCCAAGCAGGGCATCGCCAGTGCGGTGCTGGGCGACTCAGTGACCGGCGAGGCGCGCGAGGTGGCCAAGGTCTACGGCGCACTGGCGCGCGAGGTGCGCACCCACCAGCGGCCGTTCCGGGCGCCGATCGCGCTCATCAGCGGCGGCGAGTGCACGGTGACGGTCAGGGGCAATGGTCGCGGCGGACGCTGCGCCGAGTTCCTGATGTCCCTATGCATCGACCTCGAGGGCTCCCCTGAGATGTATGCGCTGGCCGCCGATACCGATGGTATCGATGGCTCCGAAGACAATGCCGGCGCCTATCTGGGCCCCGACAGCCTGTCGCGCGCGTCTGCTCAGGGTCTGGCCAAGCCGCTCGCCTTCCTGGAGAACAACGACGCCTACTCGTTCTTCGAAGCGCTCGGCGACCTCATCGTCACCGGGCCGACGCGCACCAATGTCAACGATTACCGGGTCATCCTGCTGACCCGTTGAGGGGGCAGGCGGCGCGGCGCAGTCGCAGCACGGCAGTCGCAGCACGGCAGCACTACGGCACACGGCGGCCCCCGCCACCGGCGCCGACAGAACATCAACATCAAAGCACTCGCTGAAGGAGATCCGCCATGGCAAGCGATATCGAGATCGCACAAAAAGCAACGATGAAGCGCATCACCGAGGTGGCCGCAAAACTCGGCATCGCGGATGAGCACCTGGAGCCGTATGGCCACTACAAGGCCAAAGTCTCGCTGGACTATGTCGATTCGCTCAAGGGCAAGGCCGACGGCAAGCTGATCCTGGTCACCGCCATCAGCCCGACCCCGGCCGGTGAAGGCAAGACCACCACCACCGTAGGCCTGGGCGACGCGCTCAACCGCATCGGCAAGAAGACCGTGATCTGCCTGCGCGAGCCCTCGCTCGGTCCGGTGTTCGGTGTGAAGGGCGGTGCGGCCGGTGGCGGCTATGCGCAGATCGTGCCGATGGAAGACATCAACCTGCACTTCACCGGTGACTTCTCGGCCATTGCGCTGGCCAACAACCTGTTGTCGGC
>RFSW01000147.1 GCA_009923755.1 Betaproteobacteria bacterium | reverse complement strand
GGCGGGGCGACCCACAGCTTGACCGGGATGTCGCGTGCGCCACCGAGCAGCTTGGCCGCCGCGCGGAAGTGGCCGATGTTGGTCATGCATGAGCCGATGAAGGCCTCGTCGATCTGGGTTCCGGCGACCTCGCTCATGAACTTGGCATCGTCCGGGTCATTTGGGCAGCAGACGATCGGCTCCTTGATGTCGGCGAGGTCGATGTCGATCACGGCCGCGTACTCGGCATCCTTGTCGGCCTCGAGCAGCTGGGGCTTGGCCAGCCAGGCCTCCACGGCCTTGATGCGGCGCTCCAAGGTGCGGCGGTCGGCGTAACCGTCGGCGATCATGTTCTTCATCAGCACGATGTTGCTGGTGAGGTACTCCTTGATCGGCTCGGGGTTGAGCTTGATGGTGCAGCCAGCAGCCGAGCGTTCGGCCGAGGCGTCGGAGAGTTCGAAGGCCTGCTCCACCTTGAGGTCCGGCAACCCTTCAATTTCCAGGATCCGACCGGAGAAGATGTTTTTCTTGCCGGCCTTGGCGACGGTCAGCAGGCCGGCCTTGATGGCGTAGAGCGGGATGGCGTGGACCAGGTCGCGCAGGGTCACGCCCGGCTGCATGGTGCCCTTGAAGCGCACCAGCACCGACTCCGGCATGTCCAGCGGCATCACGCCGGTGGCAGCGGCAAAGGCCACCAGACCGGAGCCGGCCGGGAAGCTGATGCCGATCGGGAAGCGCGTGTGTGAGTCGCCGCCGGTGCCCACGGTGTCGGGCAGCAGCAGGCGGTTGAGCCAGGAATGGATCACGCCGTCGCCCGGACGCAGGGCGACGCCGCCGCGGTTGCTGATGAAGGCCGGCAGTTCGCGATGCATCTTCACGTCGACCGCCTTGGGGTAGGCAGCGGTGTGGCAGAACGATTGCATCACCAGGTCCGAGGAGAAGCCAAGGCAGGCAAGGTCCTTGAGTTCGTCGCGGGTCATCGGGCCGGTGGTGTCCTGCGAGCCGACCGTGGTCATGCGCGGTTCGCAGTAGGTGCCCGGGCGGATGCCGCTGCCTTCGGGCAGGCCACAGGCGCGGCCGACCATCTTCTGCGCAAGGGTAAAGCCCTTGCCCGAGTCGACCGGCGGCTTGGGCAGGCGGAACACGGTCGAAGCCGGCAAGCCAAGCGCTTCGCGTGCCTTGGCGGTAAGGCCACGGCCGATGATCAGGTTGATGCGGCCGCCGGCGCGTACCTCGTCGAGCAGCACGTCGCTTTTGAGCGCGAACTCAGCGACGGTGGTGCCGCCCTTGGTGATCTTGCCGTCGTAAGGGTGGACCTCGATCACATCACCCATCTCGAGTGTGCTGACATCCACTTCGATCGGCAGAGCGCCCGAGTCTTCCTGGGTGTTGAAGAAGATCGGCGCGATCTTGCCGCCCAGGGTGACACCCCCGAAGCGCTTGTTCGGCACGAACGGGATGTCCTCGCCAGTGGCCCAGATCACCGAGTTGGTCGCAGACTTGCGCGAGGAGCCGGTGCCGACCACGTCGCCAACGTAGGCGACCAAGTGGCCCTTCTTCTTCAGGTCGTCGATGAATTGCATCGGGCCGCGCTTGCCGTCCTCTTCCGGCTTGAAGGCAGCATCCGGGCGCGTGTTCTTGAGCATCGCCAGGTAATGCAGCGGGATGTCCGGGCGGCTCCACGCGTCCGGGGCAGGGGACAGGTCGTCGGTGTTGGTCTCGCCCGGCACCTTGAATACGGTGACGGTGATGGTCTTGGGCACCTCGGGGCGCGAGGTGAACCACTCGGCCTCGGCCCAGCTCTTCATCACCGCCTGAGCATGGGGGTTGCCAGCCTTGGCCTTCTCCGCCACATCATTAAAGAAGTCGAACATCAGCAGGGTCTTCTTCAGACCCTCAGCGGCGATGCCGGCGACTTCGGCGTCATCGAGCAGCTCGATCAGCGGGTGGACGTTGTAGCCGCCGACCATGGTGCCGAGCAGCTCGGTGGCCTTGGCCTTGGAGACCAGTGCGGTCTTGACCTCGCCATGCGCCACAGCGGCAAGGAACGAAGCCTTCACTTTGGCCGCGTCGTCCACGCCGGGCGGCACACGGTGTGTCAGCAGTTCGACCAGCACGGCGTCCTCGCCAGCCGGCGGGCTCTTGATCAGGTCGATGAGCTCGCCGACCTGCTTGGCGTCGAGCGGCAGCGGGGGGATGCCCAGCGCGGCGCGCTCGGCAAGGTGTTGGCGGTAGGCTTGCAGCATGGTCGGTTCCTCGGGGCGGAGTCTCGTCGGGTCGATGACGGGTTGCGGGCGGCTCGGGTGCAGCGTGGGTCAGTCTCAGAGGGTCAGAAAAAAGCCTGTTCGGCTTGGGCCGGGACGCTCACGCCAGTGGCGCGGGCGCGCTTGAGCACCTGCCAGTTGTAGCGGTAACTGGCGCGGTCGTGCAATTTGTCAGCATAAGACAC
>RFSW01000146.1 GCA_009923755.1 Betaproteobacteria bacterium | reverse complement strand
AGAGCGTGCAGGTGCACTACACCGGTTGGCTCTATGACCCGGCCGCGCCCGAGGGCCATGGCAAGAAGTTCGACAGCTCGCTCGACCGCGGCCAGCCGTTCAGCTTCCCGCTCGGCGGCGGCATGGTCATTCGCGGTTGGGACGAGGGCGTGGCCGGCATGAAGATCGGCGGCAAGCGCACTCTGGTCATCCCGGCCGACATGGGTTACGGCGCACGCGGCGCCGGCGGCGTGATCCCGCCCAACGCCACGCTGATCTTCGACGTCGAGCTGCTCGGCGTGCGTTAAACGGCGGTGGCCGGGCATTCCACGTGGTGGGTCGGGCGAACACCATGCCGACAGAGAACGGCAGCGCGGCCATCACACAGCCTGGCTATCCGTCAGACACGCTCACCGGCTTCGCCGACCTCTGCACCCGCTACGCCGAGGGCCGCGATTTTGTCGTCGAGGTGCATCGCCGGGTATCAAGGGTGGCCATCGTGGCCATCCACGGCGACCCGATCGAGCGTGGCGTCTCCAATATCGCCCGGCAGATCGCCGGCAGCGAGCACAACCTCTATCTGCTCGAGGGCCGGCTGCCGGCGCTCAACTATGAGCATCTGCACTTGGCCAGCAGCCGATTTGACGAGCCGCGCTGCCTGGACCTGCTCACCGGCTGTGACCGTGTGGTCACCATCCACGGCTGCAACGGCCTCGAGGAGAACGTGCTGCTCGGCGGGCTCGACGATGTTCTCAAAGCCCGCATCACCGCGGCGCTCAAGGCCGCCGGGGTGCCGGTTCAGGGCGACCCGCTTTCCCGGGCGCCAGCACAGCAACATCTGCAACCGCGGCGCCACTGCCAAGGGCGTGCAGGTCGAGCTGACCGACCCGGTACGCGAGGGGCGGCTGGAGCCACTGGTGGTCGAGGCGATCCGGCTCGCATTAGTACCTTAGCCCGAGGTTTCTGGAGTCGCGGGCAGCTGCTTGAGCAGACCTTTAAGCCTGTAGAGCGCTTCCAATGCCTCGCGTGGGCTCAAGGTGTCGGGGTCGAGTGCGCCCAGTGCCTCGATTGCTGAAAGCACGGCTGAACCGCCCGGTGGTGCGCTATCTCTGTCGGTACGTCTTGATTGTGCGTCTGCTTGCGTCGCCACATCGAACAACCCGGCTTGTATACGGTCGCTACCCGTGTTTGTCATCGCCTCCAGCGCCTTGAGCCGCTGCCGCGCCTCGCGCAGCACCGCCGCCGGCACGCCGGCCAGTTGCGCCACCTGGATGCCATAACTGCGGCTGGCCGGCCCCGGCTGCACCTTGTGCAGGAACACCACGCCGCCGGCGTGCTCGGCCGCCTCCACGTGCACGTTGGCGAGCGTCGGGTGCTCGGTGGAGAGTGCGGTCAGCTCAAAGTAGTGGGTGGCGAAGAGCGTCAAAGAGCGAGTGTCGGCCAGCAGCGCCCGTGCGATCGCCCAGGCCAGCGCCAGCCCATCCCAGGTCGAGGTGCCGCGGCCGATCTCGTCCATAAGCACCAAACTGTTCTCGGTGGCGTTATGCAGGATCTGCGCCGCCTCGCTCATCTCCACCATGAAGGTGCTGCGCCCGCCGGCTAGGTCGTCGCTGGCGCCGATGCGGGTAAAGATGCGGTCCACCGGGCCGAACTCGGCCTGCGCCGCCGGCACCGCGCTGCCGATGTGCGCCAGCAGGGTGCACAGCGCCACCTGCCGCATCCAGGTCGACTTGCCGCCCATATTGGGGCCAGTCACCAGCAACAGCCGGCGGTGCGCCGAGAGCTCGCAGTCGTTGGGGATGAAGCGCTCCACTGCCGCCTCCACCACCGGGTGGCGGCTGTCGCGCAGCAGCAGGCCCGGCTCGCGGCGAAAACGCGGCGCAGCCCAGTTCAAGGTCTCGGCGCGCTCGGCCAGCGCCGCGGCGGCATCCAGCCAGGCCAGCTGCGCCGCCAGCTGCTGCAGTGCCGGCAGGTGTGGCTGCAGCGCATCCAGCAGTGCGTCGTATAGCAGCCGCTCGCGCATCAGCGCGCGCTCGCGGGCCGACCGCGCCCTGTCCTCAAATGCCTGCAGTTCCGGCGTGATGTAGCGCTCCGCATTCTTGAGCGTCTGCCGGCGGCGGTACTCGGCGGGCAGGTGGTCGGCCGGCAGCTTGTCAACCTGGCCCCGCCCGACCTCGATGTAGAAGCCGTGCACGCGGTTGTACTCGACCTTGAGTGTGGGTATGCCGGTCCGCTCGCGCTCCCGTGCCTCGAGCGCCAGCAGGAACTCGCCGCAGCCGCTGTCGAGCGCGCGCAGTTCGTCGAGCTCGGCATCGGCGCCGGGCGCGATCACGCCGCCGTCCTTGAGGCTCGCCGCCGGTTGTGGCGCGAGGGTGCGGGCCAGTGCGGCGAGGGCGTCGTCGGGGGCGACCAGCTGCGCCAGCAGGGCGGTGAGGACGCTGCCGGAGCTGCTGCTAACGGCTGCGCGCGCCGTATCGGTGGGGGGCTCTGCGCGGGTCTCGCCATCATCC
>RFSW01000145.1 GCA_009923755.1 Betaproteobacteria bacterium | reverse complement strand
TCGAGGTCTCGCGCCTCGTCGCCCGTGAGCCGGATGAACTGATCCACCCCCACCGTGCGGGTGGCGTAGTCGATGTAACCCAGTCCCAGCGGCACCTGCATGCGCAGGGCCAGGTGATAGAAGCCCGAGCGCAGGCGATCCTGGCGGCGGCGCGTGCCTTCGGGCGACAGCGCCACCCAGAACCAGGGTTCGCGGCGCATGTGTTCCTCCAGTTGCGCCACTGCGCCACTGGGATGGCGGCGGTCGACCGGGCGGCCCTAGATCCGGCAGTTACCCCGTAGCAGGCAGCCCCTGTGCCGGCTTTGGCGGGCCGATGACGGGGGCGATTCGGTCGCTGATGTAGCGCAGCAGGCAGCCCCAGCGGTCCAGGTCCTTGAACTGCTCCGCAGCAGCCTTGACGTGCTGCAAGGCCGCGCCGATGTTGGCGATCAGCCGCTTGAGCACATCGGCCCGGCCGTGCAGCGGCGTCAGGTACAACGTGGTCTGGTTGGCGTGGCTGGCCGCCTTGCCCACCGCCGCCAGCAGCAGCGGGCGGCTGGTGATGGCTTCCAGCCGGCCCGTCGGGTGCGCCGCCCGGCAGTACCAGCTCCACCAGTTGTAGACCAGCGCACACGCCCGCGCCACGGTCTGGCAGCGGTTGATGTCCTGCGTGGTGAAGCCTCCCAGCCCCCACTGGTTCTTCAGCTCGTCGAAGGCGTTCTCCGCATCGGCCCGATCCCGGTAGAGCTGCCCGATGGACTCCAGCGGGTAGGCCACATCCGTGACCAGCACCGCGTACTCCCACAGCCTGTCGCCCTCGTGCACGCTCGGGCCCGCCAGGTCCAGCCGCAGTTGCTTGCCATCGACGCGCCGCTCTCGCGCGATGCCGCCGCGGATGCGCTGGCGTACGACCACCACCCGTCGCTTCTTGCTCCAGCCGTGCAGTCGCAACTGGGCCTCGACCATCTGGCAGCCCTGGTTGTCGGGCCGGCTCCAGTCCTGACGATTGAACTGCTGCATCACCAGGCGCTGCACGTTCTTCGTCTGTCGCAGGCGCAGCAGGTAGGGCTGCTTGCGCTCTTCCAGCGTCAACAGGACGCCCTCGTTGCCATAGCCGGAATCCCCGCGCACCAGCGCCGGTCGGCGTTCACCGAGTTCGTCCAGCAGCCGGCCCAGCGCCGCCTTGGCGTGCCCGCTGCTGTGCTGCTTGCCCGAGCTGAGCTGCACGTCCAGCACCAGGCGCAGGTTGCTCACCAGGAAGGTGTGCAGCACGTGGCTGGGCCGCATGGGCTTGCTCGGGTTGTAGCCGATCTCTGCACCTTCCTGGCGGCCGTACAGCGGCTTGATGCTGGCGTCGATGTCCAGCACCCAGGGGCGGTCCAGCGCCTCGCCAACCGAGTGCATCAGGCTGGGTCGCATCCAGGCCGCGCTGGCCGCCTCGTCGATACGCTCCAGCGCCCGGCGCAGCGCGTCTTCGCTGACCACCTTGGCCATCCCCAAGGCCTGCGCTGCCACGGCGTCGCCGCGCAGGGCGGTGATGTGGGCATAGCGGCGATGCCCGGCCAGCAGCCCCAGCATCAGCGTGCCCAGCACGTCGCGCTTGTCCGGGGCGTTGCCGCTGCGGTACGCCAGCGGGCACTCCGACACCCAGCGATCGAAAACACCGGTGGCGGCCAGAAATTCCGCAAAGAACACCAACTGGCCGTGCGGCGTGGCCGCCGCACCCTCGTCCCAGCGCACGTGCATGCGCCCGCCCAGCGTGTCCACGACCTGCGGCAGCTGGCCCTCGCCAGCCACTGTCTTGCTTCACCCATCGGGTGAGTGTGCCAACAACGGCCAAACCCGCGCCAGCGTTGGCTCAGCAGCCCGTCAGGGGCGGGCAACTGCCGGATTTAGGATCAGTTGTCCCAGCGTGGCGCCGGTCAGGCCGCGGAACAGCGACTCCTTGCCGATCCAGCGCAGCGGCATGCGGGACGCCCACTTGGCCAGCAGGCTGATGATGAAGTCCCAGTTGGATGTGTGCGGGTAGAAAATCAGCACGCCCTTCGGGCCGGGCAGGCCGGAAAAGCGCAGTTGCCAGCCGCAGCGCGCCAGCAGCCAGAGGGCCAGGCGCGCCAGCGCGGCCGACCCCTGCTCAGCGCTGTCCGGTGCTGCCGAATCCGGCGGCGCCACGGTCGCTCTCCGCAAACTCGTCCACCAGGTCGAACTCGACTTGCAGCACCGGCACGATCACGAGCTGCGCAACACGCTCCAGCGGCTGCACGGTGAAGGCAGCCGGGCCGCGGTTCCAGCACGACACCAGGAGCTGGCCCTGGTAGTCGGAATCGATCAGCCCCACCAGATTGCCGAGCACGATGCCGTGCTTGTGGCCCAGGCCCGAGCGCGGCAGGATCAGCGCGGCGTAGCGCGGGTCACCGATATGGATCGCCATCCCGGTCGGGATCAGTTCGGTGGCGCCGGGCGCCAGCACCAGCGGCTGCGCGAGGCAGGCGCGCAGGTCGAGCCCGGCAG
>RFSW01000144.1 GCA_009923755.1 Betaproteobacteria bacterium | reverse complement strand
TGAATTTATAAAATCATTTAATTTGAGCCCGTTCTTACCGACGAAAGCGAGCCACTCTCATTTCGAAAGCAAGCCGCTACAAATAAATTGATTTTGTAATGATGGATGAAAGACATCACTAACGCTCTAAAAATAATGGAATTGAAAAAACTAATCAAGGAAATTAGAAGTTCACAAAGTGCGCACATCCTCATTGAGAAAAAACCCTCAATGCTCCGCTCAAAGTAAGGTATTAAACTAACTAAGATATTCCTTTCTTAATCTGTAATAATTAGTGAGCGCAGCAATGAAATAAATTCCATTGCTGAAGTGCGCATTTAGCAAAAACTAAATGAACAATTCCCCGAACCCGGACAAACCGAAATAATCAATTTCATCACTTGAAAATCGATTTTCTTTTCCTGAGTTTGAGAAAAAGTTATAACATCTCTTTGCATAGAAAAAGTGTTATACGCAATCTGCAAATAAATTTGCTTGCTCTTTAAAATTCGTTTCTTTACTATTGATTATTTTTTTCATTCTATGAATTGTCCCACTCAAAAAATTTTTACTTGCTTAGTCTTTGTCAATAATTAAAGAAAACTAAATTTTCATGGTCTATAAGTGTCAATTTATAACGCTTATTGACACTGTGTTACACAAATATAATTTTTGGGAATTTTTGCTTAGTAAGTTAAATTTTATTATGCTTCCTTGTTAAGTTTCTGTATTAAAGATTGCTATTTAATCTATTATAAAATAGCCATTTTTTACTGAGAAATGTTAAATCTTTTTTTTGATCATGTTAAATCTTCAAAGGAGATATTTTTATGCAAGAGCTGAATTTTGTTCATCATGACTTAAAACTGATAGAGCCACCTTTTGCTTCTGAATTAACAGATTTAGTTATAGAGTTAGATCACCTACGTCGAAAGGAGTTGAGAGGGTCTACTGACCCTAATATTTTTTTTCAATTAAAGAATATATTTCATAGGTTGGAAAGTATTGGTTCTGCAAGGATTGAAGGCAATAATACAACTATTATTGAATACATGGAAACTAAGATAAACCAACAGGAAGAAATTTCTGAGAATATAAAAGAAATTCACAACATAGAAAAATGTATGGATTTTATTGAGGAAAATGTAAAAACTAGTGATTTAAATAAAATGTTTGTTAGTGAAATACATAAAATGATCGTTGGAGATTTATCTCCAGCGAAAGAAGGTGACTATACTCCTGGTGAATATAGGAAAAAAGATGTAAAAATTACGAAATCTTCGCATGTACCTCCTAATTCCTTTAAAATTAGCGAATATATGGATGAATTATTTAAATTTATTAATAAAAAAGATGATCAAAAATATGATTTACTAAAGGTTGCTCTCGCTCACCACCGTTTTGTTTGGATACACCCATTTACAAATGGAAATGGTAGAACTGTTCGGTTACTTACTTACGCACTTCTTATAAAGTTAGGATTTAATGTTGAAAAAGGACGAATCTTGAACCCCACGGCCATTTTTTGTAGTGATCGGGACAGGTATTATAATAAATTACAGTATGCCGACACAGGTACTGAAGCAGGTCTTTTGGAATGGTGTTTATATGTACTGAACGGATTAAAAGCAGAAATAAAGAAAATTGATTGTCTTACTGATTATAACATTCTAAGTAAAGAAATTTTGTACCCCGCTATTCAATATTCTTTAGAGCAAGGACACATAACAAGCACAGAATCGAAAATGTTAAAAAAAGCAGTGGAAAAGCAAATCATTCAAGCCTCTGATCTAAAAAGTATTTTTCTTGGAAAGTTCGCTTCAGAAATATCACGACAAATTAGGAAATTAGTTGATAAAAAGATGCTCATACCAGTAAAGCCTAAAGGTAAAAAATATTTTATGGGATTTGGTAATAATTATTTATTAAGAGGAATTATAAGGAGTCTAGATAAAGAAGGCTTTTTACCATTAAAAGAAGATTTAACTATTAGTTAGAATCAGCTCTGAAGCTGCTAGTAAAGCTTTTAAAGTCTTTACCTTTAGTAGATTTCGGTAGATTAAATTTATGCGAAAGTAATGATGGGGCACAATCCTAAAACAAGATAGTCTGTAAAAATTGCTGCTTTCGTTCAGCTGAGATTTACGCAAGGTGTGTTACTCAAATTCAGGCAAAAGAAACAAAAAAAGCCAAGTACAACTTTCATGAAAGAAAATACAATTTTCTAAATGCGCACTTAAACAACTTTTAAAAAAGTTGCGTGCGGTCTTGCAGACAGCTATCACATTTTTATTTACTGTGCTTACTAATTATTACAGATTCAGGAAAGAATATCTAGTTAGTTTAATGCCTTACTTTGAGCGAAGCATAGGAGATTTTTTCTCTTATGGATAAATGCGTACCTTGTGAACTTCTAATTTCCTTGATTAGTCTTTTTAATAATTAAAAAAAACTAAATTTTCATGGTCTATAGTTGTAGCGGCTTGCTTTCGAAATGAGAGTGGCTCGCTTTCGTCGGTAAGAACGGGCTCAAATTAAATGATTTTATAAATTCA
>RFSW01000143.1 GCA_009923755.1 Betaproteobacteria bacterium | reverse complement strand
CCGACTCGAGGTCGATCTTGCTGGCCCAGGTCACGGTATCGACGAACGGGAAGGCATTCAAAAGCTTGCCGGTGGTGGCGTCATTCACAAAGAAGAAGCCGTTGCGGTCGGCCTTGCCACCAGCACGCACCATCTTGCCATCGGCGCCCTTCATGTCGAAGGTGACGAATTCGTTCACGCCGTCATAGTCCCAGCCGTCGTTCGGCGTGTTCTGGTAGTGCCAGACGATCTTGCCGGTATCAGGGTTGATGGCCACGGTCGAGCACGAGTACAGGTTGTCGCCCGGACGGGTGTGGCTGTTCCACGGGGCCGGGTTGCCGGTGCCGACGTAGACCAGGTTGGTCTTGGCGTCGTAGGTGGCGCCAAGCCAGGTCGACGAGCCGCCGGTCTTCCAGGTGTCGCCGGGCCACGAGGCGTTGGTCTCGCCGGTGATGCCGTTCTCTTGGCCATTGAGGTAGCCCATGTGGCCTTCGACCACCGGACGGGTCCAGACGATCTTGCCGGTCTTGGCGTCACGGGCGTCGAGGCGGCCGACGATGCCGAACTCACCACCCGACACGCCGGTGATGACCAGGCCCTTCACCACCAGCGGTGCGGCGGTGTAGGAGTAGCCCGCCGAGAATTCGTCAAGCTTTTCCTTCCAGACGACCTTGCCGGTGTTCTGGTCGAGGGCGACCAGTTGGGCGTCGAGGGTGCCGAAGATCACCAGGTTGTCGTACAGGGCAGCACCGCGGTTGACCACGTCGCAGCAGGGCATGATGCCTTCCGGCAGGCGGTGGTCGTACTGCCACAGTTCTGCGCCGGTCTTGGCATCGACGGCGTACATACGGCTATACGAGGCGGTGACGAAGATCTTGCCGTTGTGGATGACCGGCTGCGATTCCTGGCCGCGCTGCTTTTCGCCACCGAACTGGAAAGCCCAAGCCGGGACCAGCTTCTTGACGTTGCCGGTGTTGATCTTGGACAGCGGCGAGTAGCGCTGGCCCTGGGTGCCCATGCCGAACGACAGAACGTCACCGGTCGACTTGGCATCGTTGAGGATCATCTCGTCGGTCACGGGACCGGCGACTGCGGCCATCGACACGCCCGCGAAGGCGGCGGCGACCAGCATCGAAAGGGTCTTGCGTTGCATTGTGTTCCTCCTGATTTGGACTTGACGGCGCCACCCGCGGCGTCACCGCGAGAGGGATTTAGCAACAAGCATGCCAGCCCTCTGAAAGACCGGAGGTCGTGATGCTGCAGTTGCCACACGGCACTCGGCCAAAGGCGTATTGGCGAGACCGATAGCGTATTGCGCCGCAGCAATAATGACGTGCCTCAAGGTTGGCGCCGACCTTTGCCCGCTCTAGAGACTGTCTCATTTCGAGCGCCTGTCTCGCTTTGAGACGATCGTGCGAGACAGTCTGTCGGAAACGCAGTCAGGGGCCGGTCGGGCTCGACAAGACCCGCCGTTCGATGGCCGGATACAGGTGCGCCACCGAGCGTCGATACTCACTCCCAGCGAGTGGCAAGGCGGCCCATTCGGCTGGGAGCGGAGCCGCCAGGAGTTCACTCATATCAAGACCGGCGCCGGCCGCCTCGATGAAGGTGGCCTCGAGCCAATCGATCCAGCGCCGGGTCATGTCGATGCCACGCCGATCGGTCAACACCGGGCCATGCCCGGGCACCAGCTGCTTAAACGGCAGCGCCGACAGTGCCTCGAGGCTTTCGCGCCAACGTGCAAGGTCGGCATGGGGCGTGGTCGGCGCGCGTTGCCAGAACACCAGGTCGCCGGTAAAGAGCACGCCGGTGGTCTCATCGAACACCACCAGGTCGGCAGCACTATGGCCCTGCATGGCGAGGATGCGGATGCGGTGCCCGCCGAGTTCCAACAGCTCGGCCTGTGCCGCGGCCTGTGGCACGACCACGTGGGTCCCTTTCATCGCCTCGCCGACCATGCGGTAGAGGTTGTCGTTGAAGGCCTCGCCGACCTCGCGCATCGACTGACGGGTGGCTGGCAAGGTGGCCAACGTCGCCGCAGGAAAAGCCTGATTGCCCAGGATGTGGTCCGGGTGCAGGTGGGTGTTGAATACGCGGACGATGGGCGCGCGGGTGCGCGCCTCGATGGCCGCACGCCAGGCCTCGCCGAGGGTCTTGGAGGCGCTGGTGTCGATCACCACCACCCCCTCCGGCGTGGCGATGAAGCCGGCGTTGGCGATGTTGCCGCCGTTTGCCGGCGAGAGGTCCTCGGTGCGGCCGATCAGGGCCCAGGTTCCCGGTGCGACCTCACGCACATCGAGATCGAGAGCCGCCGCGCCCGGGGGCAGCCACAGAGCAGCAACGGCCAGCACCAAGGCCAGCCCGACGCGGCCCATCGCGCCACTCGCATGTGGCGCAGCCCGCCTCGACCGACGCATCAACGCAAGGCCCCGAGCACCTTGTTGCCGTTGTTGTCGCGCCCCTCGATCTGCGTCACCCGCGACACTCCGCCGAGCTCCAGCGTGAACACCGGGTTCTCGCTCACCGGCTCGGCCGGCCAGATGCGTGCGACGACCCGGCCCTCAGCATCG
>RFSW01000142.1 GCA_009923755.1 Betaproteobacteria bacterium | reverse complement strand
ACCAGCAGGGCGGTGACCAGGCCCACAGAGACTTGGAACAGCGACAGGCGTAGCAGGCGACTCAGCGGCAGATCGGCGGTCGCGGCATCGGCGAACGGCAGCAGCTGCGGGCTGATGCGCAGCCACATCTGGCGGGCGTCTCGCCGGAACGGATTCATCGCCGTCTCAACTCCAGTGCCTGCGAAATGTAGAACCCGCGCGACACCTTGACCGTGCGGTCGACCTGCCAGTGGCGCATCGCCGGATCGCGCTCGATGGCGACCCGCAGGGTGCGCTCGCGCACCGGATAGATGGCGGGTGAGCGGTCACTGCGCGGGAACAACTTGCCTGCGCCAAACATCAGGAACAGGAACAGGTTCTGCGGCGCAAAAGTGAACACCAGACTGCTGCGGCAACGCGTACCAAGGCCTTCCAGCACGCGGATGACGTCGTTGCGCTGATAGTGGATCAGCGCATCCATCGACACCACATGGTCGAAGATGCCGAGCTGCGGACTGAGCATATCGCCGGCGCGGAACTCGATCGACCCGGCACCGAGGTCGCGCGGGGCGCGATCACGAGCCAGCTGGATGAGGGTCGGCGACAGGTCGATGGCCACCACTTCGGCGCCGCGGCGCGCCATCTCGACCGCCATCGCGCCGGTGCCGCAGCCGGCATCGAGCACGCGGCGGCCGCTGAGGTCGTGGGGCAGATACGACAGGATGTGGTCGCGCATGCTCTGGCGGCCAGCGCGCACCGTTGCGCGTATGCCGCTCACAGGCGCAGTGGAGGTCAGACGCGCCCACGCCTCGACCGCCGTACGGTCGAAGTAATGCTGGATCGTGCGGCGGCGCTCCCGGTACGAGGGCGCCTCGTGGATCAGCGGTTCCTTGACGACGTGCACGTGCCCTCCCCGGCGCTCAGTCGAAACCCAACAGATCGAAGATCTCGCGATCCTTCAGCGCCTCTGGCGCTGCGCCTGGCGTACCCGCCCACATCCGCGCCGCCAACTGCAGGTACTCGTCCTGCACCGCGCGCAGTTCCGGGGTGTCCTCCAACTCGAACAGGGTCGACTTCTTCAGCCGGCTCTGACGGATCACGTCCAGTTGCGGAAAGCGCGCCATGGTCTCGAGGCCGACACGGCCGTTGAACTTGTCGATCTGGTCCGTGGCATCGGCGCGGTTGGCGATCACGCCGCCGAGACGCACGTTGTAGTTCTTGGCCTTGGCGCCGATCGCCTGAACGATGCGGTTCATGGCGAAGATGCTGTCGAAATCGTTGGCGGTGACGATCATGGCGCGGTCGGCGTGCTGCAGCGGGGCGGCAAAGCCACCGCAGACCACGTCGCCCAGCACGTCGAAGATCACCACATCGGTGTCCTCAAGCAGGTGGTGTTCCTTAAGCAACTTGACCGTCTGGCCGACCACATAGCCCCCACAACCGGTACCAGCCGGGGGCCCGCCTGCCTCGACGCACAGCACCCCGTTGTAGCCCTCGTAGACAAAGTCCTCGGGGCGCAGCTCTTCGCTGTGGAAGTCGACCGTCTCCAGCACGTCGATGACGGTGGGCACAAGCTTCTTGGTCAGGGTGAAGGTACTGTCGTGCTTGGGGTCGCAGCCGATCTGCAGGACCCGCTTGCCGAGCTTGCTGAAGGCCGCCGAGAGATTCGACGAGGTCGTGCTCTTGCCGATGCCGCCCTTGCCGTAGATGGCGAAGACTTTGGCGTTGCCGATCTTGACGCGCGGATCGAGATGGACCTGCAGGCTGCCCTCGCCATCTGGGCGACCGCCCGGACGGCGGACCTGCCCGATGGGTACGCTGGTGACGCTCATGCGGATGCTCCTTCGTAAACGCCCTCGAGACGGTCTTCGAGCTCCTCGCCGGCTTGGCGAAGGGCCTCCAGGGTCTCGGCGCTGGGTTGCCAGAAATCACGGTTCGATGCCTCGATCAGCCGGTTGGCGAGCTTGGCCGAGGCAGCGGGATTGAGACGCGCCAGACGGTCACGCATCTCCGGGTCGAGGAGGAAGGTCTGGGTCAGCTGCTGGTAGACCCACGGCTGTACCTGGCCCGTGGTCGCTGACCAGGCAAAGGTATTGGTGATGTGCGCCTCGATCTGGCGCACCCCTTCGTAGCCGTGCTTGAGCATGCCCTCGTACCACTTGGGGTTGAGCATGCGCGTGCGCGTTTCGATGGCGACCTGCTCGGAGAGGCTGCGCACCGTACCCTCACCCTTGGTCTGGTCACCGATGTAGACCGCCGGCGACTTGCCGCCCTGGGCTTTCTTGATGGCACCGCTGATACCCCCCAGCGTGTCGAAGTAGACGTCGATGGTGGTCACGCCGAGCTCGACCGAGTCGAGGTTCTGATAGGCAAGGCTGACGTCCGCCAGCACGCTCTGCAGCAGCGCGGCCTGCTGCACCGGGCGGCCGCTACGGCCGTAGGCAAAGCCCTTGCGCCGCGAATAGGTCTCGGCCAGCTCGCCCTCCTCGTCCCAGCAGCCGGCGTCGATGAGGTGATTGACATTGGCGCCGTACGCACCCTCGGTGTTGCCGAACACGCGCAGCGCGGCGGTATCGAGGTCGCAACCATGC
>RFSW01000141.1 GCA_009923755.1 Betaproteobacteria bacterium | reverse complement strand
TACACCGCGGCGGCATCGGCGTCGATGATCGGTCGCACCCAGTCGTTGGGCGGCGCGCCATCAGCGTACTTGGGCGTGACCAGAACGAAGTGACGCGAGCGGGCCCTTTGCGTCAGCGGACGCTGCAGTTCGGCACTGGCTGCCAGCGCTGCAGTCACCCCTGGCACCACCTCGAAGGCGATACCAGCGTCGCGCAGCGCGTCGATCTCCTCTTGAGCGCGACCGAACACCATCGGGTCGCCACCTTTAAGACGCACCACGCTGCGATAGCGGCGGGCGGCATCGATCAGCATGCGATTGATGTCGGCCTGCTTGGGCGAGGGGATACCAGCGCGCTTGCCGACAAAAACGATCTGCGCGCGGGTGGCGAGCGAGAGCGTATCCGGGTGTACCAAGGCATCGGTCAGCACGACGTCAGCCTGAGCCAGTACATGCGCGGCTCGCAGGGTCAGCAGATCAGGGGCGCCAGGGCCGGCACCGACCAGGTAGACGCGACCGATGGCAGCGCCGGACGCGGCCATCAGGCGGGCGTCGCTCCAGTGATCATGCCGGCACCGACAGTGTTGTTGGTCGACTCGTCGATCACGATGAAGGCACCGGTGGCGCGGTTCTCGGTGTACGGGTCGACCGCCAACGGCTGCGCCAGGCGCAGGCGGATGCGCGCGATGTCGTTCATCGCCAGACTCGTGACCGGTTCCTGCGTCAGCGTATTGACGTCGACGCGATAGTCAATGGCCGCGATCTTGGCTTTGCTGGTGCGGGTGGTGTGGCGCACCAGATACGTGCGCGCCGGCGACAGCGGCGTCTCGGAGAACCAGCAGACCATGCCCTCGATGTCCTTGCTCACCACCGGCTGCTCGTCGCTGGGCACCAGCATGTCGCCGCGCGAGACGTCGATCTCGTCTTCTAAGAGTATCGACACCGACTGCTCGTGGATGGCTTCAGTCAGCGACACCGCGCCCAGTTCGATGCGCTTGACCACGCTCGACTGCCCAGAGGGCAGGGCGCTGATGCGGTCGCCGACCTTGATCGAGCCGGACTCGACGCGGCCCATGAAGCCACGGTAGTCATGCAACTCAGGATTGTCGGAGGCCTGCGGGCGGCAGACGTACTGCACCGGAAAGCGAAACGCCTCGGCCTGCTCGGTGTGGGCGGCCGGCGCCGCCTCGAGCACCTCAAGCAGGGTCGGTCCGCTGTACCAGGGCATGGCCTCGCCGCGGTCGACAATGTTGTCGCCGTTAAGGGCTGACATCGGGATAAAGCGCATATCGCTCAGACCGATCTCGGCGGCGAAGGTGCGGTACTCGCCGCAGATGCGGTCGAACACGGCGTGGTCGTGCCCGACCAGATCCATCTTGTTGACGGCGACGATCAGGTGCGGGATGCCGACCAGTTTGGCCAGGTAAGAGTGCCGGCGGGTCTGGGTCAGCACGCCACGGCGGGCGTCGATGAGGATGATCGCGAGGTTGGCGGTAGACGCCGCCGTGACCATGTTGCGGGTGTACTGCTCGTGGCCCGGGCTGTCAGCGATGATGTACTTGCGCGTGCCGGTGCTGAAGTAGCGGTAGGCGACGTCGATGGTGATGCCCTGTTCGCGCTCGGCCTGCAGTCCATCGGTAAGCAATGACAGATCGACCGCCTCCATGCCACGTTTCTTCGAGGTGCGCTCGATCTGGTTGAGCGTGTCGGCGAGGATGGTCTTGGTGTCGAACAGAAGTCGCCCGATGAGCGTGCTTTTGCCATCGTCGACACTGCCGCAGGTCATGAAGCGCAGCAGGCTGTCGGCGTGTTCGCCGCGATCGCTGGTGAGATTTTGGTTCGGGTTGGACATATAGGCTTCTGACTAGGCTAGAAATAGCCTTCCTTCTTGCGCTGCTCCATGCTGGCCTCGGAGGTCTGGTCGTCCAGGCGCGTGGCGCCGCGCTCGGTGATGGTGGTGGTGGCGGTCTCGATGACGATCTTGGCAACCGTATCGGCATCAGATTCGACCGGCGCGGTGCAGGTGATGTCACCGACGGTACGGAAGCGCACCAGTCGGTTCTCGACCGTCTCGCCGGCCTTGGGCACATTGATGACGCTGCCGTCGGCCAGCGGCACATTCACCGGCATCATGGCGTCGCCGCGCATCACCACGTCGCGCTTGTGCGCAAAGTAGATGCTCGGCAGCTCCAGGCCTTCGCGCTCGATGTACTGCCAGACGTCCATCTCGGTCCAGTTGCTGATCGGGAAGGCGCGGATGTTCTCGCCGCGGTGTGAACGCGCGTTGTAAAGGTTCCACAGTTCGGGGCGCTGGTTCTTGGGGTCCCATTGGCCGAATTCGTCGCGGAAACTCATGATCCGCTCCTTGGCCCGCGCCTTTTCTTCGTCGCGGCGGGCGCCGCCGATGCAGCAGTCGAACTCGAACTCGGCGATGGCCTCGAGCAGGGTCACCGATTGGTGCTTGTTGCGCGGCTCGTCCGCGCTCTTGAGCACCACCGTGCCACGCGCCATGGACTCTTCGACCGAGCGCACGATCAGGCGCTCGCCCAGCTCGGCAGCACGCGTGTCGCGGAAATCGACCACCTCGCGGTAGTTGTGGCCGGTGTCGATGTGCATCAGCGGGAAGGGGAAACGCGCCGGGCGGAACGCCTTCTCGGCCAGGCGCAGCAGGCAGATCGAGTCCTTGCCGC
>RFSW01000015.1 GCA_009923755.1 Betaproteobacteria bacterium | reverse complement strand
GCGCGGGGCGAGCCAATGGCCCGCATCGAGTGCATCAAGCGCCAGCGCCAGCCGCGTGAGTTCGTCGGCGCGCCACGGCGTATGCCCGATCAGCCCGGTCAGCGTCCATGCCGCCACCCATGCCAGCAGCCAATAGAGCGGTGGATGGGGGCGTTGACCCGGGATCGGGCTGGGTGGGGCGTGACCGAGCATGCACCGATTCTACGGGCGGAAACAACAAGGGCAGCCGTATGGCTGCCCTTGGGTGTGACAGACGGCGATACGCGCCGCCGCGGAGGTGAAGCCGGTGTCAGGCCTTGCTGCCGTAGCGCTGGCGGAACCGCTCGACGCGACCCGCGGTGTCGACGATCTTCTGCTTGCCGGTGAAGAACGGGTGGCAGCTTGAGCAGACTTCGATTTGCAGCGGCTTGCTCATGGTCGAGCGGGTCGAGAACTTGTTGCCGCAGCTGCAGGTGACGCTGATTTCGTTGTAGGTGGGGTGGATGTCGGCTTGCATGGCGCAGTTTCCTGAAGGCGTCCGAAGAACCCCATATTATGTCGGGATACAACCGCTAAGGCAACTCCCCCCTCTCGCCATCAGGGCGGCGGCATCTGCACCTCGACCCGCCCATCGGCTGTCACTATCCCTTGTACCGTACGCCCGCCCTGCATCTTCACCCGGATCATTTCGCCGATAGCACCGTCCTGCAGCGCGGTGCCGGCGCTGGTCACCGAGACCTGGCCGACTGTGGCGATGACCTCGAGCGCGGCACCCCGCCGCACCAGCACCGGCGACCGCAGGTGCTCGGCGCCGATCGCCTGACCAGCCGCCAGCCCGACGCGCGCCACCCGCCCGATCACGAGCGCGTCGTCGCGCAGGGCAGGGCGCTGGATGCCAGTGAGATCGACTTCGCTACGCACGATGTCGGCCGGCTCGATCAGATGCCCTGCGGGCAATGCGCGGCGCGTCAGAAGCGCCGGGACAAAGATCTGCACGCGGACGCGTACTGACAGGCTCCAAGCGGGGTCGCCCGGACAGCGCACCCGTACTTGCGTCCAGCCCCAGAGTCGCTGCCCTTCCGCTGTTTCAGCGATCGGCATCGCGCAGGCGGCGAGGCGCAGGCGCTCGTCCGGGGGCACAGCGCTGACTTGCAAGCGTCCGCCCGTGTCCCCTACGTTCTGCAAAACATATTGCTCTGCCAGCCGGCCCAGTGCGGCCATGTCCTGCCAAACCGGCGAGTTTGGCGCCGCCGGCACATCGCCTAGCGCGACGACCAGACAGAGCAGGACAAGGACCGCCCCCCCAAACGTGCCCGCAGGGTTCGCGGGGCCTTGCCGGGGCTTGGTGATGATGGGTTCCATGACGGCGATATAGCAGCAATCGGCCGGCCGGTGGCGGCAATCGTCGCCGGGCAAAGTTTGCCGGCCATGCTGTCAGCCCCAAGCATGGCGGGCCGTTGGGGTTCTCTAAGCCCATGATTCCGTACGACAGTTGACCGAAGTCGAAAGACAGGCGAGTAGCTGGCACGGGCTTTGCTTTCTAGGGTTTGGGCAATGCGCGCAGGCAGCTTTTTTCAGACACTACCCAGGCAGGCCATGAATTCGATCGGTCAAAAACTTGATGTCCTTGGCTCAGCCCTCAAGCTGCGAGCCCAACGGCAGCAGCTGTTGGCGGCCAACATTGCGAACGCCGACACGCCGGGCTACAAGGCGGTCGATTTCGACTTCGCCCGGGCGCTCGGTCGCGCCAACGTCTCCCGCATCGCTCTGGCCACCACCCGCGCAGGGCACCTTGGCGGGCGTACGCCGGCCTTGGCGGGGGTCGACCTGCGCTACCGCATCCCAGCGCAAGACGCGATCGACGGCAACACTGTCGAACTCGACCGTGAGACCGCCTTGTTCACCGAGAACGCGCTGGCCTATCAGGCAAGCGCCCAGTTCCTCGGTGACACCATCCGTTCGATGCGTCTCGCCATCAGCGGCCAGGGCTAAGAGGACCGATATGGGCATGTTTTCCCTCTTCAATATCGCCGGCTCCGCCATGACGGCGCAGAGCCAGCGCCTGAGCACCATCGCCAGCAATCTCGCCAACGTCGACAGTAGTGCCTCTGCAGATGGCAAGCCTTACCGGGCTCGGCAAGTGGTGTTTCAGGTGCAGCCGCTGCGCGACCTGCGGCCTGCGGGTCGGGCACTCGCCGACACCGTCGGCTCGCCGCAACCGTCTGGGGCATCCGGGGTGCGCGTGGCCCGGGTGATTGAGAGCCAGAGCCCGTTCCGTCAGGTCTACCAGCCCGGACACCCGCAAGCCGACGCCAACGGCATGGTCGCCTATCCGAATGTCGACCCAGTGGAGGAGATGACCAACATGATCGCTGCCTCGCGGGCCTACCAGTTCAATGTCGAGGTGATGAACACCTCGCGCATCCTCATTCAACGCACCCTTGAGATCGGACGCTGACCATGGCCGTGACAGACACCACTACCAGCGCACAGCAGAACATTGCCACCGCACAGGCGGTCACCGCCCGACGCGGCGATGCTCCGGCCAAGCTGGATACGCCGCAGCAGATCCAGGACCGCTTCCTAACTTTGCTGATCGCGCAGATGCAGAACCAAGACCCGTTGAGCCCGATGGACAACGCGCAGATCACTCAGCAGATGGCACAGATCTCCACAGTGCAGGGCATCTCTGCCCTTAATGACACGATGGGCCAACTGCTAGCCACACAGGGCTCGCAGGCCGCCCAGCTGATCGGTCGCAGCGTGACTCTGGCGGGTTCCAACCTGCGATTGGCAGATGGCGTCGGCGGCGGTTCGATGCTGCTCGACGGTGCGGCCAATCAGGTGACGGTCGAAGTACTCGGCGCCAGCGGCCTGCCAGTGCGCAGCATCAACCTCGGCGCACAGCCGGCCGGTCTGTTGTCGTTCCAATGGGATGGCAAGAACGACGCCGGCCAGCCGGTGCCCGACGGCAATTACTCGTACAAGGTCAGCGCCAAGGCGGGGACCTTCGACATCGGCGTCGAGACTTTCACCGCAGCCCGCGTGATGAGCGTGAGCCTCGCCGCTACTGGCCCCACTCTGCTGCTCGATAACGGCAATGAAGTGCCGGTGAGCAGCGTGCAGCGCATCTTCTGACCCACCGCCCCAACCCAACACACCGTTCAAGCATTCCAGGAGGAGCGATTCATGTCATTCACTTTCTCACAGGCGCTCAGCGGGCTCGACGCCGCTTCCCAGGCGCTCGACGTCGCCGGCAACAACATCTCCAATGCCAACACCACCGGCTTCAAGCGCTCGCGCGTGTCGTTCGCTGACGTCTATGCGAACTCGATCTCCTCTTCCTCGAGTAACCCGGTCGGTCTCGGCGTCGCGGTCGAATCCGTGCGGCGAGTGTTTTCGCAGGGCGGCTTGACCAACACCGGCAACAACCTCGATGTCGGCATCAGTGGTGACGGCTTCTTTGTGGTCCGCGACATCCGCGTGCGTGAAGATGTGTATACCCGCGCGGGCCAGTTCAGTATCGACGACGAAGGCTTTATGGTGACGTCCGGTGGACAGCGCGTGCTCGGTTTTGAAGCCGATGCCGAGGGCAATGTCACTGCCGACGCCGGTCAGGCCTTGGCTGAATTGCGCATCGATGTGCAGAACCTCCCGTCACAGAAGACCACAGCAGTTGATGTGCGTTTCAATCTTGACGCGGACTCGGAGCTGATCCCGGCCGCAACGGCCTTCGACCACACCAATCCCAACACGTACAACGCCACCAATACCTTGACGGTGTTCGATGCTGTGGGCGGCTCGCATACGCTGACCCTGTACTTCAAACGCATCGAGACCGGGCAGGTTTTCACTTCGGCCGCTAACGGCGGGTCACGCTGGGAGGTCTACACCCGGCTCGACGACGGCGTACAGGGTTATCTGGGTAGCGAGACTGCAGCATCCGAGCCCAAGCTGCTGCTGGAGTTCGATGGCACCGGCACCATGACTGGCTGGGGCATCAATTCCAAGGCCGCCGGGACCTACGCCACCGTTGCTGGTAATACGGATGGCTCCGACACTGACACGCTTCCTGACGCTAAAGTCAGTGGGTCTACGCCTACGCGCGGGACGGTTTATTTGCTGAAGCAAGAGAACGGTCAGTCGCTGCCTGAGATCGACCTGAAGTTCACCTTGCCCACTTTTGCCAGCGACCCTGCGACCGGAAGTGCATCAGCGGCGACAAACCCGTTTTCCTTCAAGTTGACTTTGGGCGATACGGAATTTCTGACCACTCAGTACGTGGATAACTTTGCCCCGCAGTTCCTGCAGCAGGATGGCAACTCGAGTGGCGCCTTGTCTGGTTTCTCCCTAGACGATGAAGGCAAGTTGGTGGTGCGCTATGACAATGGCATCACTGCTGTGAAAGGCCAACTGGCCCTGGCTAACTTCCGGGCGCCTGATGAGCTGCGCTCGGTGAGCGGCAGCCTGTTCATCCCGACCCCGGGTAGCGGCGCGGCGCGGCGTCTGCCGCCGGGCTTCGTGACCGAGAATGGCCGCTTGGGCACGGTCAAGCCGCGCACGCTCGAGGAGTCGAACGTCGACCTGACCCAAGAGTTGGTGAAGCTGATCATCTCCCAGCGCCTCTATCAGGCCAATGCCAAGACCATTCAGGTGCAGAGTGAGGCGGCGCAGGCCATCCTCACAGTGGTCTAAGCGTAAGGGGCGACTAGACCATGGACCGTGCCCTTTGGGTGGCGATGACTGCAGCGCGCAACACGACGCTGCAGGAGGCGGCCAACGCCAACAACCTCGCCAACACAGGAACCACCGGATTCAAGGCCGCCCTGCACGCCTTCCGCACCGTACCCACTGCGGGCGGCGGGAGTCTGCCGACGCGGACCTATGCCGTCGATTCGACGGCTGCCATCGATTTCCGGCAAGGTCCGGTCCGCACGACGGGTGGTGTGTTCGACCTCGCGCTCGGCAGTCCGGGCTTCTTTGCCTTGCAGGATGCTGATGGCCGCGAGGTTTACACGCGCAGCGGCGATTTCAGCGCTCGCGGCGACGGCACGTTGGTCGACCGGCAAGGCCGCGTCGTCTTGGGCGAGGCCGGACCTTTGGTGATCCCGGCCGATCGCAAGATCGAGATCGGGCAGGACGGCACCGTGTCGGCGCTGCCCCAAAGCCCGCCGTTCAACGAAATCGCTGTGCTGGGTCGGCTCAAGCTGGTCAATCCTGATCTGCAGACCTTGTCGCGCAGCCCGGATGGCCTGTTCCGCACCTTCGACCGGCAAGCGTTGCCGGCTGCGGCAGGCGTCGAGGTGCGGCAGGGCGCCCTCGAAGATAGCAATGTCAGCCCTGTCGATGGCCTGATGGCGACGATTCGCAACGCGCGTGCCTTCGACCTGAATATGCAGATGATCCAGCGGCTCAACACCGGTGCCGAAGCGACGGCCCGACTGCTCAATATCGCCTAAGCCGGCCAACTTTAAGGAAACGCATCGATGCTTCGCTCGCTCTCAGTCGCCAAGACCGGTTTGGAAGCGCAACAGACCATGCTCGACGTGGTCAGCAACAACCTTGCCAACCTCAACACCGCCGGCTACAAGCGCGCCCGCGCGGTGTTTCAGGATCTGATTTACGACACTGTCCGCGCGCCAGGCTCGGCGAGCTCGCAGACCACCTTCCTGCCCACCGGTCTGCAACTGGGCAACGGTTCGCAGGTCACCGGTACCTCCCGTAATTTCACCCAGGGGACCTCGGTGGTCACTGGCAACACCTTCGATTTCGCCGTCAGTGGCCCCGGCTTCTTTCAGATCCTGCTGCCCAATGGCACCATCGCCTACACCCGTGACGGCACCTTCAAGCTGAACAGTGAAGGCACCTTGGTGAATTCCGACGGATTTCCAGTGCAACCGGCCATCACGGTGCAGGGGGTGACGCCTGACACCATCGTTTATGCCCGTGATGGCACTGGCACCGCGCTCGACGGCCAAGGCGCCATTCAGCAACTGGCGCCACTGCAGATTGCCACCTTCATCAACCCCGCGGGCCTCCGCAGCATCGGTGGGAACCTGTTTTTAGAGTCCACCGCCAGCGGGCAGCCGATCGTCGGTCAGCCGAGCATCAACGGCCTCGGCGAGATCGCGCACAAGACGTTGGAGAACTCCAACGTCAACGTTGCCGAGGAACTGGTCAATCTGATCACGGCGCAGCGCGCCTTCGAGATCGCGTCCCGCTCGATCTCCAGTTCCGACGACATCCTGCAACGTCTGGGGCAGCTGTGATGACCGCATGGTTCGGCAAGGTGCTGGTCGCGCTAGGCGCGCTCGCCACGCTCGCCGGTTGCGCCGGCAACCGCAGCGAGGTGCGGCAGCTGGCGGCCCCGATGACCCGGCCGTCGATCGACGTACCCACACCGCAGGCCACCGGCGCCATCTACAGGCCCGACCTGCAACAACGCACGCTGTTCGACGACCGCCGCGCCCGCCGGCTGGGGGATTCTCTGGTGATCGTGTTGCAGGAGCGGGTAACAAGCAACAAGCAGGCGGCCACCTCGCTCGAGCGTAAGGATTCCAGTGATCTGTCGGTCGGGCGCGTCAGTGGTCTTCCGCTCAAGACTCTGCAAGGCATCGGCTTCAGCCACGACAGTTCACTCAACGCCGACAACAGTGGGACGTCTTCGCGCAGTGGCAACTTCACCGGCACCATCGCCGTGACGGTGGCCGAAGTCCTGCCCAACGGCAACCTGCTGGTGTCCGGTGACAAGCAGATCCAGATCAACTCTGGCGTTGAGCATCTGCGCTTTTCTGGGATCGTTAATCCGATCGACGTGCGGCCGAACAACACGGTTTTGTCGACCGCCGTGGCCAATGCCCGGTTGGAGTACCGCGAAGAGGGCTTTATTGGCGACAACATGGTGCTCGGCGGCCTGATGCGGCTGTTCTTGAAGGCGGCTACGCTGTTTTAGGAGATTTTCTAATGTCGATCCGTTTGTCTGCCCTGCTGTTCTTTACGGGTCTCGCGCTGGCCGGCGCCGCTGCCGCGGCCGATCGCATCAAGGATGTGATGTCGGTGCAGGGTGTGCGCGGCAACCAACTGGTCGGCTACGGCGTCGTCGTGGGCCTCGACGGGACCGGCGATCAGACCACGCAGACACCGTTCACCATTCAGACCATCAACAGCATGTTGTCGAGCCTCGGCATCCAGGTGCCGCCCGGCACCAATCCGCAGCTCAAGAACGTCGCGGCGGTGCTGGTGACTGCCAACCTGCCGGCTTACGCCAAGCCGGGTCAGCCGATCGACGTCACCGTGTCGTCGATGGGTAACGCGCGCAGTTTGCGCGGCGGCACGCTGTTGATGACGCCGCTCAAAGGCGCCGATGGCGCGACCTACGCGATCGCCCAGGGCAGCCTGCTGGTTCCTGGCGCCGGCGCCTCGTCGGGCGGCACCAGTACCACCGTCAACCATCTTTCGGCTGGGCGCATACCTGGCGGTGCGACGGTGGAGCGTGCAGTGCCGACGCCGCTGGGTCAGGGCGGCTTCATCCACCTCGAGTCCATGGCTTCTGATTTCACTACTGTGGCGCGGGTGGTGCAGACCATCAACCGGACCTTCGGCGAGGGCATCGCCAGCGCCGTCGACGGGCGTCAGGTGCGCGTGGCTGCGCCCACCGACTCGACGCAGCGTGTCCTCTTCATGTCGCAGTTGGAGAACCTTCCGATCACCAGCGGCGAGGCCGCGCCCAAGGTGGTGATGAACGCGCGCACCGGCAGCGTGGTGATGAATCAGCTGGTCACACTGGCGCCCTGTGCCGTCTCGCACGGCAACTTGACCGTCTCCGTACAGACGCAGCCGCTGGTGAGCCAGCCGGGCGCGTTCTCCGGCGGCCAGACGGCGGTTACTGAGCAGGCGCGCGTCGAGATCAAGAGTGATCAGGGCAAGGTCATCAGCATGCCGGCCGCGCCTTCGCTCAACGACGTGGTGCGGGCCCTTAATGCTGTGGGTGCTACTCCGCAGGACCTCCTGGGCATTTTGCAAGCGATGAAATCAGCCGGCGCGCTGCGTGCCGAACTGGAGATCATCTGATGGCCGATGCGACGATCCGCGCATCGACGCCCTCTCTCGACCTGCTCGACCCGCGGCAGGTCCGTACGCTGCAGCGTGATGCCGCGGCTGGTTCGCCGCAGGCGATGCGCAGCGTCGCCCAGCAGTTCGAGGCGATCCTGCTGACGCAGATGATCCGGCAGATGCGCAAGCCGATGATGCCCAACGGCATGTTCGACACGCCTCAAGCGGGCCATTGGAACGAGATGGTTGATCAGAGACTGGGCTTGCACCTGGCGCAGAACGGCGGCATCGGCTTGGCCGACGCATTGCTTAAACAGATCGAGTTCGGGCGTGGCGCTGCGGCGTCCAGTGCGTCTCAAGAGGCCGCCCCTGCGAGCCGTTAAGGGTGACAGGAGACACAGATGACAGCAGCCATCACCAACGCGGGCCTTAGCGGGCTGTTTTCGAACCAGGTGCAGCTGGAGACGGCCGGTCACAACCTTGCCAACGCCACCGTCGAGGGCTACCACCGGCAACGAGTGGTCCTCGCCACTCAAGACTCTCTGCTGCGCGGCGGGTTTTTCGTTGGCCGCGGGGTTGATGTGCAGACTGTCGAGCGGGTGGTTGACCGCTTCATCGAAAAGCAAGTGCAAGAGGCTAAGTCCGAAGAGGCCTACCTCGATATCCTGCAGCAACAGGTCAACCAGATCTCAAGCCTCCTCCAGGACGGGGGTGACACCCTCGCTGCATCGATGCAAGCGTTCTTTGGCGGGTTCACCCAACTCGCTGGCTCGCCGAGCTCGCAGCCGCAGCGCCAACTGATTCTCGCAACCGGTTCGGCGGTTGCTGGAGCGTTCGCGACCTTGCAACGTCGTCTCGACATCATTCGCGACAGCCTTGATAACGGCATCTCCTCCGCCATCACGCAGCTGGATGATGCCGCGACCAACCTCGCGCGCATCAACGTGCTGATCGTCGAGCAGGGGCAGACCTCGACCACTGGAGCGTCACCTGATCTCCTCGACAGTCGCGACCTGTTAGTCAGCCGTATTGGCACTTTGGTCAACTCAAGCGTGCTGATCCAGTCCAACGGCACGGCTTCGGTCCAGATCGCCGATGGCCGGACGCTTGTGGAGAGCGGGCGGGCCTCGCGCGTATCAGCCCGGCCCTCCGAAACCTCGCCAGCCGACCTCACGCTCTACCTCGATGTGGGCGGCGTGACGACCCGGGTCCAAGAGACCACGATTATCCGTGGCACTCTCGGCGGCTTGTTTGAGATGCGTCGCGAGACCCTTGATTACACCGAGGGGCAGTTGGGACGCTTGGCTTTGTCGGTGGCTGCCGAAGTCAACGAACTTCACGGGTCCGGCTTCGATCTCAATGCCCAGGCTGGGCGCGACATCTTCTTGTTCGACGAGAACCAGGCCAATAACGCGGCGGAGACCATCCTCGACCAAAACCATTTGTTCAGCACAGCGGATACCTACTCCAATACCGCCGGCCGTAGAGTGCAAGCTTCGACGCAAAACGATGGCACCGCGCAGATTCGGTACACCATCCCGGTCGATCCGGCGGCACCGCTGGAGACGCGTCTCAACAGCGTCCGCGAGATCACTGGCGACGCGTATTCAATTCTCTTTCGCGATGATGGCAATGGCACCGTCGGGGCTGAGGACTTCACCGTGACTTCTCTATCCGGTGGCCGGGAGGTGGCGCTGTCGGCAGGCGATTTCGTTCGTACGGGCGATTCGGCAAAGCTTGAGTTTGAGGGCATCCGGCTGCTCATCGACAACGTCACGCGCTTGCAGGGCGGTGACAGCTACGAAGTTCGTCCCACCGCTGGGTTCGCTGGATTGATGAAGCTCGGGCTCACCGACCCGCGCGACGTGGCAGCGGCTGGCTCGCTCGAAGGTGGAGTCATCCGACCCGGAGATGGCCGCAATGCGCAGGCCATGGCCGATCTGCAGCGTGCTGGACTGATCGGTTCGAGTGACCCGGCAGAGGCGTCTACTTTTATCGAGGCCTTTTCCGAGATCGCCGGCACCGTCGGCGTACAAGCCGAATCGGCAAAGCTGCGCGGTAATGCTCAGACTGCGTTGGTGCGCCAACTCACCGACCAGCAGCAGTCGATCTCGGGTGTCAACCTCGACGAAGAAGCGGCCAGCCTGCTGCGTTTTCAGCAGGCTTACCAGGCATCGGCCAAGTTGATCGCGATCGCTGGCAGCCTGCTGCAGTCCCTCCTCGAGATTTGAGGCTGATCACGCCAAACGGAAGCTCACCATGACGCGCATCTCGACCAACCAGTTCTTCGATACCAACCTGTATGGCATGCAGCTTGCCGGCACCCGCATGTTGCGCGCCCAGAGCGAGCTGATCACGCAGAAGAAGCTTCAGAATGCGGCTGACAATCCGTCCGGCGCAGTGCAGGTGCTACGGGCTAACCAGACGATCGGCGAGTACGACCAGTTCCTGCGCACCATCACAACGGTCCGTTCGCGGCTGGAAGTGACCGATACAGTGATGGGCAATTTCGGCAATGCCGTGGTGCGCGCCAAAGAATTGGCCGTACAGATGGGTAACGGCTCACTCAGTGACGCCGCTCGCGAAGGGATCGCCAAGGAGGCAGAGGCGGTTCTTTTGTCGATGCAGGCGCAGGCCAATTCGGTGGATTCAGACGGCGCACGCATGTTTGCGGGGTTCAAGACCGATACTGCGCCGGTGTCGGCCACCGTGGTGACGCGCAACGGCGTGTCGAGCCGCGACTGGTCCTACGACGGCGATAGCGAGATTCGCTTTACCTCGATCACTGAGGCGCGCAACGATTTCGCCACCAACATCACCGGCGACCGCATCTTCTTCAGTCGCGACAACAGCGGCATGATCGATGACTCGATCTTTGCCGCCATGCAAAAGTTGGTCGACGTTGGAAATGGTGGGCGGGACCCGGGGGAGAGCCTCGCTGATGCTGTTGGCAATATTCTCGGGCGGCTGGACCAGTTCTCTCAGCAAGCCTTCACCGCCCGTGCCGACATCGGTGCGCGACTGGTGGAGATCGACGCCACCGAGAACGCCACTGAGAACTCCAAACTCTCCCTGCTTAAGCTCAAGTCGGAGATCGAGGACGTCGATATCTCAGAAGCGATCACCCGCTTTACACAACAGCAGACCATACTTGAAGCCGCACGAGGTTCATACGCCCGTATCCAGGACTTGAGCTTGTTCAAGTTCCTCTGATCGGGCTGGCGCGCCTCAGGCGCTGCCGGCAACGTGCAGAAGCGGTCGGGATCCGCGCCGCAGGAGGCAGACCGTGGACATCGCCAAGTCGAATTCGTTGGAGGCCTGGGTCGATAAGCTCAGTCGCTCCGAGATCCCCGTTCTGCGGCGGACCGCCGAGCAGCTGGGGGGGATGCGCGCTGACCTCGAGCGCGTCAGCGTGCGTCAGGCGGCCACTGTGGTGCAGAACGACCCGCTGATGACCTGCCGGTTGTTGGTCCATGTCGCCCGCTTGCGCCGTGGCGGCTCTGCGACGCACGACATCGAGACCACCGAGCAGGCGCTGCTGATGATCGGGGTGGTGCGTTTTCTCGAGACTTTTGCGGGCGTGGTCACAGTCGAGCAGACGCTCGGCGAGCGTCGGGAGGCGCTGGTCGGTGCCCTGCGGGTGGCTGGACGCTCGCGGCATGCCGCGCGCCTTGCTGTGGATTGGGCAGTCTTTCGCAACGACCTGCATGTCTTCGAGATCGCCACCGCTGCACTGCTACACGACATCGCTGAACTGATGGCGTGGATCTATGCACCGGAAACCATGCTCAGGGTTGATGAGGTCTGCAAGGCCAACCCGCGCCGGCGTACCGCCGACATTCAGGCCGAGTTGTTCGGATTCACTTTCAATGCGCTCAAGCTGGCTCTGAACCGCGCGTGGCAGGCTCCGGAGTATCTCGTCGAACTGATGGATGATGAGGTGGCGGCCACGCATCCCAGCCATCTCACGGTTCGGCTGGCGAGCTCGTTGGCCCGTCATGCGCAGCGGGGTTGGGACAATCCTGCCATCCCGGACGATCTTCGCGGCGTCAGTGAACTGCTCAAGATCCCGGTTTCGGCGGTGGCCGCACGACTCGGCATCGAAGTGCCCCCAGGCATTGTCGAAGCGGAGACTTGAGTGAGTCCCATCGGTCTACGGTGCTTGCGCGCTGGGCGCGGTGGTGGTCCCGAGGGCCACTGCAAGAGCGCCTCGAAGAAGATGACCACGCGTTTTCTAAACGGGCTCGCATGTCGCTACGCTTTATCGAGCACCCTTGTTCGTAACAAGGTAAATTGCGGGCAGTCGGGGACCGTGCACGCCGGGCGGCCCGATGCGCCGCCCGTGTTGAGTTCGACGCAGGATCGACGGTAGATGGCAGAAGCCGCTGACGACGCCGTAACAGTCTGGCCCAAGGTTCCCGACGCTTGGGTGAATATCCTCGCGCGCAGTTCGCCCCCGGTGCTCAAGCGCTCGCTGGATGAGCTTGCTCAATTCCAAGACGCGATCTACGAAGTGCCGGTGCGCAGGGTTGCCGACATCGTCGAGAGTGATCCCATGCTCTCGCTCAACCTGATGATCTTGATGGGGCGTTTTCAGACTAGCCGCCCCACTCAAGTGGATAACATCGAGGAGGCGCTGCTGATGATCGGCTGCGTCAACTTCGTGAAGAAGGCGGTGACCTTTCCGACCGTCGATGCATTACTCGCCAAGCGTCCGGAGGCGCTGCTCGGTACGCTGCGTGCAGCTGCCCGAGCACGGCGCGCAGGTATGTTCGTTCGCCAGTGGGCGCATATGCGCAACGACCGCAACGAGGCGGCCTGCGTCATCGCTGCTCTGCTCTATGAGATCACCGATCTGTTGGCATGGATCCATGCCCCCGAAAAGATGATGGCGCTGGATCAGGTGGTGCGTGAGAACCCCAAGCGCAAACTCAAGTTGACGCGCTGGATGGAGTTCGGCTTCGAGTGGGAAGACCTCGAGATAAAGCTTTTGCAGCGCTTCAAGCTGCCAGACCTGATCATCGCCATGATCAAGCCGAGCCCCGCGGAGCAGTCGCCCAGCGCCGATATCGTCGCGCGTTCGGTGGCTTTTTCACGCAAGCTTGCCGAGTCGCGCGACATGCGAGCGTTGCAAGACGATCTTTACGAGATCGCGCGCATGCTCAAGGTGCCGACCAGCCGTCTGGTTCGCGAGATGAAGCTTGAGAACACCCCGCTGGGCATGGCCGCCGCCGCAGCCCCGCCCGAGCCCGTACCGGAGCCAGCCGCCCCCCCTAACGGTTCCAACGCCGCTGCCTGAGCGGCGCTCATGGCGGAGCCAGTCGGAGTGCTCTGCGTGTGCTTCAGATGATGCCGTCGAACGGCTGGACAGACACGCTCTCGCCCGCGTCTACTCTGCCGCGGGCCTGCTCAAGAACGATGAAGCAATTGGCGCGGCTCATCGAGCTCAAGATGCCGGATCCCTGCTCGCCGGTCGGCGCGACGACCCACTCGCCGCCCTCCAGGTGCAGCACGCCGCGCTGAAACTCGGTGCGTCCAGGCGCCTTCTTGAGCGGCGCGACGCAGCGCACGACGAAAGTCGGCAGCGGTTCCGAGCTGCGTCCTTGCAGGCGCAGCAGCGCGTCGCGCACGAACTGGTAGAAGGTCACCATCACGCTCACCGGGTTACCGGGCAGACCAAAGAACTGCGCGCCACCGATCTCGCCGTAGGCCAGCGGGCGCCCTGGCTTCATGGCGATCTTCCAGAACAGCACGGTGCCCAGCCGCGCCATCACTTGGCGGGTGAAATCAGCCTCGCCGACCGACACGCCGCCGGAGGTGATCACCGCATCGGCGCGCGACGCCGCTTCGCGCAATGCGGCCTCCAGCGCGGCCGGGTCGTCGCGCACCAGGCCAAGGTCGAGGACCTCGCAACCGAGGCGCGCCAACAGGCCGTGCAGGCTGTAGCGGTTGGAGTCATGGACCTGACCGTCACCGAGCGGCTGGCCGACCGGCACCAGCTCGTCGCCGGTGGAGAAGATGGCCACGCGCAACTTGCGCCGCACCTCGACCTCGCCGATGCCGAGCGAGGCGAGCAGGCCAAGGTCGGACGGGCGCAACAGGCGGCCGGCGGCAAGCGCGGTGCCGCCCTGCGCGAGGTCTTCGCCCGCGCGCCGGATGTTCTGGCCGACGCGGTGGCCGGGGCCGACGGTGGCGCGGCCACCAGCTGCGATCACGTTCTCCTGCATCACTACGCAATCGCAAGCCGCCGGGATCGGTGCCCCGGTCATGATGCGCACGCACTGACCAGCGCCGATGTCTCGCGCGAAGGGCTTGCCGGCGTAGGCGGTACCGACCACCTCCAGGGTGGTCGCGCCGCTGGTGGCGAGGTCGGCATGGCGGAGCACGTACCCGTCCATCGCCGAGTTGTCATGGCCGGGGACATTCATCGGTGAGATGACGTCAGCGGCGAGCACGCGGTCGAGCGACTGCAGGATCGGGAGTCGTTCGGTGTCCGCGACCGGCTCGAGTCGCTCGACGATGAACCGTCGGGCACGCTCGACCGGCATGTCTTCGGGGTCGTAGTCGTCTGGCCGGATGCGCAGGATGTCAGGGGTCTGGGTCATTGCAGGGCTCTTCTGGCTCTGGTCGTCGATGGCGTGTGACGCCGTGTCATGGCGGATGAGGGTGATCCCGATGCCGCCGCGCCAGGTCGTCTGGTGTGTTGATGTTGGCGAAGGCCGCATCATCGGGGAAGTGAACGGTGACTGCATCGACGCGGTTCTGCCAGTCGCGGATGCGGCGGCCGCCGCCCTCAAGAAAGTCGCGCAGGTCGGCGGCCAGTTCGCGCCGCAAAAGCATGAACACGGGGTGAGCACCGCCGTCGGTTGTCGCCAGCGCGGCTCGTGCACCGCTCGCCTCGGCACCGCCCAGCAGTCGGTTGACGAGGTCATCCGGGAGTTCGGGAGAGTCGCAGGGGGCGGTGACGATCCAGTCCGTGGCGCAGGCGTCGAGCCCGGCAAGGACCCCGGCCAGCGGCCCGGCAGTGCGTGCGCCATCATCGACCGTGTCCACCAGCGGCTCGAAGCCGAGCCTGCGGTAGCCGTCGAGGTTGCGGTTGGCGCTGAGCAGCAGCTTGTCTACTTGTGGCCGCAACCGGGCCGCAACCCGCGCGACAAGCGGCTGCCCACCCAGCAGGAGCAAGCCCTTGTCAACGCCACCCATGCGCCGGCCCTCGCCGCCGGCGAGCACCAAGCCAGTGACCGGCCCTGCGTGACCGGCCATCAGCCGCCGGTGAGCGACATGAAGCGCACCACCGCGGGTGTCGGCTTGCGCACGTCGAAGTTGTGGCCGTGCGGTTTGATGCCCATGCTGCGGCGGATGGTCTCGCTAAGCGCAGTGTCGCCGTCGACCGCGTGGCTGCCGGCAGCAGCGGCAGCATGTCGTCTTGACCCAGGCACGGGTAGAGGTCGCCGGTGGCGGTGACGCGCACGCGGTTGCAGCTGTCGCAGAAGTTGTGCGAGTGCGGGCTGATAAAGCCAACTCGCGTCTTGCTGCCAGGGACGCGCCAGTAGCGCGCCGGCCCACCGCTGTCCTCGCCGCTGGCGACCAGTCCGTAGCGCGCCTGCAGGCGGGGCAGCACCTCGTCCTGGGTCATGCAGGTGTCGGCGCGCAGGTGGCCGGTATCGCCGAGCGGCATCTCCTCGATGAAGCTGATGTCGATGCCCCGGGCCATGGCAAAGTCGACGAGATCCTCGAACTCGTCGTCGTTGAAGCCGCGCAGCATGACCGCATTGAGCTTGATGCCTTCGAAACCGGCTGCGATGGCGGCGTCGATGCCTGCCAGTACCTTGGCCAGATCGCCGACGCGGGTGATCTCGCGGAAGCGGTCGGCACGCAGCGAATCGATGCTGATGTTGACGCGCTTGACGCCGGCATCACGCACCGCCTGCGCCATCTCGGCGAGTTGGCTGCCGTTGGTGGTGAGCACCAGTTCGCGCACGCCGGGCAGGGCGCTCACGCGCTCCATCAGCCAAAGGATGTCGCGGCGGACCAGCGGCTCGCCGCCGGTGAGGCGCACCTTGTCGACGCCGAGCTCGACGAACGCCTGCACCACGCGCAGGCATTCCTCCAGAGAGAGGATGTCGGCCCGCGGCAGGAAGGTCATGTCTTCTGCCATGCAGTAGGTGCAACGGAAGTCGCAACGGTCAGTCACTGACAGCCGGAGGTAGCGGATGCGACGGCCGTAGTGGTCGACGAGATCTCTTGTCGCGCCAGTGGTCGGTGCGGTGGCCGGGACGGAGCTGACGGCGTGGAGTGGCACAGGTGCTCGCATGGTCAAAGTCTAGCATCCGTCCAAACCCATGATTTGTCGTTTAAACCATGTTGGGGTACGGGCTTTTGAGTGTGCCGCCAGAGGGCGGTGGCCGGTCGTCGCGGTGGCGTGCGGCCATGCCGTGGTACGCTCAGGGAGTTCGAGGTGCCCGCGCCCCTACGCGGCGGGTGAAACAGGGAAGCGGGTCCAAGGCCCGCGCTGCCCCCGCAACGGTAGGTGACGCGCGGGTTCGCCATATGCCACTGGGAGACCGGGAAGGCGGCGACCTCCGGACGCGAGTCCACGTCACGAGCCCGGAGACCGGCCTGGGACCTGGCCCGCGCGTCAGCGCGGCGCCGGCAAGGCGAGCCGCAGGGCCGCCGTTCCGACTTTGGCGTACGGGGTTCTTGCGCCGGCTGAATGAAGGATTTGCCCGATGTCCAGCATCGCTCGGAGCCGGCGCTGTCGCGCGCGCGGCCTGTTGTGTTCTCTCGCCGGTCTGTCATGGCCGCTGTCACAAGCCCTCGCTGCAGATTTCAAGGATGACGCTGTCCTCGTTACCGCCACTCGCTCACCGCGTCCGGTAGCGACGGCGCTCGCCGATTCCTCGGTGATCAGTCGCGAAGAGGTCGCGGCCGCCCATCACCTGCAACTGATCGACTTGCTTGCACGCCAGCCTGGCGTCGAGGTGCTTGATCAGGGTGGGCCGGGCTCGGTCTCGGCGATATTTTTACGCGGCACAAACTCGCAGCACACCTTGATCCTGGTCGACGGGGTGCGCGTCGGCTCGGCCACCACGGGCACGGCGGCCATCGAGCACATCCCGCTGGCCCAGATAGATCGCATCGAGATCGTTCGCGGCCCAGCGTCGGCGCTGTATGGCTCCGATGCGATCGGTGGCGTCATCCAGATCTTCACCCGCTCTCAGGCGAACCGCTCTGCGGCGCAGGCATCGGCGGGTTTCGGGCGATATGGGCAGCAGCAGTACTCCGCGGGTTTCAACCATTCAGACGAGCGCTGGCAGTTTGGCCTGCAGGTGTCGCACGACCGCTCGTCAGGCTTTTCCGCCATACGCCGACTGGGTAACACGCCACCGGCCCCCTTCGATTCCTTCGTGCCTGATCGCGATGGTTATCGCAACGAGTCGGCGAGTGGACGATTGGCCTACCGCTGGGGCGGCGGCGAGGTGGCGGTGTTCGCCGCGCATACATCGGCGCTGCGGGAATTCGATGCCGGGACGGCATTCCGCGGCATCGAGAGTGACCAGAAACTGCAGCGCTTCGGTATCTCCGGTAGTAGCGGTGCACTTGGTGCGTTGGCGTTACGCTGGCAGGTGGCACGTGCCACTGATGACCTGAATGGCGGCTTCGGCGGTATTTTCCGCACAACGCAAGACCAGTTTCAGGTCCTCGGCGATTTCGGGTTGGGTGCCGGGGGCTCAGCCACGCTCGGGCTAGAACATATCCGCCAGCAGGTGGACGGTACCGTTACCTTCACTGTCCGCGAGCGGGATGTGTCTTCAGCATTCGGCGCATGGCAATGGGACGTGGGGCGGCATCACCTGCAGGCGAGCGCTCGTCACGACAGCAACTCACAGTTCGGCGCCTTCAACAGCGGCAGTGCCAGTTACGGTTTCGACCTCGCGCCGGGCTTGAAGTGGGTAGCCTCTGCTGGGAACGCTTTTCGCATGCCCAGTTTCAACGATCTCTACAACCCCGGGCCCTTCGCCACTGGAAATCCCGGGCTGACCCCTGAGCGGGCAGTCAATCTGGAGACTGGCCTGCGTTTTCGTGGGGAGGCCTGGGATGCCTCCCTCACGCTGTTTCGCAACCGCATCCGAGACCTCATACAGTTGGCTGCTGACTTCAGCCCGGTCAATGTTGGCGAGGCCGAAATCCGTGGTGCGGCCTTGCAGGGCAGCATGACTTTTGGCAGCACCCGGCTGACCTCCTCCATCGATTTGCAGGACCCCGAGGATGCGGACACGGGTCTGCGTCTGCGTTACCGCTCGCACGTCTCCGGGCGGTTGTCAGCCACCTGGACGTCGGGCCCGAATAGGGTTTCGGGGATCGTCCGTGCGCAGGGTGATCGCTTCGATGACGCGGCCAACACCCGGTCCATCCCAGGTTATGCCACTGTGGATGTGGCTCTGGAACGCGCTTTGGGTTCCGGCTGGAGCGCGGCCCTACGGGTCGTCGACTTGATGGACCGGGACCACTTCACCGGCTATGTGTTCGGCAATCGCAATGAGGTCTTTGCTACGCCCGGCCGATCTGCTTTCTTACAACTCCGTTACCAGACCGAGTGAAGCGATGGTCGATGCCGCCTCGGTGCTAAACTATAGAGTGTCAAAGGCTTACCCACTTATCGCCAATGTCCATTACACGTCGTAACCTCTTTCTCACGCTCGCCAGTCTGCTGGTGGCGACGCGTTTCGACCACTTTGGCGCCATCCCGGATGCCAGTCTCGCCGTGTTTTTGCTTGGCGGTATGCTGATGGGGGGCGCGGGTGCATTCGCCGGTCTGTTCGCGCTGGCGTTCGCTACCGATCTGGCGGCGATCGAGGTCGAGGCTTGGCGAGGCTACTGTATGACCCCGGCCTACTGGGGACTGGTTCCTACTTACGCGCTGCTCTGGTTGGGTGGTGCCTGGCTGGCGCGGCGCCCCGATCCGCTGGTGCTCGGGCGGTTGGCGTTGGCTTGTGTGGTCCTCTTAAGTCTTGCCTTCGTCGTGTCCAACCTCAGTTGGTGGGCCTTCTCGCACCGGTTAGACATGCCTATCGCTGATTTTTGGAAGGCGGTGGCAGGCTACTACCCGCCCTACGTGTCAGCGGGCCTGCTCTATCTGGGCATCGCCGGGTTGGTCGCTCGCAGCCTTTCTGGCGCTCGCCGGGTGACAGCCTGACGGACATGGATGCCGACGCGATCGCCAAGCTTGAGCAGCGCCTGAACGCGCTGGTCGCCGAGCTTAATCTGCAACGCGAGCGCAATCGCGAGTTGGGCGCCCAGAACGAAGAGCTGCGCAGCCGTGTCGACCAAGCGCGTCGGCGCCTCGACGCGCTGCTCGAAGCCACTGCAGATGAGAGCTGAGGGCCATGCCCAGCGTTGACGTCTCGATCATGGGCCGTGACTTCCGTCTCGCCTGTGAGGCTGATGAGGAAGCGACCCTGCGCGAGGCCGTGGCTTATGTCGATGCCCGTATGCGCGAGTTGCGCGACGCCGGCAAAGTGGTTGGCGTCGAGCGCATCGCCATGATGGTCGCGCTCGACTTGGCGCACAGCCAGATTACTGGTGCTGGCGCCGCTTCGGTCAATACGCCTGCCGCAGTCGGCCGGCGGCTGCAGGCGATGGTCGAGCTGATCGATCAGGCGCTCGCGGCACAACCGTCTTCCCCGGCGACTGCGGTTCAGTTGCAGATTCTTTGAACCGATAAGCTCTGCTTAGGCCGCCAGGCTTTGGACATGGGCGTGTGGGTCCCACGCGGAATCCCCCGAAATGTCCGCCCGGAAGGCCGACTTGAACCTCTGGGTTCAAGATGCGCAGCTGCGCTGCAGCTTGCCGGGGATCTTTATCACGCATGGACCTCATCCTCTACATCCTGACCGGGACCGTGTCCGGCTTCCTCGCCGGTTTGCTCGGTATCGGTGGCGGGCTGATCATCGTGCCGGCGCTGGTCTACGCGCTGCCGCACGCCGGCTATGGTCCGCAGGTGCTCATGCAGACGGCCATCGGCAGTTCATTGGCAGTGATCGTCTTCACGGCACTGTCCTCCATCCGTGCCCACCACCGCGCCGGCTTTGTGGAATGGACAGTGGTGCGGGCGATCGCGCCCGGCGTGTGCGTCGGTGCACTGGTGGGCGCGGCGCTGGCTGGCGGTCTGCCAGGGCACATTCTGCGGGTGATCTACCTGGTCTTTTTGCTGGGGGCATCTACGCAGATGCTGCTCGAGTGGCGTCCGGCTGGAGGCAGAGAGCCCGGGCGACTCGGTTTCGCGGTGGCGGGGCTGGTGATCGGGGTCTTCAGCAGCCTGGTCGGCATCGGCGGTGGGACGCTCTCGACCCCGTTTCTTCTCTGGTGCCGGCGCAGCATCCATGCGGCGGTTGCATCTTCCGCAGCCATTGGTCTGCCGATCGCGCTGGCCGGGAGTGTGGGCTTTGTGCTGGCGGGTCTCGGTCGCGCCGGCCTGCCTGAGGGTGCGATCGGGTTCGTCGCCTGGCCCGCGGTGCTGGTGGTCGGCGGCACCTCGATGCTGCTGGCTCCGTTGGGCGCGGCAGTCTCGCATCGCGTGCCGCAGCGACCGCTCAAACGCCTTTTTGCGGCGCTGCTTCTATTACTGGCAGCGCGGATCGCCTACGAGCTCGCAAACGCTCCGGCAGTCTGATTCACCCCTCAAGCCGTGTTCAGGCGTGCTGGAGTTGCCTGTCTGGCATACGTCGTGCGGGGTGCGTTGTCAGGCAAAGGTATCGACGAGGCCATTGTCGCCCCGGTTCGCCATTCCAGAGGTCACGTTACCCACGGCGTCCGCCACCGTTGTAGCTGGTCCAGACCGAGCCGATGAGTTGCCTCCAGATCCGCCCTGACCGCCTTGCTGCGGCAGGTGGTCACGGCCGACAGAGGCTTGGCCGAGGCTCAAGCCTTGCGAGGCGAGGCTGCTGGCCAGCACCGGCAGGGCCTGCTGAATGGCTTCGCGCGTCTGCGGTTGGACCGCGGCAAAGCTCACCGCGGCTTGATCGCCACTGATCTGGATGCGGACCTCGATCGGGCCGAGTTGCGGTGGGTTGACTTGCAGCGTGGCTGCCGTCAAGCGGTTGTTGGCCACCCATGCCACGCGGTCGCCGAGCTCGCTGGCCCAGCGACCCGCTTGCTGCAGCGGCGCATTGAGGCTGAGCGCGACAGGTTCGGGCGCGTTGTCGACCGGCGCTCCGAGTCCCGGGAGTTGCAATGCGCCGTTGAGCGGGGCTTCGACGGCTGCAGCTGCCTTCGAGGCGCCGGCATTTGCCGACAACGACAACACTTCTTCCTGCGGCACAGCGACTCCGACGACGCTTGCCAGCTTGGTATCCAGCGACCGCACCAGCTGTTCGAGTTCGATCGGCGCTTGAGCCACCGGGTCCTGCATCAGGGCGCGGTCGGCGAGGGTTATCGCCAGAGAATCGGGGCGCGTTGTCAGCCAGTTCGACGTGGCGGGCGCCTGTCCGGGGGGCAGTGGCTCGCCCATTGGCAATGGCAGGGCGGGCGCATCGCTGGCTTCTGCCGTCTGTAGGGCTGCCGCGACGGTTCCTGATGTCTGTAGGGCTGCCGCGACGAAGCCCGTGCTGGCAATTCTTGCCGGATCGGCGGCTTCGGGCGATGCAAGATTCGCCGGCTTGAAGTGACCAGTGGCAGGTTGGTTGACGAGGGCATTGCCGATCGCCCGGTCAACAGCGAGGGCCACCGAGGCAGGTGCCATGGCGACAGCCCTCGCCTTGACAGCCGCTGACTCGGCGGCAATCAGTGTGTCATTTGGCAACCCTTGTGCATCGGGTTCAGTGACTCCGATGAGTCGTGATGCGGAGTCTTGGCCGAGCGCGACCTGCGCAAGACTCGAGGCGACAGCTGTCTGCTGCACGGGGGCTCGGGACTCGGCGAGACTGCCATCGCTGGTCGGCAGCACAGTGAAGCCTGACGTCGTCGCCGGCCGAGTGGCCGGCATATCAGCCAGCGCTTGCGCGCCTTGCAGGGCCTCAATGGTCCGCGGCGCCAGGGCCTGCGAATCGCCTGTCACAGGTGATACGACCTGCGGACCGGCCGCGGTCGGCGTGACCATCGATGCCGGCAGCGCGACACCAGCCGCCATGGCGATCAGGCTATCGGCGACCTGCGGCGGGGCGGCGGGGTTCGTGGCAGTACCGTTGCCCGCGGGCTGCGTCTGCGCCGCTTGCGCGTTGTCTGCAGCGCTGGCAGTCGATGTCTCCGCTTGCGCGGGCTCAGCCTCGCGCGCGCGGGTCGGCGCCTCTGCAGGATCAGCGGCCGTTTCGCGCGACTGCCGCTCCGCTGAACGGGCATCCTGAACCGGACGGCCCTGTGCGTCTCGCACCTGCGGTTCGCGTGAATCTGCCTCCCGCGGTTCCGGGCGGTTCGTCTCCTGCGCGCTGCGCATCGCCTCGGCGAACTCGGCACCACCTTCGGGTTTGCGAGTGCCATCGGCCGGGCTGCGCGATACGCTCTTGCCGCCCGGTGAAGGCGGTACCAGTTTCATCAGATCCTGCGGGTTATCCATAACGCGTTCGCCTGCTCAAAACATGTGCCACGAGCTATAAGCAAGAGTCAGGCCAGCTTATGGCGGTATGCATCTGCTCCGTTCACCTGGGGCCGAACGTCGTAGGCGGCAGGGCATCACCGAACAGACTGGCGCGCGACTTGTCGGAAGCAGCATGCCTGCGTTGCCGATTCCTGCCGACACCCTGCTGTGGTTCAAGCGAGACCTGCGCCTGACCGACCACGCGGCCTTGGCAGCGGCCAGCGAGGGCGCTGGCTTTGCGGCGGTGTTCATCTGGGAGCCCGCCATTCATGGCTTTGATGCCGGGCAGCTGGTGCCGGACGGATCGGCGCGGCATCGCGCCTTTATCGCCGACAGCCTCGACGACCTGCGCGCCAGCATGCGCGCTGCCGGCGGTGATCTGCTCGAGCTCTGCGGCGACGCCGTGACGGTGCTGGCGGCGCTGCGTGAGGTGTGGCCATTTGCGCGTCTCGTATCGCACCAGGAGACCGGCAATCTGGCCACCTTTGCGCGCGATCGCCAAGTCGCTGACTGGTGTCGACACCACAACGTGACGTGGGAAGAGTTTGCGCAAGACGGTGTCATCCGTCGCCTAAAGACCCGCAATGGCTGGTCCAAACGCTGGGATGCGCGCGTGCGCCGTCCGCTGATGCTGGCGCCGGCACGGCTGTCGGCGCTGCCGCACGCTCTCGGTTCGGCCTTGGCGGCCGCCGATGGCGTACGCCTCGGTCGCCCCGCAGCGGTGCCGGGCGCCGCTACGGGAGGTCATGCAGCCGCGCTACAGCTGGAGGAAGACCAGCGCCAACGCGGTGGTTCTGCCGCAGCGCGCACGGCCTTGGAGGCTTTTTTGTGGGAGAACGGTGAGACCTACCGCACCGGGATGTCCAGTCCGCTGAGCGGTGTGGATGTGTGTTCGCGCATTTCGCCGCATCTGGCCCATGGCACCCTGTCGCTCAGCCAGGCGGTGGAGGCATTGGGCCGGCGGCGGGCGGAGTTGCAGGCTGAGCCGCCATCGCCGGCACGTAGTCGCTGGCTCGCCTCGCTCAAGAGCTTCGAAGGGCGACTCTATTGGCACTGTCATTTCATGCAGAAGCTCGAGTCGGCACCGGCTATCGAGCATCGCAACTTGGTGCGCGCATTCGACGGGATGCGCGAAAGCGGCTTCAGTCTTGAGCACTTCGAGCGATGGGCGGCCGGGCAGACGGGTTACCCGCTGGTCGATGCCTGCATGCGGATGCTGGCCGTCACCGGCTGGCTCAACTTCCGCATGCGGGCGATGCTGGTCTCCTTCGCAGCCTTCCCGCTCTGGCTGCACTGGCGCGAGCCGGGTCTGCACCTCGCGCGGCTGTTCACCGATTACGAGCCAGGTATCCACTGGAGCCAGATGCAGATGCAGTCGGGTACTACCGGCATCAATGCGGTGCGCATCTACAACCCGGTCAAGCAAGCGCGTGATCACGATCCCGACGGCGTCTTTGTGCGGCGCTGGTGTCCGGAACTGGCGGCGTTGCCCACCGAGTGGCTGTTCGAGCCATGGCGGATGCCGGCCGGCTTGCAGCAGCATTTCGGTGTGCGGATCGGCACCGCGTATCCCGCACCCGTCGTGGACTTTGCGGCGGCGACAAGGGCTGCGCGAGAACGCATCGCCGCGTTCCGGCGGCGCGATGCTGTACGTAGCGAGGCGGCCGAGATGATGGTGCGTCACGGTAGTCGCAAGAGCGGCATCCGGCAACGTGGCGAACGGCCTTCTGCGGCCAAGATCCGGCGGCAGGCACCGATATCGCCGCAGTTGGGCCTTGATTTCGAGGGGGAGATGGCGTGACGCAGCTTGCAAGGGGTGTGCGGCGATGAGCGGAAAGCGGGACTTCGCCGGCAACAAGTCCTATCTTCCCAGCAAGCCCTGCGCGGCCTGCGGGCGGCCGATGACCTGGCGCAAGAAGTGGGAGAAGAACTGGGAGCAGGTCAAGTACTGCTCAGACGCATGCCGCAAGAAGGGTGACAAATGAGGCGATGCGAGGTCACCTTCGGGGGAGCCACGCTGCGGCTGCCGGGCGAAGGCGTCTGCATGCACATTCCAGGTGCACGCTGATGCGCCACCTCGTCCTTGTGCTGGGCGACCAACTCGACGTGAATTCAAGCGCGTTCGACGGCTTCGACCCGGCGCAGGACCGCATCCTCATGGTCGAGGCGAGGGGCGAGGGCGAGCGCGTCTGGTCGCACAAGGCGCGGACGGTGCTGTTTCTGTCGGCGATGCGGCACTTTGCCGAGGCGTTGCGCGGCCGCGGTTGGCCGCTCACCTATCACTCGCTCGACGACGCGCCGCAAGGTGGTCTTGTCGAAGTGATCGCATACCATTTGCGCGCTTTTTCGCCCCCGGCCCTGGTGCTGGTCGAGCCCGGCGAGGATTGGCTCGAGGCAGCGTTGCGCGATCTGGCGGCCGCGGCCGGCTGCCGCCTTGAGTTGCGCCTCGACACGCATTTCATCGTCAGTCGGGCGGACTTTCTGCGCTGGGCCAAGGGCTACAAGCAGCTGCGCATGGAGTTCTTCTACCGGCACGTGCGTAAGCACACCGGCATCCTCATGGACGGGGACCAGCCCGTTGGTGGCGCTTGGAACTTTGACGCCGAGAACCGCGCGAGCTTTGGCAAGAAGGGGCCGGGGCTGGTGCCAGCGCATCTGGGCTTTGCCCCGGACGCGACCACCCAGGCAGTGATGGACGCCGTGCAGCGCCACTTTCCCGACAACCCGGGCGCGTTGGAGCACTTTGACTGGCCGGTGACGCGCGAGCAGGCACTCGCTGCGCTGCAAGACTTTGTTGAGCACCGGCTGGAGTTGTTCGGCCGCTACCAGGACGCGATGTGGACGGCGCAGCCCTTCCTCTACCATGCGCGCGTCTCGGCGGCGCTCAACCTCAAGCTGCTCGATCCGCGCGAGGTGGCCGATGCTGCCTTGGCGGCGTGGCGCGAGGGCCGGGCGGGGCTGCCCAGCGTCGAAGGCTTTGTGCGCCAAATCATCGGCTGGCGCGAGTTCATCCGTGGCGTCTACTGGCTGGAGATGCCAGGGCTGGCCGAAGCCAATCATTTTGGGCACACCCGTGATCTGCCCCGCTGGTTCTGGACCGCCAAGACGGACATGGCCTGCCAGCGCGAGGCCATCGGCCAGACGTTGCGCTACGGCTATGCCCACCACATCCAGCGCCTGATGGTGACCGGGTTGTTCAGCCTGCTGGCGGAGGTCGACCCGCGGCAGGTGGCGCATTGGTACCTGGCTGTCTACGTGGATGCGGTGGAGTGGGTCGAGTTGCCCAACGTCGCCGGCATGGCGCTCTACGCCAATGGCGGGCGCTTCACCAGCAAACCTTATGCCGCGAGTGGCGCTTACATCCAGCGTATGAGCAACTATTGCAGCGGCTGCCGCTACGACCCCGGCAAGAGGACGGGCGACGATGCCTGCCCGCTCACCACGCTCTACTGGCACTTCCTCGATCGGCATGAGGCCGAGTTGGGCGGCAGTCCGCGCACGGCCTTGATGGTCAAGAACCTGCAGCGGCTCTCGGGCGAGGCGCGCACGGCGGTCCGGGTGCAGGCTCAGGCGGTGTTGCGGCGGCTCGACGAGCTCTGACTTGGAGCGATTGTGTGGAGCTGGCGGCGAGCGGGTCTTCGGTCAGGGCACAGCTGCTTGCTGTAGCGGGCGGCGTCCATCGGGACGCTGTTTTCCTTCCTTGGGCTGCGCGAGGTGGCAGCGAAGGGCTTTGCCGATGCGCCTCAGCATCGCCCGAAGGCCGAGCCCCCCGCCCGCTACCTTGCCAGTGAGAACACCGCGATGGTGTCTCCAGTAGGAAAGCCGAACAGTGAGTTGCCGCCGGCCGCGACGGCGATGTACTGGGTGCCATCGATGCTGTAGGTGATCGGCGGAGCATTGACGCCAGCATCGATCTGGGCGCTCCACAGCTGTGCGCCGGTGCTGCTGTCGAAGGCGCCGATGCGCTTGCCGCCGATACCGCTGAAGACGAGACCGCCAGCGGTGGCGAGTACGCCGCCCAGCAACGGCTCTTCGGTCTGCACCTGCCAGCGCAATGCGCCAGACGCGAGATCGATGGCGCTGAGCGTCCCCGAACGGTCCTGACCCTCCTGCGTCGAGACGTAGTGCAGCACGCTGCCATCGGGGCGCGTCGAGGTCTGGGCGATGTAGCGTGTGGGCAGGTGTAGCGCGGCGACGAACATCAGTTGCTGCGACTCGTCGATGGCAGTCGGCGACCAGTTGGCGCCACCGGCGATGCCCGGCGCGACCAGTACGCCTTGACCCGGAGCGGGTGGCGCGAACAGGTTCATCTGCGGCACGAACGGCTCCGAGCGCAGCAGCAGCTTGCCGGTTTCGCGCTCATGCACGAATACCCAACCCATCTTGCTGGCGTGAGCGATGGCCGGCACCGGGCCGCCCGCGGTTTTGAGGTCGAACATCACCGCCGGGCTAGCGACGTCGTAGCCCCAGCGGTCGTGGGGCACCTGCTGGTAGTGCCACACGCGCTTGCCGGTCTGCAGATCCAATACGATGAGTGAAGAGGTGTGCAGGTTGTCGCCGGGACGCGAGCCATCGGCCATCTGGGGCGACGGGTTGCCGCTGCCGAACGCCAGCCAGCCACGCACCGGGTCGATGGTCGGCGTTGCCCAGATCGAGCCGCCGCCGTATCTCCAGCTGTCGGCGAACTTGGCGAAGGCGGCTTTCTCGCCGGCGACATCGCGGTTGAGCGGCACACCGTAGTCGGTTTCGGCTGCGAAGCGCCCCTCCCACCCCTGCTGCGTGATGTCGAATTGCCAGAGCCGGTCGCCGCTGGTCGCGTCAAAGGCAGCGAGAAAGCCGGACTGGCCGTAGTTGCCGCTCATTCCGACCACCGACAGGCCGGCGTCGGGATGCAGGCCATAGCCGACGCCGTTGATCCCGATCAGCACCTTGCTGCCGTACACCATCGGCGCCATGGCGATGCCCACCCCGGTCGTGCCGACATTGCCGACTTTGGCCAACGGGTCGTCCTTCGAGAGTTGCGCGCTCTCTTCGCGCGCGCCCTCGTAGGTTGCGACCGAGACGTCCCACACGGTCTTGCCGGTGGCGCCATCGAGCGCCACCAGACGACCATCGACGCTGCCGACGTAGACCTTGCTGCCGTGTACCGCTACGCCGCGATTGGCCGGGCCGCAACAGAGCTTTTGCCAGCGCAACGTGTGGGTGTAGCGCCATTTTTCGGCGCCGGTGCGGGCGTCGAGCGCGAGCACGTGCGAGCCCGGCAGCGAGATGTACATCACCCCATCCACCACGATCGGCGTGGCCTGAAAGGTGGCCTTGACGCCGGTCTTCGCGGTCCACGCCGGCTTGAGGCTGGCCACAGTGTTGCGGTTGATCTGCGTGAGCGGCGAAAAGCGCTTGCCGCCGAGGTCATGACCGTGCAGCGCCCAGTCACCGGCATGCGCGACGCCGGCTGCCAGTCCCCACCCGATTGCCAGCGTGGCGAACCCTTTCGCGCCTCGCACCCTCCGGTTGAGCTCCGCCGCATCAACAGGGCGTGGGGCGCGGGTGGC
>RFSW01000140.1 GCA_009923755.1 Betaproteobacteria bacterium | reverse complement strand
CCGGAGCGGCAACCGGAGCGGCAACCGGAGCGGCAACCGGAGCGGCAACCGGAGCGATACCCTGCCACGATGCAAGGGACGCGGCGTGCGTGGGGGCGACGCGGTAGAGGTAGGAACCTCCCACAAGCGAAAGCCGACCCATGCCACGAAGAGCCCCGAAAACGGACGCCTGCAACGTGCCCTCGGTGTAACCCGTCGCGGCAGCGAGCGTCGAAAGGGTAGCGCCGCCCGGTGCGAGGAGAAGGCGCACGACCTCACGGCGTGCAGCGAAATTGGGGCGACGACCACGCCCAGCCGCAACGGACACCGGAGCAGCCGCAACGGACACCGGAGCAGCCGCAACGGACACCGGAGCGGACTGGACGCTGGCGGCAACGAAGAAAAGAACGAAAGCGATCCAGCGAGCAACCTTGCCGCCGTTCACGCTGGCGGAATGCTGGCGGAATTCCAGGGTGCCGTGACGGGCGTATGCGGCGACGTTGATCACACGGTAACGATCAAGGCGTGCCGCCGTGTCGCGAAGGTTACGGCTCGACTCGACGAGCGGCGCGGTCGCCGGATCGATCCGCATCGCCCAGCGGCAATTACGACGGCTTGCGGGCATGAAAGCATCGATCCCCGACTGGAACGCAGAATATCGTCGGAGAAGCTTGCCGATCTGCGTCGGGGAAAGATCCCCAGCGTCAACGTGAACGTGAAGCCCGCAGGAAGCGTTGACGGTAGCGCCCGCCGCGACGAGTGCGCGGAGCGCACGGCGCACCTCTTCGATCCCTTCGACACCGGAAAGCGGGGGGGACACAAGTTCCCCGCACGCACCGAGCGGCATACCGGGGGAAAGTTGGATCGAACCATCAGGTACAATTTTCCATGCATTAGAAAGACCATGATTATAGCCCTCTGCGCGGCACACTACACCCGCCGCAACGAGCGCAGCGCAAGCCACCGCAGGAGTGATCCCAACGAATTCGATCTCGACACCGAAACGACGCGAGGGAAGGTTCGAGAACATTGTGTGCCTCTTCAGTTAGGAGCCTTGGAACACTCATAGAATAGCAGACCGTAAGGGAGTTTCAACCTAATTGATTAAGTATCGGAGGGCGGGTTAAGAAAAAAATGCGAAGGGTACAGGAAAGGAACGGAATGTCAACCTAATTGTTTCCGTGTTCTCCCTCTCGTCCCGGTCCCTCCGGTCCTGTCCCGATTATAGCGGATCTCCGGATCAGAGTCAACCTCTTTCTGATCAGAAATTGCCCGTATGGCATTTCAGAAAATTCTGAATTATATATTAAACCGGATTGAAGTCAACTTTATTTATTCCCGCCATTTTTCGGGTTTGACTCAATCGGGATTAAAGAAAAGGGTTGACGCAAGAAAACCCCGGCACCTTTCGGCACCGGGGTTTCAAGGGGTTATGGGGTTTCCCCCGTTGGGATCACTCGCCGGGGTTTTCGAGCCATTCGGCGGCAAGGTCGAAAAGTTGCGTCCCGGTGTAGCGGTGAAGAATGGAACGAGCGTTCTCGTATTCCATTCCACTCCAAGCGTCGGGGGCGAGGGCAGCGAGGATCGTACCCTTACGAGCGTGATCCGCTCGGAAACCGATATCGTTGTCGTGACGTGTACACGCGGAACCTTGCTCGTCGTCGGTTTGCCGCCCGAAAAGGAACCGGATCGCTTCCTGGCAGAAGGAATCATCTGTGTTCACGAGGTAAGTAAGATCGAAGCGGCAAAGCCCTGAGTTGTGAACGATGGCGGGGCGACCCCGACGACCCTGAAGATCGGCGCACGGGAACCATGAAGGAACCTCACTTGCGGCTTCGAGAACACGGGCACGCTCCCCGTCCACACGGAGAACGATACCACGGGTGTCCGGGGCGGTGAGGATGGTAACGTGGCGACCGGGGGTGAGCGTTGCAGTCATTGTGTTTCTCGCTTTCGTTTCTTCGTTAGTGCCTTGGAACACTCATAGAATAGCAAACGGTTTAGCAGAGTCAACTTTATTAATCCGAATCTTTTTTCCCTGTTAGATCAAGGGGTTGCGAGGGTAGGGGTTTCCGAGTAGGATCGGGGTTCCCTGGTAGGGGTTAGGGTAGGGGTTACGTTGTGGAAAAGGGGGCGGGATTATAGGTTGCGTTGCGGGAAAGTCAACCTAATTGTTTTCCTGTTCTTCCCCTCCCTCTCCTGGTTCCTCCGGTCTGCATTTATTATAGCTGACTGGTAGATGGGAGTCAACTCTTTTTATTTCTTTTTCTCCCGCCGAGATATTTGTTGGTGAAATAAATTAATCCAGGGTGATTTCTCACCCTGGATTCCCTGTTGTGTTTTGTTGTGGTTTTCTCAGTCGAGCATCATGGAGAACACGAACGAGATTAGGCTAGCGCCCTGTGCCTCCATGAGAAGATCGGAGGGTCCGACAGCTAGAGCGATCACGGTGAGGAAACCGGTAGTGTAGATGGTGACGAGGGAGAAACGGTTCATTTTTTTCTATGGGTGTGTGTTTTGTTTAAAGATTATCTGTCAATTTTTAGTGAAGAGTGTAGCGCCGAAAGTCATCACTTTGAAGTAAGTGAGTCTGAGGATCGAGAGTTGAAGGATAGAAGCCAGAATGGGAAGGGAACTGTGGGTTACGTTTTGTGCGTGACGAGTAACGTCAGTGACGTGGCGATTTATTTTATTCCTATACGGTAGCA
>RFSW01000139.1 GCA_009923755.1 Betaproteobacteria bacterium | reverse complement strand
GGCCAACCACGTCGGATCGTCGATGACCCGATCGTCAAACTTCAAGGCCTCCACATTGATGAGCACATCTTCGCCCATCGTTCCACTCACCAGCGTCTTGCCACCAGAACTGACGACTCGATAATCCGCAAAGACGCCGGCAAACACCACCAGATCGCGCCCGGCGCCCCCGTCGATGGTGTCATTGCCGCGCATGCCGGCAATCCGATTATCCGAGGCGTTACCAAGGATGCGATCGTTGCCATCGCCGCCGATGGCATTCTCGATCACGGTACTGGCCGCCAATCGTGTAAAGACCTGCCCATCGGCGGTGCAGTCGCCACCCGCGGAAAGGTCAAGCACCAGGTTGCGACTCATCGCGGCGCAGTCGAGCCAATCGACGCCACCATCGCGATCGTCCAGCGTGGCCCGCGCAGACTGACCGGGGGCGCTCAGCGCCGCGAACACCTCGTCGGTGTAGTGGTACTGGTCATCGGCCGATGCGCTGCTGCCCCAAGCCTTGAGGGTGACGCCGCGCAGGGTGCCGGCATCGCCCGAGACAGCGTCCGTAACGACCAAAGTCCAGGTTCCGGCCGAGGACTCGCCGCGGAAGCCTTCGGCCCCAAAGGTGTAACGCAGGCCGTTGTCGGCGGTGCTGCCATCGCCGGTCGTGCCGTCGTACAGCGATAGCGTGGTGCCCGCGGGGGAAACCAGCGAGATGCGCAGGTCGGTGAAGTAAGTGTGGGCAAGATCGACCGTGAGGTTGACCGAATCCATGACCAGGTCGGTGGTCAGGGTAAATGTCTGCCGCAGGGTCTGCAGGTCAGCGATAGCGGCATTGGGGCTTACCGTCACCGAGGCGCTCCGCTCGTTGGGGGACGTGCCAGCCAGTGGATTCATCAGGGACCAGACCTCGGCCAGACGCGTCGCCGTGTAAGCATTGGCAAGACCGAAACCATAGTCCTCGCTGAAGTGCAGCCCGCCACCATTCCAGTTGCCGGCACCATTCCACTTCCAAGCAAAAACCTCGTTGAGCGTGGAACCGCCGTAGCGGCTGCCGGTACCCTGCGCCGACAAGGCCAGGATCGACTGCACATCGCGCCAACCCAACCCCGGTGCGGCATCCAGCACCAGCGCGGCGACACCCGCCACCACCGGTGTCGCCGCCGAGGTGCCGCTGAAACGGTTGGTGTAATCGCCGGATGCATCGATGCTGCCGTTGTAGCCCTGACTGGTTCCCGTACGGTCGGTCGTTACCGCAGCCTCTGGCGCCGCAAGCAGGATATGTGCGCCGTAGGTCGAATAGCTGGTGACCTGGCCCGTGGACGTGGTGGCCGCGACACTCACCGTAGCCCGCGAGGCGTCCAGCGCATCACCGTTTCCATCGAGTCTGTCGTTGCCAGCGGCCTTGACATTGATCGTACCCAGACCACCACGACCGGTAGCAAGCGACGCCTCGAAGCGGTCGACATCGGCGTCGCGGATAAAGCTGGGGGTGCCGCCGTAACTATGGTTAGTGACATCGAAGGTGCCGAGCTGGTCTAAGGTCTGCAGGTAGCGCGTCCAAGCCGAGTTGATGTCGTCAGCCCCGCCGAAGATGCGCACTGAGGTGAGCTCGGCTCCGTGGGCCACGCCGATCCCTCCGCGGCCATTGGCAGCCGCAGCAATCAAGCCCGCCACTGCGGTGCCGTGGTCGGCATCTGACGACAGTGGCTGTCCATCGTTCATGGTGCCGCCGACGGTCATCTGGCGGCTGGCGTTGTAATTCGCCGAAAGATCCCAGTGCGTCGCTTGTACGCCGTCATCCCAAACCCCCACCTTGACGCCGCGCCCTGTGTGGTCGGCCCAGACGCGCTCGATGCCTGCAGTGTTGGCGCTGCCGAAGCCAAGGCGACCGATCTGGCCGAAATGCCACTGAGCGGTGTAAAGCGGGTCGATAGGTTTGAAAACGCGAATGGTCATGGCTGACTCCTGGAAAGGTCGGCGGAGACGCGCCCCGCTCTGTCAGTCAAGGTAGAGAAACCCGTCTGGATGCGCATGGCAATAAGTCACAGGACACATGCGAAAGACCTGCTGACCGCCAGCAGCCTGCAAACAAAATCACAGAGCGTGAGCCCATTGGCCGCGCGTTACCATTGGTCTGTGAGCTCTCTCGACCACACCCCGATGATGCGCCAGTACCTGGCGCTCAAGGCCGAGCATCCGGACCGGCTGCTGTTCTACCGGATGGGCGACTTCTACGAGCTGTTCTACGACGATGCCCGGCGCGCCGCTCGGCTGCTGGACATCACCCTGACCCAGCGCGGGCAGTCGGCCGGTGCGCCGATCCCCATGGCCGGAGTGCCCCACCACGCTGCTGAGCAGTACCTGGCGCGGCTGGTGCGCGCCGGCGAGTCAGTGGCGATCGCCGAGCAAGTGGGCGATGTGGCCACCGCGAAGGGCCCGGTGGAGCGCGCTGTGGTGCGCATCGTCACGCCCGGCACGCTGACCGACGCCGGCCTGCTGGACGAGCGCCGCGATGCGCCGCTGCTGGCGCTATTCGCGGCACACCCCGCGCTGCGGGAGCTTGGCGACCCGCGCGCCGATCGCCGCAGCGCAGGTGATCCTGCCGTCGGCGCCGCGTGGGTGACGCTGGCCAGCGGCGACCTGCGGCTCGCTGAGCTGGCGGTGCGCGACTTGCCGGCGCTGCTGGCGCGCATCCAGCCCGCGGAGGTGCTGCTGCCCGAGGGCACCGGTGGGCTTGTGGACGGCGTCGCGGCGCGGGGGCTAGCGGTGACCTCGC
>RFSW01000138.1 GCA_009923755.1 Betaproteobacteria bacterium | reverse complement strand
GGACGTCATCGATCAAAAGCAGGTCAAGTGACCTGTAGTACTGCTTGAATTCATCGAACGAACGGTTTTGATAGGCTTTGACCACGTCACCGATGTACTCGTTGGCATGCACATAACGTACCCGAGCGTCTGGATCCCGAGCCAATAAGGCATTGCCGACAGCCTGCATCAGGTGTGTCTTGCCGAGGCCTGTGCAACCGTAGACGAACAAGGGGTTGTAATCGCTGCCCGGGCTTTCAGCCACTTGCAAGGCCGCGGCGCGCGCCATCTGGTTAGCTTTGCCGACAACGAAGCTGTCAAAGGTGAAGGCGGAGTTGATGCCGGCAGAACGCGACCGTTGCGTCAAACGTCGACGTTCCCCGGCCGCTGGTGCGACGCTCTGGCTGTCCTGGATCGCTAAGGTTTGCGGCGAACTCGCCTTTGAGGCGCTGTCCGTCTGTTCCGCCTGTGGGTCGGTTGCGTGTTCACGCGCGGCGATCTGTACGGGTACACCAGGCGCGAAATGCTCTTCGGCTAGCGGCCCGAAAACGTGCATCGCACGCTCGCGGACCCAATTGACGACCATGCGGTTGGGCGCCCGGATCTCGACTCCGAGGTTGCCGGCCGAGACCAGTTCGAGCGGGGCGATCCAGCGCTCGAACTGGACTTTGGGCAGCACGCCGCGCAACTGTTCGAGACAGTCGTTCCAGTAGTCGTTCATCCCCCGAATCATCTGCCAAGCGAAGCGCGCCTTCAAGTGAAATGCGAGGGACTATCACGCTGCTTTGCGGCATTGACACAATGCGGCACACCGCTCGATAATTGCCGGTTCTATCACGGCGCCACATCTGCTGGGATGCCTGTCACGGCTTTCTGGTGAATGCAGCGCCTGCCCAACGCGCCCTTCTGTGTCGCGTCTCTGAGCAGGTGTTAAGTGCCGGACTTTTACTGGAGTCGATCTCATGAAGCGCACTTTTCAACCGTCTGTCGTTAAGCGCAAGCGTACCCACGGCTTCCTTGTTCGCATGCGCAGCCGAGGCGGCGCCGCGGTGATTCGTGCGCGTCGCGCCAAGGGTCGCGCCCGTCTGGCCGTCTAAGCCCGCTCGGCCGGTGCAAGCCGGTCTAGGCCGCTGGCGGCGCATCGCTTCGGCGGCAACCTTCAAACAAGCCTTGGCCACGCGTCCACGAGCGCGCGGGCCGTTTTTTGACGTCCTGTGTCTAAACCCTGACGTGGCTGATCGGGCAGGAAGTCGCTTGGGTCTGGTCGTGGCAAAACGGATCTGTCGTTCGGCGGTGGCCCGAAACCGGGCGAAACGCCTCATTCGCGAATCGTTTCGTCTGGCGATGCCAGCGGAGATCCCTATCGATTGCGTGGTGCGCCTGCGTCGTTGTTTGGCGCCGGCAGACCTTCCCGCTGCCCGTTGCGAACTTTCTGCGCATTGGCGGACGGTGTGCGCCCGATGAGCGATGTGCTGGCATGCGCCGCGTATTGATCCTGCTGGTTAGGCTGTATCAGTGGCTGTTGCGACCGTTGATCGGCGCGCATTGCCGGTTCTACCCGACCTGCTCGGCTTACGCTGTCGAGGCGCTGCATCGTCACGGCGCCTGGCGTGGAAGTGTGCTCACCGTTCGTCGGTTGTGCCGCTGTCACCCGTACAATCCTGGCGGTTTCGACCCCGTCCCCTGACTCTTTCGGCTGCGATATGGATACCAAGCGCCTGTTGCTGTTCTTTATTCTCTCGTTCAGTCTAATTATGTTGTGGGAGCGGTATCAGGCGGCCGATGCGCCGGCTCGTCCGACGGACAACATCGCTGGCCAAACGATAGGCGCACCGTCTACAGCCGCGCCGGCAGGCAGCTCCGGCCGCGCCCGTTCAGGCGACGCCGGCATCCGGCGGGCGGCTGGTCACCGGGCGGCGCATTCGGGTAGAGACCGACCTTTTCCGTGCAGAGATCGATGAGAACGGCGGCGACATCCGTCGCCTCGAACTGCTGGGCCATCGTGCTGCGGGCGAAAGCGACGACCCGCTGCTCCTGCTAGAGGATGGCGGCAAACCCTATGTCGTGCAGTCAGGTCTGACAGGTGCGGGGTTGCCCAATCATCGCACCACCTTCATCAGCGACAGCGACAGCTTCCGCATGGAAGAGGGGCAGGACACGCTGGCCGTCCGCCTTACGGCCACGTCCGGAGATGTCGAGGTGAGCCGGACTTACACTTTTCATCGCGGCCAGTATGTGGTCGATGTGACGCTCGACGCACGCAACAGCGGGACTCAGGCGGTGGCCACGTCGGCCTATTTCCAGATGCTGCGGCACGCCGACCCGCCCGAGGGCGAGTCGCAGTTTCAAGGCACTTACACCGGACCGGTGGTCTACAACGATGCCGACCGCTTCCGCAAAGTCGACTTCGAGTCGGTGAGCAAAGGCAAAGCAGACTACGCGCGCAGCGCCAGTGACGGCTGGATCGCGTTGATTCAACACTACTTTCTCACCGCTTGGCTGCCGGCCGCCGGTATGCCTCGCGAGAACTACATCGACGCATTGCCCGATGGCATCTATCGGGTCGGGGTCAAGACCGCTGGCAGCGAGATCGCCGCAGGTGAAGCCTTGTCGGCAACCATGCGTCTCTACGCCGGCCCGCAAGAGCAAGACCGCCTCGAAGCTTTGGCACCCGGACTCGATCTCACCACCGACTACGGTTGGCTGACCATCATCGCCAAGCCTTTGTTCGTGTTCCTGAGTATGCTCAACGATCAGGTGGGTAACTGGGGCTTGGCCATCATCATTCTCACGCTGGTGGTCAAGGCGCTGTTCTACCCATTGTCGGC
>RFSW01000137.1 GCA_009923755.1 Betaproteobacteria bacterium | reverse complement strand
GGGCAGCCAACGCGGTAGCTGCCAAACCGCTTCTTAGCCGCCGAAGAAGTCCTTGACCTTGTCCATCCACGATTGCGCGCGGGGGTTGTGGCGTGACGGTTCGCCCGCGCTGATCGACTCGAACTCGCGCAACAGTTCGCGTTGACGGTCGGTGAGGCGCACCGGTGTCTCGACCATGACGTGGCACATCAGGTCGCCGGTGCTGTGGCTACGCACGCCCTTGATGCCCTTGCCGCGCAACCGGAACACCTGGCCGCTCTGTGTCTCGGGCGGGATCTTGATGCGTGCCGAGCCATCCAGCGTCGGGATCTCGATCTCGCCACCCAGCGCTGCGGTGGCAAAGGAGATCGGCATCTCACAATGCAGGTCGTCGTGGTCGCGTTTGAAGACGGCGTGATCCTTGATGTGGATGACCACATACAGGTCGCCGGCCGGCCCGCCATTGACGCCGTGTTCGCCCTCGCCCGACAGCCGAATGCGGTCGCCCTCGTCGACGCCGGCCGGGATCTTGACCGACAGCGTCTTGTGTGACTTGACACGGCCGCCGCCGTGGCAGGTGCGGCAGGGGTCCTGGATCTCCTTGCCGTTGCCGTGGCACACCGGGCAGGTCTGCTGGATGCTGAAGAAGCCCTGCTGCATACGCACCTGGCCGTGGCCCTTGCAGGTGCGGCAGGTGATCGGCTGAGTGCCTGGCTTGGCGCCGGTACCGCCGCAGGTGCCGCATTCCTCCATGGTCGGCACCCGCAGTTGCGTCTCGGTGCCGCGCGCCGCCTGCTCCAGCGTGATCTCGAGGTTGTAGCGCAGGTCGGCGCCACGGTAAACATTGCTGCGCCCGCCGCGAGCCTGGCCGAAGATGTCGCCAAAGATGTCGCCGAAGGCATCGGAAAAGTTGGGGCCGCCGCGCGGCCCGCCTCCGCCACCCAGCGACGGGTCCACTCCGGCATGGCCGAACTGATCGTAGGCGGCGCGCTTCTGTCCGTCGGAAAGCACCTCGTAGGCCTCCTTGGCCTCCTTGAAGCTCTCCTCAGCTTTGGGGTTATCCGGATTGCGGTCCGGATGGAACTTCATGGCCAGCTTGCGGTAGGCCTTCTTGATTTCATCCTCGGCCGCGTCCCGGTTCACGCCGAGCACGTCGTAGTAGTCGCGCTTCGCCATCGTTTAAGGCACCGTCTCCCTCTATGCCGCGTGCAGGTCGTCCGGCAGCTTACTTCTTCTCGTCCTTGACCTCGGTGAACTCGGCATCGACCACGTCGCTGTCGTCCTTGCCGCCTGCGGACCCGGCGCCGCCCGCTGCGCCACCGGCAGCACCTGCACCTTCGGCGCCAGCGTACATCTGCTCGGCGAGCTTGTGCGAGGCCTCCATCAGCGCGTTGGTCTTGGCCTCGATGGCGTCCTTGTCGGTACCCTTGAGCGCCGCCTCGACCTCGGCGATCGCAGCCTCGATCTTGGCCTTGTCATCCGCCGAGACCTTGTCGCCGGCCTCAGTCAGAGTCTTTTTGACCGAATGCACCAGCGCATCGGCGGCGTTGCGTGCCTGCGCCATCGCTAGCACCTTGGCATCCTCGGCGGCGTTGGCCTCGGCGTCCTGCACCATGCGCTGGATCTCGTCTTCACTCAGGCCCGAGTTGGCCTTGATAGTGATCTTGTTCTCTTTGCCGGTCGCCTTGTCCTTGGCCGAGACGTGCAGGATGCCGTTGGCGTCGATGTCAAAGGTGACCTCGATCTGCGGCATGCCGCGGGCTGCTGCCGGGATGCCTTCGAGGTTGAATTGGCCGAGGCTCTTGTTGCCGGCTGCTACATCGCGCTCGCCCTGCAGCACGTGGATGGTCACCGCCGACTGGTTGTCGTCTGCCGTCGAGAAGACTTGGCTGGCCTTGGTCGGGATGGTGGTGTTCTTTTGGATGAGCTTGGTCATCACGCCGCCCAAGGTCTCGATGCCGAGAGAGAGCGGGGTGACGTCGAGCAGCAGCACGTCCTTCACGTCGCCCTTGAGCACGCCGCCCTGGATCGCCGCGCCCACCGCCACGGCTTCGTCCGGGTTCACATCTTTGCGCGGCTCCTTGCCGAAGAACGCCTTGACCGCCTCCTGCACCTTGGGCATGCGCGTCTGGCCGCCGACCAGGATCACGTCCTCGATGTCGCCGACCTTGAGACCGGCGTCCTTGATCGCGACCTTGCACGGTTCGATGGTGCGGTTGATGAGCTCCTCCACCAACGACTCGAACTTGGCGCGGGTGATCTTGACCACGAGGTGCTTCGGCCCGGTCTGGTCCATGGCGATGTAGGGCTCGTTCACTTCCGTCTGCTGGCTCGAGGAGAGCTCGATCTTGGCGCGCTCGGCGGCGGCCTTGATGCGTTGCAGGGCGATGGCGTCGTTGCGCAGGTCGATGCCCGACTGCGTCTTGAACTCGTCGCAGAGGAAGTCGATCAGGCGCTGGTCGAAGTCCTCGCCGCCGAGGAATGTGTCGCCGTTGGTCGAGAGCACCTCGAACTGGTGCTCGCCATCGATCTCGGAGATCTCGATGATCGAGACGTCGAAGGTGCCGCCGCCGAGGTCGTAGACGGCGATCTTGCGGTCGCCTTCCTGCTTGTCGAGACCGAACGCCAGCGCCGCAGCCGTGGGTTCGTTGATGATGCGCTTGACCTCGAGCCCGGCGATGCGGCCGGCGTCCTTGGTGGCCTGACGCTGCGCGTCATTGAAGTAGGCCGGCACGGTGATGACTGCCTCGGTCACTTCTTCGCCCAGATAATCCTCGGCGGTCTTCTTCATCTTGCGCAGCACTTGCGCGCTGATCTCGGGCGGGGCCATGCGCTTGCCGCGCACCTC
>RFSW01000136.1 GCA_009923755.1 Betaproteobacteria bacterium | reverse complement strand
GGCCGTGAACGGCGCCATCGAAGCCGCCCGCGCCGGCTCACCAGCTCCAGTTCCTTGATCTGGCCAAGGCTCGCACGGGTGGTCTCGACCGAGGCGACGATGCCTTTCACCAGCGCGTCCACGTTGCGTTTGTTCTCGTCGAGCAATCTCTGGATACCGCTCACGCGCTCAAGTGCCAAGTCGGCACGTTCGCGCGAGAGCTTGGCGCCACCCTCGATCTGCGTCACCGCGGACGACGACTCCTCGCAGGCCGAGGCTTGGGTCTGTGCGCCTTTGCGGATCTGGTCGATGGCGACCATGATCTGGGTCGAGGCGCGGTTGATCTCCTGCACCGCGGATGACAGCTCTTCAGCGGCGGAGGCCACGTCCTCCGCGCTTTTGCCGATGTTGGTGCTGTTCTTCAGGTCCTCGGCGATTTCGGCGAGATTGGCCGCGGCGGCTTCACATTCGGCCAGGGCCTGTGCCTGTTCCGACACGGTCTTGGCCGATTCTTCGCAGGCGGAGGACTGTTGTTCCGCCGCGGCGGCGATCGACTCGGCGCCACGCATCGCCTGGGTGGCGCCGGCTGCAGCCTGCTGGGCGGCGCTGGCGATCTCGTCGGCACCCACCACGATCTGGGCCGAATCGACCTCGATCTGTTTGAGCTGGGTGGTGATGACCTTGCCCTTTTCCACCTCCTCCTGAACCATCTTGGCGGAGTGGTTGATGCCGTCGGAGATCACTTTGACCTCGCCCTGAATCTGCGACACCAGTTTCTGGATCTCGCCAGCGCTCTTCTCCGAGGTCTCGGCGAGGGTGCGCACTTCGTCGGCCACCACGGCAAAACCCTTGCCATGCTTGCCGGCGCGGGCCGCTTCGATGGCGGCATTGAGGGCGAGCAGGTTGGTCTGGTCGGCGATACGTGCCACCGCCTTGACGATGTCACCGATGTTGGCGGCCTGTCGTTCCAGTTCGCCAACCATCTCCACCGAGGCGATCTGGCGCTGTGCGGCGATGCTGACGTTGCTCACCGACACCGCGACGTCGGTCTGGATGCTGCCGGCGAGCGTCTGCATGCTCGTGGCGCGGGTCTGCGAGGCGCGCGCCCCTTGCATCTGTTGCGTAATCGCCGACGACATGGCGGTCACCGCTTGCAGCGACTGTTGTGCGGCGCTCGAGGCCTGCTGCGCGCCGGCGGAGATGGTGTCGGACGCGCGGCGCAACTCTTCCGAGGCGCTTGCTGCCTCGTTGATGCCCGAGGCGAGTTCGGCCGAAGCCGCAGCGATGCGCTCTGCAGCTTGTTGCTGTTTGGCCAGTTTGCGGCGCAGCGCATCGGCATCGCGATTCGAGGCGGCCGGCGAATCGGTGACGCGTGACGGCGTATCGTTTTGCGGTTGAACATCCATTCGCGTCTTCTTCACCAGAGCCATCTGCCCAACCTCCTCACGTAGGTGTTTATTGCCGGCCCCGAATGTGGTGGTCGCTTTCCGGCCAAGCACATCAATCTGCTTACTTTGCTGTTTTAAGTTAGTAGGAATCTAAAACTATTTGGTTGCAACTTAATGTAACAAGGCATTGCGTGCAAATTTTTTATGCAAAAAAAGCCCCCGGCGAACCGGGGGCTTTTGAGGTGCTATGCAGGCCGGCGGCGGCCGGCCGTGGGCTCAACCGCGCCGCATCGAATCGAAGAAGTCGGCGTTGGTCTTGGTCGCGCGGATCTTGTCGAGCAGGAACTCCATCGCGTCGAGGTCGTCCATCGGGTAGAGCAGCTTGCGCAGCACCCAGACCTTTTGCAGGATGTCCGGTGGCAGAAGCAGCTCCTCGCGGCGGGTGCCCGAGCGGTTGACGTTGATGGCGGGGAACACGCGCTTCTCGGCACTGCGGCGGTCAAGATGGATCTCGCTGTTGCCGGTGCCCTTGAATTCCTCGTAGATGACTTCATCCATGCGGCTGCCGGTGTCGACCAGCGCGGTGGCGAGAATGGTCAGCGAGCCGCCCTCCTCGATGTTGCGCGCGGCACCAAAGAAGCGCTTGGGCTTCTGCAGGGCATTGGCGTCGACGCCACCGGTCAGCACCTTACCGGAGGCCGGCTGTACGGTGTTGTAGGCGCGCGCCAGACGGGTGATCGAGTCGAGCAAGATGACCACGTCCTTCTTGTGCTCGACCAGGCGCTTGGCCTTCTCGATGACCATCTCGGCGACCTGCACGTGACGCTGCGGCGGCTCGTCGAAGGTGCTGGCGACCACCTCGCCGCGCACCGTACGGCTCATTTCGGTGACTTCCTCCGGGCGCTCGTCGATGAGCATGACGATGAGCACCACGTCCGGGTGGTTGCTGGTGATGGCGTGGGCGATGTGCTGCATCATCACCGTCTTGCCGCTCTTCGGCGGGGCGACGATAAGGCCGCGCTGGCCCTTGCCGACCGGCGCGATCATGTCGATGACGCGGCTGGTGATGTTCTCTTCGGCCTTGATGTCGCGCTCGAGCTTGAGGTGCTCGTCGGGGTGCAGCGGCGTCAGGTTCTCGAACAGGATCTTGTTCTTGGCCTTTTCCGGCGGCTCCCCGTTGATGCTGTCGACCTTGACCAGCGCAAAGTAGCGCTCGCCTTCCTTGGGCGTGCGGATCTCGCCCTGGACGGTGTCGCCCACGTGCAGGTTGAAGCGGCGGATCTGCGACGGGCTGACGTAGATATCGTCCGGGCCGGCAAGGTAGCTGGTGTCGGGACTACGCAGGAAGCCGAAGCCGTCGGACAGCACTTCCAGCGCGCCGCTGCCGCTGATGGTCTCGCCCTTCTTGGCGTGGTTCTTGAGCAGGGCGAAGATGAGTTCCTGCTTGCGCAGCCGGTTGGCGCCTTCGATCTCGAAAGCGGTCGCCATCTCCACCAGTTCGGTGACGTGTTTGTTCTTGAGGTCTGCAAGATCCATGCGTGGATG
>RFSW01000135.1 GCA_009923755.1 Betaproteobacteria bacterium | reverse complement strand
CTGATCAAGGAAGGCCACTACGCCACCTTTGGCACGGCCGGCGCGCGCACCGAGATGCCGGGCTGCAGCCTTTGCATGGGAAACCAGGCGCAGGTCAAGGAAGGCGCCACAGTGATGTCGACCAGCACCCGCAACTTTCCCAACCGTCTCGGCAAGAACACCAATGTGTTCCTCGGCTCGGCGGAGCTGGCGGCGGTGTGTTCCAAGCTCGGTCGCATCCCGACCCTCGCCGAATACCAGGAGGCGATGGGCATCATCAATGCGGACGCCAGCAACATCTACCGCTACATGAACTTCGACCAGATCGGCGAATACGCCGAGACGGCCAAGGGCGTGACGGTCTGAGCTGCCGCACGGCCGCCTGGATCAGGCCCGCTCCGGCGGGCTTTTTTTGCCTTAAGCGGCGCCTTTCCCAACATGAAACATTAGCGTCACGCGATATGGCGACACTCGTACCTCCATCCACTCAGACCCCCGCGCCCGCCATGATCGATCTCCATGAGCATGAGGAACTTGTCCGCCGTATCCGTGAAGAGATCGTCGACAGCCTCGACGAAGAGATGGAGTTGGAGATCGAAGACCACGACTCCGGCGGCGAGCTCAGCCGCAGCATCGGCGAGCGACGCGCAGAACGCATCCGCTACTTCCGCGAGTTGTTCCGTCTGCAGGGCGAACTGGTCAAGCTGCAGGAGTGGGTCGCCCACACCGGGCAAAAAGTCGTCATTCTGTTCGAGGGCCGCGACGCCGCTGGCAAAGGTGGCGCGATCAAGCGCATCACTCAGCGCCTCAACCCGCGGGTGTGCCGGGTCGTGGCATTGCCAGCACCCAACAGCCGCGAAAAGACGCAGTGGTACTTCCAGCGCTATGTGCCGCACCTTCCGGCCGCTGGCGAACTGGTGCTGTTCGACCGCAGCTGGTACAACCGCGCTGGCGTCGAACGGGTGATGGAATTCTGCAGCGAAGATGACGTCGAAGAGTTCTTCCGTTCGGTGCCCGAATTCGAACGCATGTTGGTGCGCTCGGGGATCCGGCTTATCAAGTATTGGTTCTCGATCACCGACGATGAGCAGCACCTGCGCTTCCTCGGACGTATCAATGACCCGCTCAAGCAGTGGAAGCTCTCGCCGATGGACCTCGAGAGCCGGCGCCGTTGGGAGGACTATACGCGGGCCAAGGAAGCCATGATCGAGCGCACCCACATCGCTGAGGCGCCCTGGTGGGTCGTCCAAGCCGTGGAGAAGAAGAAGGCTCGCCTCAACTGCATCCACCATCTGCTCGGACAGTTCGAGTATCACGAGGTGGAGCGACCGGCCATCGAGTTGCCCGAGCGCGAGCGTCACGCCGACTACACCCGACACCCGCTGCCCGCCTCGATCTACGTCCCGGAAGTCTACTGAAGCGACGGCAGAGGCTGCCGCGCCGCCCACTCCGGTGCGGCGTGGCATGATGCGGGTCTTGTTGCAGGGCCCGCCGCGCTGGTATGCCGATTCCCTTTGACCGAGTACTCGATCAGGTCCTGCTGGCCTCGCCACTGTTTGTCCTCGTAGGCTTGGGTTACAGCCTGGGACGCTGGGGCGGCTGGAGCAAGGAAGCCAGCAAAGCCCTTGCCGCGTTCGTCTTCAGCGTCGCCATGCCTGCCCTGTTGTTCCGGCAGATGGCCACCTTCGGCGACCTGTCGGGGGTGGATGCGCGCCTGCTGATCGCCTTCTTCGGTGGCTGCGGCGTGGTGTTCGTGATCGGCCGGATGCTCAGTTGGCGCCTGTTCGGGCACAACGGGGTGGAGCAATCGGTGTTCGGCCTCGGCGGTGTGTTCTCAAACAATGTTCTGCTGGGCATCCCGATCGCCCACCTGCTGCTCAGCGAGCAGCACATCCCACCGGTCGCGCTGGCGCTGGTCTTCAATGCACTGATCCTCTGGACACTGGTGACCTTGTCGGTGGAGTGGTCCCGGCATGGCGAACTGTCGCTGAATGGCATCGGCAAGACCCTGCGCGGTGTCATCACCAACCCGGTGGTGGCGTCGATCGTGGGTGGCGCAGCCTACGGCTTTGCCGGGCTGACCATCCCCACCCCGCTGGACCGGCCGATGGCGATGCTCGCAGCAGCCACCGGGCCGATGTCGCTGGTGGCGCTTGGACTCAGCCTCGCCGAGTTCGGCATCCGCCAAGGCTGGCAGGCGAGCAGCACCATCGCCGCGGTCAAACTCGTTCTGCACCCGCTGGCGGTGTGGGGCATCGCGGGGGCCATCGGCCTGCCGGCGATCGAGACACAAGCGGTGGTGATGATGGCCTCGCTGGCCACCGGCGTGAACGTCTACCTGATGTCGAGGCAATTCGGCGCGCTCGAGGGGGAGATCTCGGCCGCCTTGGTTGTTTCGACTGCTGTGAGCGCAGTCACTGTGCCGCTCTGGATCACCGCCACTGGCGCCGCTTGAGGCGCTCGAGCACGCCGCCCTTCCGACCGCCAATAAAAAGCCGCCCGGAGGCGGCTTTTTCAGCGGACCGACAACGCGCTTACTGCTCGTACGTCTTCACCTTGGTGGCGAAGGCGCCGTCAGAACGGCCTTTGAGGTAGCTGTAGAGCATGTCGATCTTCTCTTCGCCGAGGAAGCCGTGCGGCGGCATGCCCTTTTCGGCGCGCCCATTGACGACCGTGGCGACAAACTCTTCCTTGCTCAGTTTCTTCAAAGAATCGACCAGCGACGGACCGACCATACCTTCTTGGTTGGCACCATGGCACCGCTCACAAGCGGCATTCCGCCAAACCTGAAATCCCTTGAAGGTCTTGGCATCGACCATGCCATCCTTGACCGAGTAAGGGGCGTCTTCGGCCAGGACCGGACCGGCGAGGCCCAGCAGCAGAGCGAACAGAACAGCGCGCTTCATTTACATCTCCTCCGTGACAGTATGAGTCGTTTGACGACATCTAGATTCTAGATTG
>RFSW01000134.1 GCA_009923755.1 Betaproteobacteria bacterium | reverse complement strand
CCCGGCGCACCGAGCGGGTTGAGCAAGATGAGCAGCGGGTCGGATGCCGCCGGTGGGTGGTTGGTCTGGGTGAGCCGCATAGCGATGATGGCGAGGCCGACGCCGATACCCATCGCCCACCACGTGCTACCGAGAAGCGTCAGCACAGCCATACCGACCAGCGCCGAGATCACATGCCCGCCAATGACATTCCTCGGCTGGGCAACCGGGTTGTCCGGGACCACGAACATGAGGAAGCACGACGCGCCGAGCGGCGCCATCAGCAGCGGCTGCCCAGTCGTGAGCGTGAGCCAGGCTGCGAGGCTGATGGCTATGGCGCCGCCGAGGCCGGAAGCGAAAATGTCGCGAATGCCGCCAAAGGGTCCGGGGGTGTTCATGGGGCGGCAGTCTGCAGCAAGTTTCGCCGTCTTGTCTCGAATCACCCGGTCTCTGCTGCGCCACGCAACGGATCCGATACGCGGCGCACCACGGGCATCAGAGCCGCAAGCCCTCCCGCCGCAGCAACTCTAACTTGCGCGCCAGCCCGAAGCCGAATCCTCCTAGGTTGCCGTCGCTGGCGATGACGCGGTGGCATGGCACCAGTACACCCACCGGGTTGGCGCCGCAAGCTTGCGCGACAGCGCGGTAAGCCCGCGGCCGACCGACGCGCCGCGCCAGTTCGGCGTAGGTGATGACGCTGCCGGCAGGGATGCGCTGCAGTTCCGCCCAAACCTGCATCTGGAAGGGCGTGCCGCGCAGATCGAGCGGCAGATCGTGCCGGCCCGCAGGATCGCCCACCGCGGCCAGTGCGCGCCGTAGAAGCCCCCCGGCGACAGGCGGCACCTCGGCCGCCCCCGGGAAGCGCCGCAGCAGACCGGCCACCAGCGCTCCGCGGTCGTCGCCCAGCGCCAGCCAGCACAGCCCGCGGGCGCTCGCCGCTACGACACAAGGGCCGAAGCCTGTCCCCGCGACCGCGAACTCGGACCGCTGCAGCAGGTATGGTGCCGATTGCGACTTCATGGCCGGATGATGCCCCAGCGCGTGTCTGGCACACCTACTGCAAGCTCAGCCCGATCGCCACCACATCCGGGTTACCGGCCAGCGGAGTGACGCCGAACCCGAGCGTCTGCGCCAGCCGCAACATGGCGTGGTTGCCTGCCAGCACCTCCCCGCCGATGCGCCGCAGGCCGCGCGAACGGGCCACCTCGATCAGCGCGGTGAGCAGCTTCTGTCCGAGCCCCTTGCCGGTCATGCTGTCGGCCAGCACGATGGCGAACTCGCAGGTCTCGCCATCCGGATTGACGAAGAAGCGCGCCACGCCGAGTTCGGTCTCGGGCGCCGTGGCGGTCACCGCGAGCAGGGCGATCTCCTTGCTGTAATCGAGCTGCGTCAGCCGCACCAGCATCGGCTCGCTCAGCTCTTGCAGCACGTTCATGAAGCGGAAGAAGCGCGCCTCGTCCGACAGGCCACCGACGAAGGCGCGCACCAGCGCCGCATCCTCCGGGCGGATCGGCCGGATGGTGATGTCGGTGCCGTCGGCCATCTGCCATTGGCTGACCAGGTGCGAGGGGTAGGGGTGGATGGCCATGTGCGCGTAGGGGTCGGTACCGGTGTGCCGGTACTCGACCACCACGCGGGCGTCAGCAGCGACGGCCCCGTGGTCGTCGAGGATCAGCGGGTTGATGTCCATCTCGCGCAGCGCAGGTAACTCGCAGACCATCTCCGAGACGCGCAGCAACACTGCCTCGAGCGCCTCGAGATCGGCCGCTGGCAAGTTACGGAAAGGCCCGAGCATCTTGGCTACCCGAGTGCCGCGGATCAGGTCGCGGACCAGCACCGCGTTGAGGGGCGGCAGGGCGACAGCGCGGTCGGCCTGGATCTCCACAGTGGTGCCCCCCGAGCCAAAGGTGATGACCGGGCCGAAGACCGGGTCGGTGGTGACGCCGATCATCAGCTCGCGGCCGTTCGGCTTGACCACCATCGACTCGACACAAACACCATCCGTCACCGCGCGTGGACGATTGCGGGCGATGTTGTCGGCAATGCGCTGATAGGCGCCGCGCACCTCGGAGGCGGTCGACAGGTTGAGGAACACGCCGCCGGCGTCGGTCTTGTGGGTGATGCCTTCCGCGTTGACCTTCATCGCCACCGGGAAGCCGAGCTGCTCGGCGATCAGCAGCGCCTCGCGTGCCGAACGCGCGATCATGGTCCGAGCCACCGGGATGCGGAACGCCGCCAGCAGCGCCTTGGACTCCATCTCGGTGAGGATCTGCCGGCGTTCCTGCAGAACGCTGTCGACAATCATCCTGGCCGTCTCGAGGTCCGGCTCGGCGTGTCCGCTCAACGGCCCCGGTACCTGCATCAGCAGGCGCTGGTTTCGGTAGTACGCGGAAAGGTGCGCGAACACCTCGACTGCCGGCTCCGGCGTACGGAAATGCGGCCGGTGCGCAGCCTCGAAGGCGGCGCGCGCCTCGGCCACCTGCGCCTCGCCCATCCAGCAGGTGAGCAATGGCTTGCTGCTACCGTCAGCCAGGGCGATCACTGCCTGCGCCGCCTCCAAGGGCCGTGTCATGGCCTGCGGGGTGAGGATGGCGAGCACGCCGTCGACCGCGTCGTCTTGCAGACACGCCCGCACCGCGAGCCGATAGCGCTCGGCGGTAGCGTCGCCGATCAGGTCGACCGGGTTGCCGTGCGACCAGTTGGCGGGCAAGCCGGCATCGAGCGCCTGAATCGTCGCCGGCGAGAGTTGCGCCAGCGGCACGTCGAGGTCGGTGGCGCGGTCGGTCGCCATCACCCCGGGACCGCCACCATTGGTGACGATGGCGAGGCGGTCGCCGACCGGGTGAAAGCCACAGGAGAGCGCCTTGGCGGCGGTGAAAAGTTGGCTCACGGTCTGCACCCGCACCACACCGGCCCTGCTCACCGCAGCGTCAAACACGTCGTCGGCGCCAACCAGGGACGCGGTGTGTGCCACCGCCGCGCGG
>RFSW01000133.1 GCA_009923755.1 Betaproteobacteria bacterium | reverse complement strand
ATCGGTGATATCAATAATTCGTATACCCTTCTCTATTAATGAAAATGTTATATTTCTAATTTCTTTATAAGAAGATTCCCCTGATAATTGGCATATTTCTACTAACTCTTTTATGCTTAAAGTATGTTCTTTAAAGTCAATATCGTCAGGTTTTATTTGAGAAACCAGCCAAATCATTATTCTTTTTTGCTGCAAAGTCATAGAGTACTTAGCTTCGACTAAATTATTATGCTGCATTGCAATCATAGCATTTTTATAATGCTCCTTAAGTTGTTTACTTTGCTTGATCTTCACATTTTGTATAACTGTTGGAATACTTGCGCTAATTTTTTTCATATTTTTTGTGTAATTAATTTTGTTATTATTTTATATAAAAAGACCTAAAAATTCAAGTCTTTTTATATGCAAAAAAGACTCTTCTTAGTTAGTCTTTTTTCACACCAAAAAAGTCTTTTTTCACACCAAAAAAGTCTTTTTTCACACCAAAAAAGTCTTTTTTCGAGGAAATAAAGCGCAGAACCAAGCGGTCTCCAAGGTGCCGAAAATACTTAAAATACTGAAAGTATAAAAAAACAAGAAAAAAGATTTTCGATTTTCTGTGGATAACACACTTGCTTTTCTTGTTTTTTTTGTTGGTATTTTTTTCGATGAAAATTTTGATGTAAAAATTTGAAAAAGCCCTTTTTCAAATTTTTGATAAATTGAGTTCGCTATGCTCACAAAATTTTTTAGTTTCTAAGCGGTTAGCAAGAAAATTTTTTATTTGTCTAGAATTTTTACAAAATAACCTTTCTTCTGCTATTTAGATGTATCAAAAACAAGTTTTAAGGTGCTTTTTAAAATGATAAATAGAGGTTAATAACCAATCGTACATAAAGGATATTTTTACTTCTGTAAGGCTATTAAAATTAGTTTTACTACTTTTTGGATTTTTCGTTTCTATTACAGGCTTCTTTGAGTTTTATTCCTGCTTTAAATCTTGGTTGCATGTAAGTAGGAATTTTTATAGATTGCCCCGTTTTTGGATTTATTCCGTTTCTGGCTTCAACTTGCTTCTTTATAAACCTACCGAAACCAACAAGTAGTATTTCGTCATTTTCCGATAAGGCTTCCTTTATAGCTTCTACAAATACATCTATTACTGCATTAGCTTCATCAACGTTGCTTTTCCTTTGTCTCTTTGCTAAGGAATCACGGACGTACCTGTTGAATTGTGATTTAATCATCTCTTTCTGCTTTTAAAAATGAGTCTGTTAAAATTTTTTAATCAAAATCTGATAATCTTCCAACAAGATCTAATTCATCACATATTTGGCTATCAGTATCCTCAAGATGGGTTCTAATATAGTCAAAATTATGATCAAACTCCCCTTTTACTTTTTCTTGTGTTAAAAATTTCAGTTTAGGAATTATTTTTTCTTGTGAAATACCTAACTCAAGAAGATCTTTTATCTTTGATATTTCGCCTTTTATCTCACCTTTAAGTTTACCCTGTAATTCACCCTTTGCTATCCCTTTCTCAAAAGCTTCTTGGGCTTTTATAAGAGCTTCTTCTTCTTGTAACTGTTGTGCTTCAAGAAAAGCTATTTCATTCATTTTTTGTTTCCAGTACAATGCTTTTTGATCTGGAGTCCAGTTTGCTACTTTCATAATTTCATACCCTCTTTTAATTATTTCACTTCTATCTGGTTCTTCATCTTTTTTAGAACAATCAATTAAAAATTCTAACCATTGTTCCTTTAAAGCACTATCCTTATCTATTGTTCTGTAGCTATCACTTTCTTGAAATTTGGGTAATTCAAAAAATTTCCAAAACATCTTATTTCCTGGAACTATTTCATTAGTCTGAATAACCATTGGTTGTACATCTATTTCAAATAGTTTTTGGTTTTGTAATTTTGTATCTCCCACAAATATATTGGATTTACCGATAACAATAATATAGGTTTCAAGTACTTTTTCATGGTATAACTTTCCTTCACCTTCTTTAACCTGAAGAGAGATTAGCTTTGCCATATATTCCTGCTCACGCGGAAGAAAATATTTGGTTTTTTGTCCCTGCATTTCTATAGCAATTTTTTGTTTTCCCTTATTAGTACAAAGAATATCTATAGCACTAGTTATACCGGATTCTCCTTTTTCCTTGGAGAAAAAAGAAACAGGTAATTCATTGCTATTTATTTCTACTGTTATAATTTCTTTGTCGTCTTTAAATCCTAATAAGCTATTTAGTAAACTAATCAATATATCCTTATTTGAATCATTACCAAACAACATCTTAAAAGTAACATCAAGTGTAGGATCAGCAAAAGTTTCAGTTATTTCTGGCACCTTAATCTCTTGATCTGTTTTTCTTTTTTTTACAACTTCTTTATCTTCTTGAGTACTTTCTCTTTTCATTTTCATATTATGTAACTTTAATAAGATTTATTTATTAGTTTATAAACGATTTTATGAATATTTTCTACAATTTAGTAGCCTAAAAAATCTGGCATATAACACTCCTAAAAATAATTTTTCTGATTTATGTTTCCTTGAATTCATAAATTAACTGGATGTTAACTTTATAGAGTCAAATAATGTGAGCCGTGATATTTTCAGTGTCAATTAAATCGAGCCAAGGTGAATTTATAAAATCATTTAATTTGAGCCCGTTCTTACCGACGAAAGCGAGCCACTCTCATTTCGAAAGCAAGCCGCTACACCTGACAGAGGCACAAAAATAGCAAAGATCGTTGACGATTAGATGAAAACTCAAATAACAAAAAATGGATTTCATGATAGTGCGCAATACGGTGTTGAACTAAAATTCAACACCTGCGCTCTAAAGAATGTTGTACGAGTGGATTAATATCAGGTCCAGTCAGAGGCATTTTATTTGTATTTGTAGAGGCAATATTAGCGTTGTTATTGGGAAAAATTACTGCTGTTGTGTAGCAGAGAAAATAGTAAATAGTGGTGAAGATAATAAACAAGTTTAAGAAACAGTTCATTTAGTTTTTGCTAAATGCGCACTT
>RFSW01000132.1 GCA_009923755.1 Betaproteobacteria bacterium | reverse complement strand
GAACGCCGACCGCATCAAGGACATGGTGAAGAGCGTGCAGGACCAGATCGCTGCCGTGCGTCGCGACCTGGAGGAGATCGCCAGCTCGGCGCTGGTCGAGGTGGAGAAGGCCAAAGGCATCACCAGCGCGCTGGTACAGATGGAGAGCGACGTGCAGGAGGTCGCCGGCGGCAATCAGCAGGCGCTCACCCTTGCCGAAGAGATCGCCGCCCAGGTGTCACAGGTCAAGGCAGGGGTCGAGCAGATCAGCGCAGCGGCGGCCGAGGCCGAGCAGGCTGCCGGCGAGGCCGCTACCGCCGCCAAGCAGCAGTCGCAGGGTGCCGATGAACTGTCGGCAGCGATCGAGGAGATCGCCTCGCTGGCCGACGAGCTGCAGAGCGCTTGAACCGCGCCAGGAGACCCTCATGAGCGACGGTGCGCCCGGCGTTGCGGCGACAAACGTCATCGATGACATGTCAATCGACGACCTCAACCAGTACGTCACTTTCAAGGTCGGCGGCGAGACGTTCGCCGCCCCGATGGCCCCGGTGCAGGAGATCATCCGCGTGCCCGATGCGGTGCGCGTGCCGCTGGCGCCAACGCACCTTGTGGGACTTGCCAACCTGCGCGGCCACGTGTTGCCGATCGTCAGCCTGCGTCAGATCTTTAACCTGCCTGACGTCCAGAATGACGAGTTGACGCGCGCCGTCGTGATCGACCTGGGTACGCCGATGGGCTTTGTGGTCGACTGCGTCACCAGCGTGGTGTCGATCGAACCTGACCAACTCGAGCCCTCCGACACGCTCAGCGAAGCCGGCCGCAGCGAACTGATCAGCGGTGTGATCAAGGGCGTCGATCAAGACATGATCATGTTGGTCGACTTCGCCAAGCTGATCGAACGCGCCTTCGCCGAGATCCATCGCGCGACCGGCGCGACACTCGGCGATGCCGCACACCGCCCCGTCGACTCCGGCGACGAAGACCTGCTCAGCGACGAGATGCAGCTGGTGAGCTTCGTCGTCGAGAATCAGGAGTACGCGATTCCGATCGCCTCGGTGCAGGAGATCGTCCAAGCGCCCGAGCAGGTCATTCAGGTGCCCGACGGGCCTGAAGCGCTGGTCGGCATCATGACCCTGCGCAACCGCCTGCTGCCGCTGGTCAGCCTGCGCCACCTGTTCGCCTTGCCGGAGCGTGCGCTGTCGGCGACCGACCGGGTCGTGGTGGTCAATCTCAACGAGGTCTCGGTCGGACTGGTGATGGATCGCGTCAGCGAGGTGCTGCGCGTGCCCGACGGGCTGGTCGACGAGATGCCGCCGATCATGGCCCGCGGCGGCGAAAGCGACATCACCGCCATCTGTCGTCTGGGCGACGGTGTACGTCTGGTGTCGGTGATCGCACCTGAGCGCCTGTTCGACCTCACCGTCCTGAACCACATCGGCGAATCACAAGCCCACGCAAAGGAGCAAGACATGGCAGGCGTCGACACCATCGACGGCGGCAACGCCGACGAGTCGCAGGTGGTGGTCTTCCGGCTTGGCGCAGCTGAGTTCGGCGTGCCGATCGACTCGGTGCAGGAGATCGTGCGGGTCCCCGAAGCGCTCACGCGGGTGCCGAAGTCGCCCGAATTCGTCGAAGGCGTGATCAACCTGCGCGGCTCGGTGCTGGCCGTGATCGACCAACGACGCCGCTTCGGCCTCGACAGCGTCGAGCGCAGCGACCGCCAGCGCATCATGGTCTATCTGCTCAACGGCACGCGCACCGGCTTCATCGTGGATTCGGTGGCCGAGGTGATGAAGATCCCGCACAGCGCCATCGAGGAGAGCCCGCGCCTGTCCGTCGAACAGGCCAAGCTGATCCGTCGCGTCGCCAACCTGCAGCAGAGCAAGCGCCTGGTGATGATGATCGAGCCCGACCAGCTGTTGGAAGCCGACGAGATCGAGGCCCTCCACGAGATGGCGGCCTGAGGCCCATGCCATGACCCGCGTGCTGGTGGTCGACGATTCCGCCCTGATGCGCAAGCAGCTGGTGTCGATGCTGCAGACCGAACCCGGTTTCGAGGTCGAGATCGCCCGCAATGGCCGCGAAGCTCTGCAGCAGCTGGACCGCTTCGGGCCGGACGTGATCACGCTCGACATCAACATGCCCGAGATGGACGGCCTCACCGCCCTCTCGCACATCATGGTGCAGCGACCGACGCCAGTGGTGATGCTTAGCTCGCTGACCGAGAAGGGCGCCATGGCAACCCTCGAGGCGATGGCCCTCGGCGCTGTGGACTATCTGCCAAAGCCGGATGGCACGATCTCCTTGTCCATCGACAAGGTGCGTGGCGAATTGCTCGGCAAGGTTCGCGCCGCCGCTGGCGCGCGGATCCGTAGTGGCAGCAGCCGGGTGGCCGCCACCCCGACCCGCACCGAACGGCCGGTGCCACGCCGGCAAGCCGGCAACGTCGAAGTGGGCCGGAGCACGGCAAACGCCACGGTTCGGCCGGCAGCGTCGACCGGCAAGTATCCCTTCGGGTTGGTGGTGATCGGGGTGTCGACCGGTGGCCCGCGCACGCTGGAGGACATCCTGCCCAAGCTGCCCGCCAATTTCCTGTGGCCGGTGCTGGTAGCCCAACACATGCCGGCAGCCTTCACCGGGCCGTTCGCCAGCCGCCTTGATGCGCACTGCGCGCTGCGGGTGACCGAAGTCAATCAGCCGACCGCGCTCGAACCCGGGAACGTGTACATCGCCCAAGGCGGCTCTGACATGTTCGTCAGCGACCGCGGGGGCCGCCTGTTCGCTGTGGTCAAGCCAGCCGACCCTCGCTACGGCTGGCACCCCTCGGTCGAAGCGCTGGTGGAAAGCGCGTCCCGCATCTGCCAGCCCAGACAGCTGGTCACCGTGATGCTGACCGGCATGGGTGACGATGGCGCGGATGCCATGGTGGATGTGTTCAAGCAGGGCGGTCGCACCATCGCCGAATCGGAACGCTCGGCAGTGGTCTTCGGCATGCCTGGGGAACTGGTGAAGCGAGGTGGCGCCACGCTGACGCTGGACTCCGGCGATATCGCCGATCAACTGGTGCAGTGGGTGATGCAC
>RFSW01000131.1 GCA_009923755.1 Betaproteobacteria bacterium | reverse complement strand
TGGAGGCTCGGTCCCTGGATCGGTCTCTGGAGGCTCGGTCCCTGGATCGGTCTCTGGAGACTGGGTTACCGAAATACTTGCCGCAGGTGGGCTGCTGGTGCTTGATTGCAGGCTGGCTGCGGTGGAGCCGGACTCGGCGAGGGTGACGGTGGTGTTGGCGACCAGCTCGGTGCCGGTGACGGTGCCTGCGGCTTCTATGGTGAGGCTGCTGGTGCCACTTGAGCTTGTGCTGGCGACGCTGCTGTCGATGGAGACGTTGCCGGAGCTGATGAGGGTGACCTGGGTGCCGTCGGAGAGTGCGGCGCTGACGGCTTCGGCGCTGATGATGCTGGTGCCGCTGGCGACCGACTCGGGTGTTGGGGCGGTGCTGGTGATGCTCACATCCTCGGGTTCGAGCAGCCACTGACCGGCCCGGCCTTGGTTGGTATGGGCGAGCACACGGCCGGTGACGATCAGTTGCTGCTTGGAGCTGGTTTCGACGAAGCCGCCGTCGCCGCCCTGGCTGCCGCTGGCAGCGAGGATGCTGCCGGAGTAGATCGTCTGCGCATCCGACCAGACGATGACCCGGCCGCCGTTGCCCGACACCAGGCCGCTGGCATCGACCGATGCACCCTGCTGGAACCAGACGGTCTTGGCGTTGCGCACATCGGGGTTGAGGCCGAGCATGTCGCCGCCGATGCGCACCGAGCCACCACCGGCGTGGCCCGACGCATCGAGCCGGCTACCGCCGGTGAGCCACACGGAACCACCCAGAACATCGATGGCGCCGCCACTCTGGCTGCTGGCCGTGCCGGAGGCATCGACCGTGCCTGCAACTTCGACCTTGCCATCGCCGGCATCGAGGACGATGGTGCCGTTGACGTTGCGCACTGAGGTGGCCTGCACCAGCCCGCCGGTGTTGATGACCGAGGTGACGATGTCTTCGGCGGCGCGGGCGGTGAGGGTGACACGCCCGCCGTTGGCGATGAGCGATCCGGTGTTGAGGAGCACTGCCTTGCCATCTGACGAGACGGTCTCGACCGGGGTGGTGACAGCGAAGGAGATGAGTCGATCGCCCTGCAGGTCCATGGCGAAGGAACGGCCACCGGCGAGCACGACTTGGCCCAACTCGGCAGACACGACGCCGTTGTTGCGTACGGCTTCGCCAGCCAGCACGGCGTAGCCGCCCTGCAGAGCGGTGATCTGGCCCTGGTTGACGAGCATGCCGCCGGGCTTGGCGTTGCGGGTGAAGGTGTAGCTCCCGGCCATGAAGTCGTCGTTGCTGATGCTGGACGTGGTGCCGAGGAAGCTGCGTGCGGAGATCTGGCCGCCGGCGCCCACAAACACGCCATTGGGATTGAGCAGCCAGACCTGGCCGTTGGCCAACAGCGAGCCGTCGATGAGCGACATCTGCGCGCCGGTGACGCGGTTGAGTGCGATTGACGAGCTACCGGGCTGATGGAACTGGACGGTGTGTCCGGCGCCGATAGAGAAATCGCGCCAGTCGATGATGGCGCGCTGGGTGGTCTGGGTGATGTCGGTGCGCAGAGCCGACTGTTCGATCGAAGCGGCACCGCCGACCACCACGCCATCCGCGGGGCCTTGCGCCCACGCCGCAGAGGGTCCGGCCGCGAGCCCGGCCAGCGCCGCAGCGATGCCGACGGCCACCTCGAGGGCACGACGTGCTGCACGCACCACCGATGAGCGCTTGCCACGGCCGGTCGCGATCTCAGCGACCGCAACCCACCCACCCAGCCGGTCACTCCAGACCAGCCGGTAGATACGATTCATGGCGCCGTGGCGGTTGATGATTTGCACCCCTGACCAAGTTTGACTACGGGTTGAATCCGAAACTGAACCGCCCCGGGTTTTGAGGAGGCTGGTTGGGTTAAGTTGTCATGCTGCGAGGGCGGGCCGCCCTGTGAGCTGACGGTAGTAGTTTGCCTCGGCTTCGGCGGGCGGGATATAGCCCAAGGGCTCCATCAGGCGCTGGTGGTTGAACCACGATACCCACCGCAGGGTGGCTAGCTCGACCGCCTCTCGTGTCTTCCAGCTGCCGCGGCGGTAGATCAGCTCGGCCTTGTAGAGGCCGTTGATGGTCTCGGCCAAGGCATTGTCGTAGCTGTCGCCGCGGCTGCCCACCGACGGTTCGATGCCAGCCTCGGCGAGCCGCTCGCTGTAGCGGATGCTGACGTACTGCGAGCCCCGGTCGGAGTGGTGAACCAGCCGGTCGCGCTCCGGCCGCCGGGCGTACAGCGCCTGCTCCAGCGCGTCGAGGACGAAGTCGGTGTGCATGGTCCGGCTGACCTTCCAGCCGACGATGCGGCGCGCATAGACATCGATCACGAAGGCCACATAGAGCCAGCCCTGCCAAGTCGAGACGTAGGTGAAGTCCGATACCCACAGCTGGTTCGGCCGCTGCGCCTTGAACTGGCGCTTGACCCGGTCCAGCGGACAGGCTGCCTTGCCATCCTGAACAGTGGTGCGCACCACCTTGCCGCGCACGACGCCAGCCAAGCCCAACGCCCGCATCAGCCGCTCCACCGTGCAGCGCGCTACCCGGATGCCCTCCCGGTTCAGCTGTTTCCAGACCTTGTAAGCACCGTAGACCTGCATGTTGGCGTCCCACACGCGCCGGATCTGCGGCTTGAGTTCGGCATCGCGCTGCGACCTCGGGCTAATGTGGGAAGGATCGCGCTGGCGGGCTGCATGCCGCCGATACGCCGAGGGGGCGAACTGCAACACCTTGCAGATCGGCTCGACCCCGTAACCCTGCCGATACGCGTCGACAAAGGCCTTCATCATTTGAGCCGGCGGTCGAGCTCCGCCTGGGCGAAAAAAGCACTCGCCAACTTGAGAATCTCGTTCGCCCGGCGCAACTCGCGAACCTCGCGCTCCAGCGCCTTGACCCGCTCCCGCTCGGCCGTGGTCACACCCTCGCGCTCACCGGCATCGACCTCGTGCCGCCGCACCCACTCGTACAGCGTGTTCGGCACACAGCCGATCATCGGCGCAATCGACTGTACCGCCGACCACAGCGAACCGTGCTCGCCGCGCTGCTCCAAAACCATCCGCACAGCACGCTCACGGACCTCAGGGGAAAACTTCGTCGTCTTGTTCATGGCTCCATCTTCTCAAAGACCAGAGCCTCCTCAAAACCCGGGGCGGTTCA
>RFSW01000014.1 GCA_009923755.1 Betaproteobacteria bacterium | reverse complement strand
CCGCCGATGAGCACATCGGTGCCGTCGCAGATGGCATCGACGTCGACCTCGATGGCGTCATTGAGGAAGCGGTCAAGCAGCACCGGACTGTCGTTGGACACCTTGACCGCCTCACGCATGTAGCGCTCGAGGTCAGCCTGGGCGTGGACGATCTCCATGGCGCGACCGCCGAGCACATAGCTCGGCCGCACCACCAGCGGATAGCCGATCTGCGCCGCCTTCTCCAGCGCCTCGGTCTCGGTGCGTGCGGTTGCATTGGGCGGTTGCAGCAGGCCCAACTGGTGCAGCAGCTGCTGGAAGCGCTCACGGTCTTCCGCGGCATCGATGCTGTCGGGACTGGTGCCGATGATCGGCACGCCGTTCGCCTCGAGGTCGCGCGCCAGCTTGAGCGGCGTTTGCCCGCCATACTGGACGATGACGCCAAAGGGTTTCTCGACCGCGACGATCTCCAGCACGTCCTCGAGCGTCAGCGGCTCGAAGTAGAGCCGATCGGAGGTGTCGTAATCGGTGGAGACGGTCTCGGGATTGCAATTGACCATGATGGTCTCGAAACCATCCTCGCGCAGGGCAAGTGCTGCATGCACGCAGCAGTAGTCGAACTCGATGCCCTGACCGATACGGTTCGGCCCGCCGCCAAGCACCATGATCTTGTCGCGCGAAGACGGCTGCGACTCGCAGGCCTCGTCGTAGCTTGAATACATATAGGCGGTGCTGGTGGCGAACTCGCCGGCACAGGTATCGACGCGTTTGTAGACCGGGCGGATGCCGAGTGCGTGACGTCGCGCGCGCGCCGCGTCGCCGTCGGTGCCGGTGAGCTGGCCGATGCGGCGATCGGCGAAGCCGGCTCGCTTGAGCGCGCGCATCTCGTCGGCGTCGATCGCATCGAGGTCGCGACCGACCAGAGCACGCTCACGGCCGACGATGTCCTCGATCTGGGCGAGGAACCAAGGATCGATCTTGCTGTGGCCGAACACCTCGTCCAGCGTCATGCCGACACGAAAAGCGTCGGCCACGTACCAGATGCGCTCCGGCCCCGGGCTCCGCATCTCGCGGATGATGGTCTCGCGGTCGGCGGACTTTTCGTTCAGGCCGTCGACGCCCACCTCGAGACCGCGCAGCGCCTTCTGGAAGCTCTCCTGGAAGCAGCGGCCCATGGCCATCACCTCGCCCACCGACTTCATCTGGGTGGTCAGGCGATCGTTGGCCTGAGGGAACTTCTCGAAGGCGAAGCGCGGGACCTTGGTCACCACGTAGTCGATGCTCGGCTCGAAGCTGGCCGGCGTGGCGCCGCTGGTGATCTCGTTACGCAGCTCATCGAGGGTGTAGCCCACCGCCAGCTTGGCGGCGACCTTGGCGATCGGGAAGCCGGTGGCCTTGGACGCCAACGCCGACGACCGGCTGACCCGCGGGTTCATCTCAATGACGATCATCCGGCCGTCAACCGGGTTGACCGCGAACTGCACATTCGAGCCGCCGGTATCGACACCGATCTCGCGCAGCACGGCAATGCTGGCGTTGCGCATGATCTGGTACTCGCGGTCGGTGAGCGTCTGCGCCGGCGCCACCGTGATCGAGTCGCCCGTATGCACGCCCATCGGGTCGAGGTTCTCGATCGAGCAGACGATGATGCAGTTGTCGGCGCGGTCGCGCACCACCTCCATCTCGAACTCTTTCCACCCGAGCAATGATTCCTCGATCAGGAGTTCACGCGTCGGGCTGGCCTCGAGGCCGCGTTCGCAGATGGCGAGGAACTCCTCGCGGTTGTAGGCGATGCCCCCACCCGAACCACCCATGGTGAAGGACGGCCGGATGATGGCCGGGAAGCCCACCGAGGCCTGCACCGCAAGCGCCTCCTCGATGCTGTGGGCGACGCCAGAGCGCGCCGACTCCAGCCCGATGCGGGTCATCGCCTCCTTGAACTTCTGGCGGTCCTCGGCCTTGTCGATGGCCTCCTCGCGGGCGCCGATCATCTCGACGCCATACTTGTCGAGCACGCCGTGGCGGGCGAGGTCGAGCGCGCAATTGAGCGCAGTCTGGCCACCCATGGTCGGCAGCAGAACGTCGGGCCGCTCCTTGTCGATGATCTTCTCGACCACCTGCCAGGTGATGGGCTCGATGTAGGTGACGTCGGCCATCTCCGGGTCGGTCATGATGGTCGCCGGATTGCTGTTGACCAGAATGACGCGGAAGCCCTCCTCGCGCAGGGCCTTGCACGCTTGGGCACCGGAGTAGTCGAACTCGCAGGCCTGGCCGATGACGATCGGGCCGGCGCCGATGATGAGGATGGACTGGATGTCGGTCCGCTTAGGCATGGGCCGACTCCATATCTCGGATGAACCTGTCGAACAGCGGCGCCACATCGTGCGGGCCGGGGCTCGCCTCGGGGTGGCCCTGGAAGCAGAACGCCGGGCGGTCGGTCAGCGCAAAACCCTGCAGGCTGCCATCAAACAGGCTCTTGTGGGTGACCCGCACATTGGCCGGCAAGGTCGCCTCGTCCACCGCGAAACCGTGGTTCTGGCTGGTGATCATCACCCGCCCGCTATCGACGTCCTGCACCGGGTGATTGGCCCCGTGGTGGCCGAATTTCATCTTGAGAGTCTTGGCGCCGATGGCCAGCGCCATAAGCTGATGCCCGAGGCAGATGCCGAAGGTCGGGATGCGCTTCTCAAGCACTACACGGATGGCAGCGATGGCGTAATCGCAGGGCGCCGGGTCGCCAGGGCCGTTGGACAGGAACACCCCGTCGGGCTGGAGCGCCAACAGCTGGTCGACCGGCGTTCTGGCCGGCACCACAGTGATACGGCAGCCCCGCTCGGCGAGCATGCGCAGGATGTTGCGCTTGACGCCGAAGTCATAAGCCACCACATGAAAGCGCGGTGCGGTCTGCGCGCCAAAACCACGCCCGAGCGCCCACTCGGTCTCGGTCCAGTGGTGCGGCTGGCTGCAAGTCACCACCTGTGCCAGATCCATGCCGACCAGGCCGGGGAATTCGCGCGCCCGTGCCAGCGCCTCGGTCTCATCGACGCGGCCGGCCATCAGGCAGCCGTTCTGCGCGCCCTTGTCGCGCAGGATGCGGGTCAGGCGGCGGGTGTCGATGCCGGCGATCCCGGGCGTGCCGGCGTCACGCAAGTATTCGATGAGCGTGCGCGTCGAGCGAAAGTTCGAAGTGCGCAGCGGCAGGTCGCGGATGATCAAGGCCGCCGCGTGAACCGCACCGGATTCGACATCCTCGGCATTGGTGCCGGTGTTGCCGATGTGCGGGTAGGTGAGGGTGACCATCTGCCGGCTGTAAGAGGGATCGGTGAGGATCTCCTGGTAGCCGGTCATGGCGGTGTTGAACACCACCTCGCCAACTGTGGCTCCGTCCGCGCCGATAGAGATGCCGCGAAACACCGAACCGTCGGCTAGGGCGAGCAGGGCGGGCGCAGTTGGGGTCACTGGGTCTCGATACGCGTCTTCGGGGTGCCGATGTGACAAGCGGACACCCGATCGGGCGTCCGCTTGCGTAGTGAGTGGATGATACGCGATGTGGGCGCACCCCGGCAACGCCACCGCCGGCGGGGGTCAGACCAGACCGAGGACGTCACGCATGTCGTAGAGCCCCGGCGGGCGGCCCGCGACCCAGCAGGCGGCGCGCACCGCGCCCTCAGCAAAGGTGGCCCGGCTCGAGGCCTTGTGGGTGAGCTCAATGCGCTCGCCGATACCGGCGAACAACACCGTGTGATCCCCCACCACATCGCCGCCACGCACAGTGGCAAAGCCGATGGTCTTGGCATCGCGCTCGCCGGTGATGCCCTCGCGACCGTACACGGCGCAGCTTGCGAGATCGCGGCCGAGGGCATGCGCCACAGCCTCGCCGAGGCGCAGCGCGGTGCCGGAGGGCGCATCAACCTTGTGGCGGTGGTGCGCCTCGATGACCTCGATATCGTAGCCGTCGCCGAGAGCGCGGGCAGCGGTATCGAGCAGGTTGATGAGGACGTTGATACCGACGCTGAAATTGGGCGCGATGACCAGCGGCAGCTCGGCGGCGGTCTCGGCAATGGCCCGCTTGCCGGCGTCGTCAAAGCCGGTGGTGCCGATCACCGGGCGAACGCCGTGGCGACGGCAGACGGCGAGGTGGGCGAGCGCGCCCTCCGGCCGGGTGAAATCGATCAGCACATCTGCGCCGGCCAGCGCCTCGAGATCCGAGGTGACGACGACACCGGTGTTGCGACCGATGGCGGCACCTGCGTCCTGCCCTATGGCCGCCGAGCCCACCCGCTCGAGCGCCGCCGAAAGGCGCGCGCCGGCATGATTGTCGAGGCTCTCCACCAAGGCGCGGCCCATGCGGCCGGTGACGCCGGCGACAGCGACGCGGATCACGGCGCCGCCCCGGCGGCTGGCGCGTCCCCCGCAGGACGGCCGACCACATCGCCCTCAAGCCGCTGCAGCTTGTCATCTTCGAAGATCACGGTGAGCCGACGCGAGCGGGTCTCCTTATGGCCCTCGGTGAACAAATAGACGTAATCCCAGCGGTTGGCGTGGAAGACGTCCTGCACCACCGGGGTGCCCAGCACGAAGCGCACTTGGCTGCGGGTCATGCCGGGCTTGAGCTTGGCCACCATGTCCTGTGTCAGCGCATTGCCCTGCTGGATGTTGATGCGATATGGCTTGAGCCCGGGCAGATCGTCGACCTTGGGCAGCTTCATGCTGCAGGCGGGCAGAACGGCGCAGATACAAAGCAAAAAGGGTGTGAGGAGACGCATGTCGAGCGGACCGAGGCTTGCTAGAGGCGTGCGTTATGATAGCGCACGCCATCCTTCGCCCCCGCCCGCCAGGCGCCCGAGCCATGACCTCCCCGGCAGACAACCTCAAGAGCATCGGCCTCAAGGCGACCCAACCGCGGCTGCGTATCCTTGCCCTGTTCGAGCGCAGCGAGACCCGCCATCTGTCGGCCGAGGACGTTTATCGAGCGCTGCTGGCCGAGAACATCGATGTCGGCTTGGCCACCGTCTACCGTGTGCTGACCCAGTTCGAGCAGGCTGGCGTGCTGATGCGCCATCACTTCGAGGGTGATCGCTCGGTGTTCGAACTCAACCAAGGCGGTCACCACGACCACCTCGTCTGCATCGATTGCGGACACGTGGTCGAGTTCTATGACGCCGAGATCGAACGACGTCAGTCGGAGATCGCTGCCGAGCACGGTTTCCGCATCCGCGAACATTCGCTCTGCCTGTATGCGGAGTGTCTGCGTCAGGACTGCCCCGAGCGCCCGGCCAGACGCGGCTAGGTAGGCGCCCATGGCTGAAGAGAGCGATCTCGAACGTACCGAGGACCCTACCCCCAAACGCCTGCAGGATGCGCGTGAACGGGGGCAGGTAGCCCGCAGCCGCGAACTCGCCACCTTTGCCGGTCTGTTGGCAGGTGGTTCGGTGCTGCTCTTCACCGGTGGCCTGCTGGCCATGGCGATGGTGGATCTGCTCACGCGATCGCTGCACTTCGACCGGCGCGAGGCGTTCGACAGCGAAGCCGCGCTGGCGCGGCTGTTCGATCTGCCGATCGATGCCCTGATCGCCCTTTTGCCGCTGATGGGTACGGTCATCGTGGCACTGATAGGCTCCTCCCTTTTGTTATCCGGCTGGGTACTCAGCACCGAGCCGCTTGCGCCGCAATTCTCACGACTCAATCCGATCTCTGGCGTCGGCCGTATCTTTTCGGTGATCGGTCTGGTCGAATTGCTCAAATCGGTGATCAAGACGCTGTTCCTTGGCGCCATCGCGGGCTGGTTCCTGTGGTCGCACATGGCAGAGTGGCTACAACTGGCCGATGGCGACCTCAGCGATGCGGTGACATCCGGGCTGCGGCAGATCGGCGAAGGCCTGATCTGGGTGGTCGCCGCACTGGCGCTGGTGGCAGCGATCGATGTGCCGTTCCAGATCTGGAACTTCCGCAAGCAGCTCCGCATGACCAAGGAAGAGGTCAAACGCGAGAGCCGCGAGCAAGAGGGTGACCCGCAGATCAAGGCGCGTATCCGCCAGTTGCAACGCGCAGCCGCGCGCCGGCGGATGATGTCCAACGTGCCCAAGGCCACCGTGGTGGTGACCAACCCGCAGCACTATGCGGTGGCACTTCGCTATGAGGGCGATCAGATGGCTGCGCCACGGGTGGTCGCCAAGGGCATCGAACTGGTTGCGCTGCGTATCCGCGAGATCGCCGCCGAGAACGACGTACCCACCCTCGAAGCGCCGCCGCTGGCGCGCGCGTTGTACGCCCATGCCGAACTCGAGCAGGAGATCCCGGCCGAGTTGTACACGGCGGTGGCCGAAGTGCTGGCCTGGGTCTTCACCCTCGAACGCGGCGGTGCCATGGCCGTTGCACCGGATGACATCGCCGTCCCGCCGGGCATGGACCCACTACTGGCCGACGACGACGCGACCCCTAGCGCTGTATCCACCCCGGCGGCCGGCGAGAGCGGCCGCCGGCGCGGCGCCGCTATGGCCGGCGGCGCAGCGAGCGCGGGCCGCGGCGGTGGCCTCGGGGTGGCCGGCGTGGGAGGCATTGACTGATGAACGCGCGTATCGCCATGCCGCTGGTGGTCATCCTCATCCTCGCGATGATGGTGCTGCCGCTGCCGCCGGTGGCGCTCGATGTCTTCTTCACTTTCAATATCGCGCTGTCGATGATCATCCTGCTGGTGGCGCTTTACACGCTCAAGCCGCTGGATTTCTCCGTCTTCCCGACCCTGCTGCTGCTCACCGCACTGCTGCGACTGTCACTCAACGTGGCCTCGACGCGGGTGGTGCTGATGGAAGGCCACACCGGGGCGGATGCCGCCGGTCATGTGATCGAGGCCTTCGGTCAGTTCGTCGTCGGCGGCAACTACGCGGTGGGGATCGTGGTGTTCGTCATCCTCGTCATCATCAACTTCGTGGTGATCACCAAGGGCGCGGGCCGGATCGCCGAAGTGAGCGCACGCTTCACCTTGGATGCCATGCCCGGCAAGCAGATGGCGATCGATGCCGACCTCAACAGCGGAATGATCGGCGAGGCGGATGCGCGCAAGCGCCGCCAGGAGATCGCACGAGAGGCGGATTTCTTCGGTTCGATGGACGGTGCCAGCAAGTTCGTGCGCGGCGACGCCGTGGCCGGCATCTTGATCATGATCATCAACGTGATCGGCGGACTGATCATCGGCATGACCCAACACGACCTGTCGTTCGCTCAAGCGGCGCAGAACTACACCTTGCTCACCATCGGTGATGGCCTGGTGGCACAGATCCCGGCTTTGATCATCAGCACTGCATCCGGCATCGTTGTGGCGCGCGTCGGTTCCGACCGCGACCTCGGCGCCGAGGTGGCCGGACAGATGTTCGATCGCCCGCGGGTGCTCTACACGACCGCGGGTATTCTCGCAGCGCTCGGCCTGATCCCCGGCATGCCCAATATGGTGTTCCTGCTCATGGCCGCCGGCATCGCAGCCGTGGGAAGGGCGATCGAGCTGCGTCCCGCGTTGGCGGCCGAGGCCACGGAGGGCGAGGAGGCGGCCGCCGAGACCAGCGAACGGGCTGAAGTCAGTTGGGACGACGTGGCGCCGGTCGACATGCTGGCGCTGGAAGTCGGTTACCGCCTGATCCCGATGGTCGATCAGGCGCAGGACGGCGAATTGTTGCGGCGCATCCGTGCCCTGCGCAAAAAATTCGCTGGCGAACTCGGCTTCCTCATCCCGGCCGTACACATCCGCGACAACCTGCAATTGCGTCCGAATGGCTACCGCATACTGCTCAAGGGCGTGGAGATCGCCAGCGGTGAGGTGCTGGTCGGGCAGCACATGGCGATCAACCCGGGAAAGGTGCTCGGACCGATCGAAGGCACTGCCACCACTGACCCGAGTTTCGGCCTGCCGGCGACCTGGATCACCGCCGAGAGCCGCGAGCAAGCGCAGCTGCTGGGTTACACGGTGGTCGATTGCAGCACTGTGGTGGCCACCCACCTCTCCAACGTGATCCAGCGTCACGCGTCCGAGTTGCTCGGCCGCGAAGAGGTGCAGGGGCTGCTCGAGCATCTCACCAAGACCGCACCCAAGCTGGTCGAGGACCTGGTCCCCAAAACGCTCACTTTGGGCTTACTGCGACAGGTGTTGCAAGGCTTGCTCGATGAGGGTGTGCCACTGCGCGACATGCGCTCGATCGTCGGCATCCTCAGCGAGACCGCGCGCCCCGACTCGACGCCCTCGGAACTGGTGGAAAAGATCCGCGCCGGCTTGCGCCGCGCCATCGTCCATGAACTCGCCCCTGGGCTGGGCGAGATCGGCGTTCTGGCCCTCGATCCGGGGCTCGAACAGTTGTTGATGCAGGCGGCTGGAAACCGCAGCGGCGACGAGGAGGCGGGGCTCGAGCCGGGCCTCGCGGAAGGCTTGCTGCGCCGCGCCAGCCAGCTTGCTCAAGAACGTGAGGCGGCTGGACACACACCCGTGCTGCTGGTGCCGGCGCCACTGCGCCAGCTGCTGTCTCGTTTCCTGCGCCGCTCGCTGCCGCAACTGCGAGTGCTCTCGCACAACGAAATCCCGGACAATAGAACAGTCCGCATCGTAGCCACCCTCGGCGCCCAAGCATGATCGTCCGCAAGTTCGTCGCCAGCAGCACCCGCGAAGCGCTGCGCCTCGTTCGCGACACGCTCGGCGCCGACGCGATCATCCTGTCCAACCGCACGGTCGATGGCGAGATCGAGGTGATGGCGGTCGCCGAAGCCGACTTCGACGGCAGCATGCCCGTGGTCAACGCATCGCCGCTGGCCACCGGTACGCCGCGGCAAGAGGCGCAAGTGTTCCGCAACGCGCGTGTGCGTCCGCGGCCCGTTCCCGCAGCCACCACGCCCACCGAGGCCAGCGCGCCCGACGCCTTGGCCGGGGCCGTGGTCAGCGACCTGCTCGCCGAAGTGCGCTCGCTCAAGCAGCTGGTGGAGAGCCAGTTGTCTGGCTTCGCCTGGGGCGAGGTGGCGCGCCAAGACCCCTCTCGGGCGGAGGCCCTGCGGCAGTGGCTGGCTGCCGGCTTCAGTCCTGGCCTCGGTCGTGTCTGGCTTGAACAGATGACACCCGGTCTTTCGCCGACCGAAATCTGCGCTGGACTGCGCCTGCGCCTGCACCGCGAACTTCAGGGCCGGGTGGTTGAATCCGACCTGGTCGAGGAGTCCGGCACCTTTGCACTGGTCGGCCCGACCGGCGTCGGCAAAACCACCACCGTGGCCAAGATCGGAGCTCGCTGCGCCATGCGGCACGGTTCGGCGCAGGTGGCGTTCGTCACCACCGACAGCTACCGGGTCGGCGCCGAAGACCAGTTGCGCGTCTATGCCAAGCTGCTCGGCGCGCCGGTGTTCGCAGCGCGCGATGGGGCCGAGTTGGACGTGACGCTCGAGGACATCCGCCGGCGACGGCTGGTGCTGGTCGACACCATCGGCATGGGCCAGCGCGACCAGCGTCTCGCCGACCAGCTGCAACTGCTCACAGGCGCCGGACATGGCGTCAAGCGGATCTTGGTGATCGCCGCCAACACCCAGCTGAGCACGCTCGAAGACGTCATCCAACGTTACGGCGAGGGAGGCCTTTACGGCTGCATCCTGACCAAGATCGACGAAGCCGTGCGTCTTGGCGAGATCCTCGATGTGGTGGTGCGCCATAACTTGCCGGTCCACTACCTGAGCAACGGCCAGCGCGTGCCGGAAGACCTGCACCGCCCCAACCCGCTCTACCTGGCCGATCGTGCGTTTCGCAGCGTCGGCCGGTTGCCGCCATTCGAGGGGCGCGAACGCGACGAACTCGCGCTCTACACCGCAGCGCTTGAGACCCGCTTCGATGCGCTGGACGCGACATGAGCACAGCAGTCCGCGACCAAGCCGAGGGCCTGCGACGCATGGTCAACGTCCGCTCGGTGCGCTGCGTCGGGGTGCTGGGCCCGCGTGACCTCGACCTCGAACTGCTCGCCGACGCCCTGGCCGACGCTTGGCAGCAGCGCGGTCGGTCGGTGGTGGTGCTGGAGCTGCGGCCGGACGCGAGCGACCGCCGGGGCAGCGGTGCTGCCATCGCACTCCCCCCGACAGCGGCCGAACTGCCGGCCTGGCTTGGCGCCCTGCCGCCGGTCGACGTGGTGCTCGGCGTGCTCGACCCGCTGGAGCGGGCGTGGCCATGTCTGGGCTTCGACGAGTTCGTGATGGTCGCTTCGGCGCGGCCCGAGCACCTGACGCGCGCCTACAGCCAGCTCAAAGCGCTCTCCGCCTGCACCGGGCGAACCAGCTGTCATGTCATGTTCACGCGTACTGCGGCGGAGGCCGCGAACGTGCCGATGCAAAACATCCAGAATACGGCGCGGCGTTTTCTTGGCTGCGTCCCCGAGGCCCTAGGAAGTATCCCGGACGACGCAGTTCTGCTGCAGTCGGCGCAGCTCGGCCTGCGTGCTGTCGAGGCGCACCCGCGGTCGCCGGCAGTGCGCGTAGTGCGGCTGGCCGTCGAGCGGCTGGACAGCATGGCACCGCGCACCACCGACTGGTCAGACTGGCTGCAGCGGCTCGACCGCGCCCACCGACTCGCACAGGCTGGCGCATGAAGGAGCGGGCTGTGGCGACGGCGACCGAGCGCCTGGTGATCGAGCACGCACCGCTGGTGAAGCGCATCGCGTATCACTTCATGACGCGCCTGCCGTCCAGCGTGCAGGTCGATGACCTGATTCAAGTCGGCCTCATCGGGCTGATGGACGCGGCCGAGAATTTTGATGACGGACAGGGCGCGCAGTTCGAGACCTACGCGGTGCAGCGCATCCGCGGGGCGATGCTCGACGAGTTGCGTCAGGCGGATTGGCTGCCACGCAGCGTGCGTCGCAATATGCGCCAGATAGAGACCGCCAACAGCCGACTCGAGCAGAGCCTCGGTCGTCCGCCGACCGAACGCGAGCTGGCGGACTCGCTCGAGATCACGCTTGATGAGTATCAGCAGCAGCTGTCCGACGGGCGGGGTGCGCAGCTCCTCTACTACGAGGATTTCCACGACGCCGATGATGCCCATTTTCTTGACGGCTATGCCGCCGACGACCAACTCTCACCGGCGGCGGTGCTTGAGGATGCGCGCTTCCGCGAGCATCTGGTGGTGGCGATCGAGCATCTGCCGGACCGCGAGAAGCTGATCATGGGCCTGTACTACGAGCAAGAGCTCAATCTCAAGGAGATCGGCGAAGTGCTCGGCGTCTCCGAATCGCGCGTCTGCCAGTTGCATAGCCAGGCCGTGGCGCGACTGCGAAGCCGGCTGCGGGGCTGGACACAGGCCGGCTGAGGCACCCGCCCGGCGGGCAAGCCGGCAACGGCACACCCGGATCCACAGCCACCTCCGGGGCAGACTGCAAACGACGAGTCAGCGCCCCTTGCGGGTGAGCTCGATCAAATGGTCGACCACCTGGAACATCTGCTCCGCGCCGCCCGCCATCGAGGGCGAGGTGCGGTACTTACCGCCCACCACGAGGGTCGGCACGCTGGTCAGGCCATAATTGACATTGAGCTGGCGCGCCGCCTGCAACTTACTGTTGACGCCGAACGACCGGTAGGCGTCACCAATCTTGCGGCTGTCGGCACCCTGCTTGCCCACCCACTGCAGGAAGGTCTGCTCGTCGCTGAGGTTGATGTTCTCGACGTGAATGGCGGTGAACATCTTTGCGTGCAGATCGACACCTGTGGCCTCGAGCGCATAGAACGACTTGGCCATCGGTTGCCAATGGGCGGCCAGCACCGCCGGCACACGCTTGAATTGCACATCCTTGGGTAGACGCGACAGCCACGCCTCGAGCTTGGGCTCGAGCGCCGAACAGTGCGGACAGCCGTACCAGAAGAACTCCGCAACCTCGACTTTGCCGCCACCGCCACTGGCCTGCGGCAGCGGCAGCGGCACGATGGCGTAATCGCGGCCTTCGACCGGTTCGGCCAGCGCCGATCCGGCGAACAGCATCGATGCGACGAGCGCCAGAAGGGTGGCGATGCGTTGGGAGAAGGTCATGGGGGTCCTCATTGGCTGACGGAGGCTTCGGGTCGCATGGGAATGCTGTCGATGCCATTGCTCTTCAGAAACTCGCGGGCCCGATCGAGTTCCGCCGGAGTCGCGAAAGGACCGACGCGGATCCGGTGCAACAGGCTGTCACCGGTCTGCACGCGCTGGACCACGGCGGTCTGGCCGAGCAGATTGAGTTGCGCCTTGCGGTCGTCAGCATCGCTTGCGCTGCGAAAGGCGCCTGCCTGCAAGAAGAGAGACACCGGCAGATTGATGCGCGGCTGCGGCGCCGCTGCCGGATCGCTGCCTGGCAGGATCTCGTAGAAGTCGAAACGCTGACCGTTACGGCCTGCCTCAGCCTCCGAGGGTGCCGCGTCGGCGGGGGCGCCGGCAACGGCTGGAGGAGGCGGTGTACGAGCCGGCTGGTTACTGACACCATCGGTGGCCGGTGCCGGCAACTTGAGCGACGGCAACTCGGCCGGCGCGTCGCGCTCACTGAAGGGGGAACCGCGGACGTTGAGCCAAACCGCCACCGCCAGCGCCATGCCGATGCCCAGCAGGATGCCAATGAGGATGCCCGTCCCCAACCCGGCCGAGCGGGACGCGCGAGTGGCACTGGATGGCGACGGTGTCGGGGCTTTACGCTCGGCCATGGCTACATGCGCTCCGGCGCGCTCACGCCTAGCAGCGCCAGGCCGTTGGCGATGACCTGGCGGGTGGCGGCAGCCAGCGCCAGCCGCGCCTCACGCACGGCGGCATCGTCGACCAGGAACTGGTTGGCGTTGTACCAGCTGTGAAAATCCGCGGCGAGGTCCTTGAGGTAGAAAGCCACACTGTGCGGCGCCAATTCCTCTGCGGCCGCCGCGACCGCCTGCGGAAACGCTTCGAGCCGGTTGATCACGGCGCGCTCATGCTCGCTCGCCAGCGGCCCGAGGTCGGCCTGCGCCAGCTGTGCGACCTCCCCGCCCCATTGCTCAAGCACGCTGCAGATGCGGGCATGGGCGTACTGGATGTAGTAGACGGGGTTGTCGTTGGTCTGCGCGCGGGCGAGGTCGATGTCGAACACCAGTTGCGAGTCGGCGCGGCGCGCCGCGAGGAAGTAGCGTGTCGCATCGGCGCCGACCTCGTCGATGAGGTCGCGCAAGGTGACATAACTGCCGGCGCGCTTGGAGATCTTCACCTCCTCGCCACCCCGCATCACCGTCACCATCTGGTGCAGCACGTAGTCGGGCCAGCCCTGCGGGATGCCCACGCCGAGCGCCTGCAGGCCGGCGCGGACGCGGGTGATGGTGCTGTGGTGGTCGGCGCCCTGCTCGTTGATGACACGCCCGAAGCCACGCTGCCACTTGGCGGCGTGGTAGGCCACGTCCGGCACGAAGTAGGTGTAGCCGCCCTCCTGCTTGCGCATCACGCGGTCCTTGTCATCGCCAAACGACGTGGTGCGCAGCCATAGCGCGCCGTCCTGCTCATAGGTGTGGCCAGAGGCGATCAGCGCCTGCACGATGCGCTCGACCGAGCCGTCGGTGTAGAGCGCCGACTCAAGGCTGAACACGTCAAAGCGCACGCCGAAGGCTTTGAGGTCGAGGTCCTGCTCATGACGCAGCCAAGCCACCGCGAAATCGCGCACCGATGCGGCATCGTCAGGGTCGCCGCTGGCAGTCACCGAGCGATCGTCGGCGACCACCGTCTGCTTGGCCAGGAAGGCATTTGCCACCTCGACGATGTAGTCGCCACGGTAGCCGTCCTCCGGCCAAGTCGGGTGATCGGGGCCAAGGCCGCGGGCACGCGCCTGCACCGAGAGGGTGAGGTTGTCGATCTGGGCGCCGGCATCGTTGTAATAGAACTCGCGCGTCACATCCCAGCCGTTGGCCTCGAGCAGGCGACACAGACAGTCGCCTACCGCCGCGCCGCGGCCGTGGCCCACATGCAGCGGTCCGGTCGGGTTGGCCGAGACGAACTCGACCTGCAGCTTGCGGCCTTGGCCCACATCGGAACGGCCGAACGCCGCACTCGAGGCCAGAACCGTATGCACCACGCCATTGCGCGCAGCTGGGTCGACGAACAGATTGATGAAGCCGGGCCCGGCCACCTCGGCGCGCGCGACGAGGCCCGGTGCGTCGAGCGCATCGATCAGCGCCTGCGCCAGCTCGCGCGGGTTCCGACCAAGCGGCTTCGCCAACACAAGCGCGATGTTGCAAGCAAAGTCGCCGTGGCCGGCCTGCTTGGGGCGCTCGAGCGCAGGCTCAGCCGCACCGGCGTCGATGCCGGCGCGGGCGATCGCGTCGCACAGGGCGGCGCTCAGGTCTTGCCTGAGGTCTGCGGAGAGCGGCATGGGTCAGCCCGAAAAAACGCGATTATAAGCGCCCCACCAGGCTTGCCCCGGGGGCGGTCAGGGTTCGTCGGCGAGACCCGCGCGCGTCACAGCGTGGCGTCGCAAGTCGTCGAGGCTGACGTAGGCCAGCGCGGAAAAATGCGTCGACTCGAGCACCACCGGCGGCGCCACGCCCGCCTCCAGCGCCTCCTTCCAGCGCGCCGCACACAGGCACCAGCGGTCACCCGGGCGAAGCCCCGGGAATCCGTAATGCGGCGCTGGCGTGATGAGGTCGTTGCCGTGAGCGAGGGAAAAGCGCAGAAAGTCCTCGGTGACATGCGCGCAGACCACGTGCAGGCCGAGGTCGCCGGGACCGGTGCGGCAACAGCCGTCGCGAAAAAAACCCGTGATCGGGTTGAGCCCGCAGGGTTGCAGTTCGCCGCCCAGCACATTGAACTGGCTGGCGACCTTGGATTCGGGGATTGGGCGGCTCATGGTGGTGCCCATTGTAGAATCACCGGACGCTCTTGAATCCATCCGTGCCACCGGAACCCTGCATGCCGCAACCGCGCTTTATCCATCTGCGACTGCACAGCGAACACTCGGTGACTGATGGCACCACGCGCATCGAGCAAGCGGTCGCGGCCGCGCGCGCCGATCACCAGCCCGCGTTGGCGCTGACCGACCTCGGCAATCTGTTCGGACTGGTCAAGTTCTACAAATCCGCGCGCGCAGCCGGGGTCAAGCCGATCTGCGGCGCCGACCTGTGGCTGGCTGGCGAGGGCGATGGTGACGGCTCGCGCCTGCTGCTGCTGGTGCGCGACCACGCCGGCTATCTGGCGCTCTGTCGGCTGATGACCCGCGCCTACCGCGAGGGCATGCAACGCGGCCGGCCCTTTCTGCGCCGCGAGTGGTTCGACGCCGAAGCGCTCGGCGGCTTGATCATGTTGTGCGGCGCGCGCAACGGCGAGATCGGCCGCGCGCTGCTCGGTGGCCAACCCGACACGGCGGCAGCGCTGGCCCGCGAGTGGTCGGCACGCTTCCCGGGCGCTTTCTACCTCGAAGCGCAGCGCGACGGTTCCCCCGTCTCGGAGACTCATACCCGCGCGGCAGCGCGGCTGGCCAGCGCCTTGGACCTGCCGCTGGTCGCCACCCATCCGGTTCAGTTCCTCACCGCCGACGATTTCCGGGCGCATGAGGCGCGCGTCTGCATCGCCGAGGGGCAGACGTTGTCCGACCGACGGCGTCCGCGCGTGTACACGCCGCAACAGTACTTCGCCAGCCAAGCAGAGATGCTGGAGCGCTTCGCCGATCTGCCGCAGGCACTGGAGAACACCGTCGAGATCGCACGGCGCTGCAACCTCGTGCTGGCACTCGGCAAGTCGCGGCTGCCACTGTTCCCGACCCCTCCCGGCGTGACGCTCGACGAGCACCTGGTCGCCGAATCTCAAGCCGGTCTGGAGCGCCGTCTGCTGCAGCGCTTCGCTGACCCGGCCGAGCGCGAAACCCAGCGCCCGCGCTACCGCGAGCGGCTCGCCTTCGAATGCCAGACGATCATCCAGATGGGTTTCCCCGGCTACTTCCTGATCGTCGCCGACTTCATCAGCTGGGCCAAGAACAACGGCGTGCCGGTGGGCCCCGGACGCGGCTCCGGCGCGGGCTCGCTGGTGGCCTACAGTCTCGGTATCACCGACCTCGACCCGTTGCGCTACGACCTGCTGTTCGAGCGTTTTCTCAACCCGGAGCGGGTATCCATGCCCGACTTCGACATCGACTTCTGTCAGGAGGGGCGCGACCGGGTCATCGACTATGTGCGCCAAAAGTACGGCGAGGAATCGGTGTCGCAGATCGCCACCTTCGGCACCATGGCCGCACGCGCCGTGCTGCGCGACGTCGGGCGCGTGCTGGAGTGGGGCTACAACCGCACCGATGAGCTGGTCAAGCTGGTGCCCAACCTGCCCGGCAAGACGGTAACGCTGCGCCGCCGCACCGATCCCGACGACAAGCAGACCCTCTACGCCCGCGAAGAGAGCCCGGAGATCGAGGCCCGCGAAGCACAGGACGAGGAGACCGCGCAACTGCTGGCGCTGGCCGAACAACTGGAGGGCACCATCCGCAACGTCGGCATGCACGCCGGCGGCGTACTCATCGCACCCGGCAAACTGACCGACTTCTGCCCGCTCTACATGGCCGAGGGCGGCGACCCGGTAAGTCAGTTCGACAAGGACGATGTCGAGGCGGCCGGTCTGGTCAAGTTCGACTTCCTCGGCCTGACCACCTTGACCATCCTCGCTGCCGCCGAGAAGGCCGTGCGGGCGCTGCCGGTCGAGGCTGGCGGCGACCCCGGCTTCGACCTCAACGCCATCCCGCTCGACGACCGTGCGACCTTCGACCTTCTGGCCGGCGCCAACACCACCGCTGTGTTCCAGCTCGAATCGCGCGGCATGAAGGACATGCTCAAGCGCGCCAAGCCGGACCGCTTCGAGGACATCATCGCGCTGGTGGCGCTCTACCGTCCGGGGCCGATGGACCTCATCCCCGACTTCATCGAGCGCAAACATGGCAAGCAGCGCGTCGAATACCTCGACGAGCGGCTCAAGCCGATCCTTGGCGAGACCTACGGCATCATGGTCTACCAGGAACAGGTGATGCAGATCGCGCAGGTGATCGGCGGCTACTCGCTGGGCGGCGCCGACCTGCTGCGCCGTGCCATGGGCAAGAAGAAGCCCGAGGAGATGGCCGCGCACCGCGTCACCTTTACTCAAGGTGCGGCCAAGAACGGCGTGCCGGAGGCTCGGGCCACCGAGCTGTTCGACCTGATGGAGCGCTTTGCCGGCTACGGCTTCAACAAGTCGCACGCCGCCGCCTACGCACTGGTGGCTTACCAGACCGCCTACATGAAGGCGCACCACGCCGCCGCCTTCGCCGCCGCCAACATGAGTTCGGCGATGGACGACACCGACAAGTTGCGCGTGTTTTTCGAGGATGCACGGCAGAACAGCATCGACATCCTGCCGCCGGACATCAACGCCTCCGACTACCGCTTCGTGCCGGTCAACCGCCACCAGGTGCGCTACGGACTCGGCGGCATCAAGGGCGTGGGCGAGGGCGCGATCCTGAGTCTGGTGGCCGCGCGCCGCGAGGCCGGGCCGTTCACCAGCCTGTTCGACTTCTGCCTGCGGGTCGACCGCCGCCTGGCCAACCGCCGCACCATTGAGGCGCTGATCCGCGGCGGCGCGCTCGACACCCTGCACGGCGAGCGGGCAGCCATGATCGCGTCGGTCGGGTTGGCGATGGAGGCCGCACAGCAGGCCGAAGCCAACGCCAACCAAGCCAGCCTGTTCGGTGACGACCCAGTGGCGGCGCCAAGCCAGACGCTGGTCGAGTGCGCGCCGTGGTGCGACGAGGAGCGCCTCACCGCAGAGAAGGCGGTGCTCGGCTTCTACCTGTCCGGTCACCCCTTCGATGCCGCCTGGCCGCGACTGCAGGGCTTCGTCAAGACGCGCCTCAAGGACCTGCAGCCGGCCCGCGAGACCCAGGTGCTTGCAGGGATCGTTGTCGATCTCAGGGTGGTGACCGGACCACGCGGGCGGCGTGGCCTGGTCAGACTCGATGACAACACTGCGGTGGTGGAAGTGACCGTGTTCGGCGAGACGCTCGACATCAATCAAGCCAATCTTGGCGAGGAGCGGCTGGTGGTGATCGAGGGCCGCGCCAGCCACGACGACTTCTCCGACAGCACGCGGGTGGTGGCCGATGCAGTGTTCGACCTGGATGCCGCGCGCACCCGCTTTGCCCGCCGTGTCACGCTACGCATGAATGGCGACTCGGACATGGCCCGCCTGCGCGGTCTTTTGCAACCGCACGCCAGCGGAGCCACCGCGATCCGCATCGACTACCGCAACGGCGATGCCACAGCGCAGATCGACCTGGGCCAGGACTGGCGGGTACGACTCACCCCGGGACTGCTCGGCGCCCTCACTGAATGGCTTAGCGTAGACAATATCGGCATCGAATACGGCCTGCCTGAAGGCGGCGAAGCCCGCGCGCGCCGCGGGACCGGCGCCTACGATCGCCGCGGGACCGCCGGCTGAACGCCCCCTGGTCTAGAATCTCGGCCCCTGTCGCAGCCGGCGCAAGGTCAACCGCCCACATGCAAGACGTCAAACCTCGCCTCGCCTGGGGCATCACCGGTTCCGGGCACTTTCTCCGCGAATCCTTGGATCTCGCGCTCTCGCTGCCGCATTGCGACCTGTTCCTCACCCGCGCCGCCGAGGAGATCCTGCCGATGTACGGCATCACGCTCTCGAGCCTGCGCGAGCGCACGCGCGTCTACCGCGACACCACGGCGAGCTCGGTACCGGTTGGTTTGTTCTACTACGGGCACTACCACACGGTGGTGATCGCGCCGGCCACCAGCAACACCATGGCCAAGTGCGCGTTGGGCCTGTCCGACAGCCTCGTCTCCAATCTCTTTGCCCAGGCTGGAAAGACGCGCGTGCCGATCTACGTCTATGCCTGCGACACCGAACCCGAGATGGACACCGAGGCGCCCAAGGACTGGGTGAAGGTCTACCCGCGCGCCATCGACCTTGAGTACACGCGCCGAGTCGGCGAGATGGAGGGCGTGACCGTGTTGGAGTCGGTGGAAGCGCTGCGCAGCGCAATCGAACAGCGCTTGCAAGTGGCGCCCAAACCGACTCTCGGCGAGGTGCATCGCGACCTCGACCTGCTGATCGGCGAGGGCGGTCACAGCAATGAGACGGCCGCCTGACGCGCCCGATGGCCGACCATATCCTCTTTCTCACCGGCAAGCTGGCCAAGAAGAGCCTTGAGCAGGTACTCGAGGGCATGGCGCCGACCGGCTGGGACTACACGGTTCACGACCTTGGCATCTCGGTGGCCGGCTTGATGACCACCGACATGATCCTGCGCCGGCTGGCGGATGCGTCGGGCTTTACAAGAATCGTCCTGCCGGGACGCTGCCGCGGCGAACTCGAGCCCTTGGTCACAAAGTTCGGCATCCCGGTCGAGCGCGGCCCGGACGACCTCAAGGACATGCCGCAGTTCTTCGGCCGCGCGGCTACCCGGCCGGACCTGTCACAGCAGCGCGTGCTGATATTCGGTGAGATCGTCGAGGCGGCACAAGTGAGCGTGGCGCGCATCATCGAGCGTGCGACCTACTATCGCGACAGCGGGGCCGATGTCATCGACCTTGGCTTTCTCCCTGGTGAGCGCTTTGAGCACTTGGAAGAGGCCATCGCCGAACTCAAGCGCATGGGCCTGCGTGTCAGTGTGGACTCGCTTGCGCCGGAAGACCTCATCCGCGGCGGGCGCGCCGGCGCCGACTACCTGCTCTCGCTGCACGAGGGCACGCTGCACGTAGCGGATGAGGTTGCCAGCAGCCCGGTACTGGTCGGGCAACCGGCGCAGGACATGGCCAGCCTCGAACGCGCCATGGAGGCCATGGACAAGCGCGGCCGGGCGATGCTGTGCGACCCCATCCTCGAGCCGATCCACTTCGGCTTTACCGAGTCGATCGTCCGCTACCGCGACTTCCGCGCGAAGTACCCCGACGTGCCGATGATGATGGGCGTCGGCAACCTGACCGAACTCACCGACGCCGACACCGCCGGCATCAATGCGCTGCTGTTCGGCATCATCTCCGAGTTGCGCATCGACGCCGTGCTGGCCACCGAGGTCAGCCCGCACGCGCGCAGCGCGGTCCGCGAGGCCGACCGCGCACGGCGCATCATGTATTGGGCCGGCGAGCGCAACCGCCTGCCCAAGGACGTCGACGACAGCCTGATGAACCTGCACGAACGCCGCCCCTTCCCCTACACGCCGGCCGAGATCGCCGAATTCGCCGCAGCAGTGAAGGACGCCAACTACCGCATCCAGGTGTCTGAGGCCGGAGTGCACCTCTACAACCGCAGCGGGCTGCTCACCGAGGGCGACCCCTACGACTTCTTCCCCAAACTGCGCGACGCCCTGGGTGGCGACGCCGGCCACGCCTTCTACCTGGGTGTGGAACTGGCGCGCGCCCACATGGCCTGGAAGCTCGGCAAGCGCTACGACCAGGATGAGGACCTCAAGTGGGGCGCTGCCCTGCCACCGGTGGTCGAGGACCTGACTCACCAGAAGGCGATGGGCACCACCATGCCGCTGCGGCGGCAGAACAAGGGCCGCGATCCCTTACCTGAGGGCCGGGATGAGTAATCACTTCATCCGCGAGGTCATCGTCACAACGCAGTCTGCTGAAGGCCAGGCGCACATTGCGCCGATGGGCGTCTGGGAGGAGGACGGGCTGGTCACGCTGGCGCCATTCCGCCCCTCGCGGACGCTGGACAACGTGCTTGCGCGTAGCGTGGCGGTGGTCAACGCCTGCGACGACGTGCGTGTCTTTGCCGGCTGCCTGACCGGTCGCCACGACTGGCCGCTGGTGGCGGGCACCATGGCCGGCACGCTGCGCCTGCAGGACGCGGTGAGCCACCAGGAACTCGAACTGGTGCGGATCGATGAGGACGCGCAGCGGCCCAAACTGCGCTGCCGCGTGGCCTTGGAACAGGCGCACCGGGTCTTTGCGGGGTTCAACCGTGCGCGCGCCGCGGTGCTCGAGTGCGCGATCCTCGCCAGCCGCTTGCACATGCTGCCAGCGGAGAAGATCCGCAACGAGCTTGCCTATCTGGCCATCGCCATCGACAAGACCGCCGGCCCGGCCGAGCGCGAAGCCTGGGGCTGGCTGCGTGAAAAAATCGACGCCCACCTGGCCGGCACAGAGGGCACACCGCCATGACCCGCCTGCTGATCAGCGTGAACTCGGCGGACGAGGCCTTGCTGGCCCTCGCGGCCGGCGCCGACATCATCGACGGAAAGGACGCCGCCGCCGGTCCGCTTGCGGCGTTGCCTGAGAACACGCTGCGCGACATCGTCGCCGCCGTCGGCGGACGCCGCCCGGTGTCAGCCACAGCAGGCGACTGGCCAGCCGAGCCCGATGTGTTGCTCAAAGCCGCGGAACGAATCGCCGCCACCGGTGTGGACTGGGTGAAGATCGGCTTCTATCCCGGCGGGGACTGGTCGGCCTGCATGGCGGCTTTGGCGCCGCTGGCGAGCCGCACGCCGCTGGTCGCGCTGTTGTTCGCCGACCACACGCCGATGCCACACCTCCACGTCGCTGAAGTCGCCGCTGCGGGCTTTGGTGGCGTGATGCTGGACACTGCCGACAAGCACGCCGGTGGCTTGCGCAGCCACATCAGCGACGCTGCGCTCAGCAACTTCGTGGCGGAGGTCAAGCGCTTTGGGCTGCTCAACGGACTGGCCGGCTCGCTGCGCATCGACGACATCCCGGCACTGCTCGCGCATCGTCCCGATGTACTTGGCTTTCGCGGTGCAGCCTGCCGCTCGGGCGCACGTGCAGCCACGCTCGACCCCGCTAGCCTCGCCTTGTTGCGCGAGGCGCTCGACCCGATGCCGGCCGATCTAAGCCGCTAAGGCCTATGCAGCCTGGGGCGCCGCCCCGAGTGACTGCGTGTCGGATGCAGGTGATTTGCCGGCGCCGGGAGACGCGGTGTTCCCGATCTCGAAGCGCTCGACCAGCTCGGCCATGCGGGTGGCCACGCTACGCAAAGCATCGCTGGCGGCGGCGATCTGGTGCGCCCCCTGCGCCGAATCACTGGCTGCCGCGCGTACGCGCTCGATGGCCGTGGCGACGTCGGATACCACTTCGCCCTGCACCGTCGACGACTCGACGATCATGCGGTTCATGGTGTTGATAGTGGCGATGGCCTCGACGATGCGAGACAGGGAATCGCCGGCGCCCGCCGCGTGCTCGACGCTCTCCTGAGTCCGCAATTGACCGGCCTCCATCACTTCGGCGGCGTTACTCGCCACGGCTTGTAGCCGCTCGATCATCGCCTGGATCTCTTGCGTCGACTGCTGGGTGCGGGACGCCAGTGTTCGCACCTCGTCGGCCACAACCGCAAAGCCGCGGCCGTGGTCGCCGGCGCGAGCCGCTTCGATGGCCGCGTTGAGCGCGAGCAGGTTGGTCTGCTCGGCCACGCCCTTGATGACGTCCACCACGCGCCCGATCTGCTCGCTGTCGGAACGCAGGTTGTTGATCACCTCGGCGGTGCGACGCACTTCGGCGGCCAACTGATCGATCGAATCGATGGCCTTGAGCACCACTGTCTTGCTGGCGTCGGCCTCGTGATCAGCCTCTGCCGCGGCAGCGGCAGCCGCTTGGGCGTGACCGGTTACCTCATGCATCCGCGTCGTCATCACCTCGATCGATTGCGCCATGCTGTGGGTGTCGTCGTACTGGCGCGTGACGTTGGCACCGCCACGGTCGGTGACCTCGGCGAGATCGCAGGCCGAACGGCTCAGGGTGATGGCCGTCACGCGGATGTCTTGGACGATGCTGGCTACGGCTCGACGCAGTTGATCCACTTCGTAAGCCATCCAGGCGAATTCGTCGCGGCCGGAGAGAGTGAGCTTGCGGTCGAACTTGCCGGCCGTCATCTCGTGCAGCGCAGTGGCGATACGGTTGGCGCGATCGCCCGACGATCGGCCGAGCAGGGAGGCAAAGACGAGCGACACCAACAGTCCGGCAGAGAACAGGAGCACCGACACCAGCGTCAGCGAGTCGTCGCCCGACAGCACAACCGCCGCAACCAGCATGCCGACCGACGGCACCAAGGCAACGATCGCCACCAGCTGCATTTGAACCTTGATACTCAGATTGTCGAACATCGATCCTCCAAAAGTCCCGGACGGCACCTCCGGCCGGCCTCGACACCACGCGTATAACGACCGACTTAACGGCAGTCTGGAACGCTTCCTTGAGTATTATGAAGCGGAATGAGCACAGAACGCGTCCCGATCATCCTGCTCACCGGCTTTCTTGGTGCTGGCAAGACCACCTGGCTCAACCGCCTCCTTCGCGAACCGGGCTACGCCAACACTGCGGTGGTCATCAACGAACTCGGCGCGGTCGGCATTGACCATCAATTGGTACGGCTTGCCTCCGACCAGATCACCGTGCTCGAAAACGGTTGCCTGTGCTGCGTGATGAATGGCGAGCTGATCGACACTTTGCGCGAGCTCTATCTCAAACGTGTGAAAGACGAGATCCCCGAGTTCGAGCGCGTGCTGATCGAGACCACCGGGCTGGCAGACCCCTCGCCGGTGATCGGCATGCTGTCGCGCGATGCCTTCCTCGACACCTATTACCGCTTCGACGGGGTGCTGACCCTGGTCGATGCGACTCACGGCATGACCACACTCGACGCTCACTTCGAGGCCGTAAACCAGGTGGCGATGGCTGACCGCGTCGCGCTGACCAAGCGCGACCTTGCGGACGACGCCTTGGCCCTCGACACCCTGGGCGCGCGCATCCGTCAGATCAACCCGGGCATCGAGGTGGCAGATGCCCGAGCGCTGGCCCCTGCCGAATTGATCAACGGCGTGCAGCGCCGACCAGGCGTCGGCAGCGATGCCCGGCGCTGGCTGGCGGCCGACCGCTTCGCTGCGGTCAAGGGCATCGGCGGTGTGGCGCCACCCCCCTCGCCGGGCGGCCAGCACGACGGACGGGTGCAGTCGTTCTGCGTGGTCTTCGACGAGCCTGTGCAGCGCGACAACCTGCGCGCGGCACTGGAGATGCTCTGCGCCTTCCGCGGCGAACACCTGCTGCGCGTCAAGGGCATCGTGCACGCCATCGGCCACCAGCAGCCATTGGTGGTGCACGCCGTGCAGCACACGCTCTACCCGATCGAGACGCTCGATGCATGGCCCGACGACGACCGCCGAACGCGGCTGGTGTTTATCGAGCGCGACCTTGACGCCGAATTCATCCGACTCACCCTGCAGAGCTTCGTCCAGGCCGGAGACGGGGTGTTCGGCAAGGCTTGAGGCCCGTCACGGGCGGCGCGGCGCCCTACCGCTGCTGCCAGCCAGGCGCTAACGCACCACGGCGGCCAGTTCGCCCTTCTCGTAGCGCTGGAACATGCTCTCAAGCGACAGCGGCTTGAGCGCGCTGGCCTTGCCGGCGGTGCCGAAGGCCTCGTAGCGGGCGATGCAGATGTCGCGCATGGCGGCGGTGGCCTTGGCCAGGTACTTGCGCGGGTCGAACTCCTTGCGATCCTGGTTGAAGAACTGCCGGATCGCCCCGGTGCTGGCCATCCGCAGGTCCGTGTCGATGTTGACCTTGCGCACGCCGTGCTTGATGCCTTCGACGATCTCCTCGACCGGCACGCCATAGGTCTGGCCCATGTCGCCGCCGTTGTCGTTGATAATCTTGAGCCACTCCTGCGGCACCGAACTCGAGCCGTGCATCACCAGGTGGGTGTTAGGGATGCGCGCGTGGATCGCCTTGATGCGGTCGATGGCAAGGATGTCGCCGGTCGGCGGGCGCGTGAACTTGTAGGCGCCGTGGCTGGTGCCGATGGCGATGGCCAACGCATCCACCTGGGTCTCCTGCACAAAGCGCGCAGCCTCCTCCGGGTCGGTGAGCAACTGCGAGTGGTCGAGCACGCCCTCTGCACCCACGCCGTCTTCTTCGCCGGCGGTGCCGGTCTCGAGCGAGCCGAGGCAGCCCAACTCACCCTCCACCGAGACGCCGCAGGCGTGCGCCATGGCGACCACCTCGCGGGTGACGCGGACGTTGTAGTCGTAGTCGGTCGGCGTCTTGCCGTCGGTGCCGAGGCTGCCATCCATCATCACGCTGGAGAAGCCGAGCTGGATCGAGCGCTGGCACACCGACGGGCTGGTGCCGTGGTCTTGGTGCATGCACACCGGGATGTGCGGGAACTCCTCAATAGCGGCGAGGATGAGGTGCCGCAGGAACGGCGCACCAGCGTATTTGCGCGCGCCCGCTGAGGCTTGGACGATAACTGGAGAATCGGTCTTGTGCGCTGCCTCCATGATGGCGCGCATCTGCTCGAGATTGTTCACATTGAAGGCCGGCACGCCATAGCCGTGTTCGGCGGCGTGGTCGAGCAGCTGGCGGAGAGAAATCAAGGCCATAAGGACCTCAGCGAGTTATTGGGAGAATGATGAGGGCAGCAGACGTTGCGAGGATGACCGGAAGCTGGGCGCGCGCCGCGCAGCCGCTGAGACACATCTGAAGATAGGCGAGGAGCGGGCACCGGGCAACGCGGCAGATGGCTACCGCAGTCGCCTTGTGACCTGGTCAGGGGATACGGACGATTTTCAGGGTGTTGGTACCGCCTGGCTGGCCGATCGGCTCGCCGATCGTGATCGCCAACAGGTCGCCGGCATCCACCACACCAAGCCGCTTGAGCTCGTCACCGGCGCGCGCAAGCACGACTTCCGGGTCGGTGGAGGCCTCTTCAAAACGAATCGGGTAGACGCCCCGGAACAGCGAGGCCCGTCGCCGCGTCTCGACGTTAGGCGAGAGCGCATAGACCGGCAGATTGAGGTTGAAGCGCGACATCCACAAGGCGGTGGTGCCCGACTCGGTCAATGCGGCGATGGCGCGCAAGGGGTAGTGCGCACTCACGAAGACGGCCGCCAAGGCGATCGACTGCTCGACCGACTGGAAATCCTTACCCTCAAAATCCTTCTCGGGGATGAACTCGGCGACTTTCTCCGCCTCGATACACACGCGGTTCATGGCAGAGATGGTCTCGACCGGGTACTTGCCGACCGCGCTCTCGGCCGAGAGCATCACACCGTCGGTGCCATCGAGCACGGCATTGGCCACATCAGACACCTCAGCCCGGGTCGGCACCGGATTGTCGATCATCGATTCCATCATCTGAGTGGCGGTGATCACCAGCTTTCGCTTGGCACGCGCGGCGCGAATCATGCGCTTCTGCAGGCCGGGCACGGCGGCGTCGCCCATCTCCACGGCCAGATCACCACGCGCGACCATGATGCCGTCGGAGGCGTCGAGGATCTCTTCCAGCGAGTCGATGGCCTCGGCACGCTCGATCTTGGCGATGATCTTGGCGTCCCAGCCGGTTTGCTGTATCAGCGCACGGGCTTGGTCGATGTCGGCACCGGAGCGCGGAAAGCTCACGGCTACGTAGTCGGCCTGAATCGCACCGACCGTTTTGATGTCTTCGCGGTCCTTGTCGGTCAGCGCCGGTGCGGAAAGCCCGCCGCCGAGGCGGTTGACGCCCTTGTTGTTGGAAAGCACACCGCCCTGCACCACGGTGCAGAAGATCTCGTTGCCCTCGACGCGGTCCACCGTCATGGTGATGAAGCCATCGGCCAGCAGCAGAGTGTCCCCCGGCCCGACGTCGCGCGGCAGGTCCTTGTAATCCAGGCCGACACGGGTCGAATCGCCCAATTCGCACGCCGCATCGAGGATGAAGCGCGCGCCCGGCGCGAGGTCGACCTTGCCGTCGGCGAACTTGCCGATGCGGATCTTCGGACCCTGGAGATCGGCCAACACACCCACAGCGCGCTTACGCTCACGAGCAAGCGCACGCACGCGCTCGGCCACATCGGCGTGATCGGAGCTTTTGCCATGCGAGAAGTTGAGTCGCACGAGGTCGAGACCGGCGTCCATCATCCGGCCAAGGACTGCATCGGAGTGGCTGGCCGGGCCGAGGGTGGCGACGATCTTGGTGCGGCGGCGAATGAACGGGGTCTGCATATTGGATCTCAATGCGCCGTCGCGGCGCGCTCGGCAAGGATGGCCACCGCCGGCAGGGGCTTGCCCTCGAGAAACTCGAGGAAAGCCCCGCCGCCAGTGGAAATATAGGAGATGTCCTGCTCAAGGCCATACTTGGCGATGGCGGCAAGCGTATCGCCACCGCCAGCGATGCTAAACGCGCGACTTGCGGCGATGGCGCGGCCGACCGCCTCGGTGCCGGCCGCGAACGCGTCGAACTCAAACACGCCAACCGGGCCGTTCCACACCACGGTACCCGCAGCCGCGATGATGGCCGCGTAAGCGCGGACGGTCTCGGGGCCGATGTCGAAGATCATGTCGTCGTCGGCGACGTCGGCCACGCGCTTGACCACCGCCGGTTCGTCGGCGGCAAAGCGCTTGCCGACCACCACGTCGGTGGGCAGCGGGATGTCGGCACCGCGCGCCTTGGCCGCGCTCATCAAGCGGCGCGCCTCGTCGAGCAGATCGTCCTCGCACAGCGACTTGCCGATCGGCAAGCCGGCTGCTTTCAAGAACGTGTTGGCGATGCCACCCCCGACGATCAACTGGTCGACCTTGCCGGCCAGCGACTCGAGAATGGTGAGTTTGGTCGATACCTTGCTGCCGGCCACCACGGCCAGCAGCGGACGCGCCGGCTGCTGCAGGGCGCGGCCCAGCGCGTCCAGTTCCGCCGCCAGCAGCGGCCCGGCGCATGCGACCTTGGCGTACCTCGCAATACCGTGGGTGGTGGCCTCGGCGCGGTGGGCGGTGCCGAACGCGTCATTAACGTAGACGTCGCACAGCGCGGCCATCTTCTGCGCCAGATCGTCGCTGTTCTTCTTCTCGCCGCGGTTGAGGCGGCAATTCTCCAGCAGCACTACGTCACCCGGCGCCACCTGCACACCATCCACCCAATCGGCGACCAGCCGCACCGGCTTGCCGAGCAGCTCACTCATGCGCGCAGCGACAGGCGCCAGCGAATCCTCCGGCTTGAACTCGCCCTCGGTCGGGCGTCCCAAGTGACTGGTCACCATCACTGCAGCGCCGGCTTCGAGCGCCTGACGCACCGCCGGCATCGAGGCGCGGATGCGCGTGTCGTCGGTGATCGCGCCGCGGTCGTCCTGCGGCACGTTGAGGTCGGCGCGGATGAACACCCGCTGGCCGGCCAGCGGGACTTCGCTCATGCGTACAAAAGCCGTCACGTCGCCGCTCCTCGTCCGCCGCCTTACTGAGCGTTCATCAGCGCGACGGCGGTGTCGAGCATGCGGTTGGAGAAGCCCCACTCGTTGTCGTACCAGGACAGCACTTTGACCAGACGGCCGTTCACTTTCGTCTGAGTGGCGTCGAAGGTGCTCGAAGCCGGGTTGTGGTTGAAGTCCGACGAGACCAGCGGCAGCGTGTTGTAGCCGAGCACGCCCTTGAGCGGGCCTTCACTCGCGGCCTTGATGATCGCGTTGACCTCGTCGGTACTGGTATCGCGCGCGGCGGTGAAGGTGAGGTCGACCACCGAGACGTTGATAGTGGGCACGCGGATGGCAAACCCGTCCAGCCGGCCGTTGAGCTCCGGCAGCACCAGCCCGACCGCCTGCGCCGCGCCAGTCTTGGTCGGGATCATGTTGTGTGCGGCGGCGCGGGCGCGGTAGAGGTCGGAGTGGTAGACGTCGGACAGCACTTGGTCGTTGGTGTAGGC
>RFSW01000130.1 GCA_009923755.1 Betaproteobacteria bacterium | reverse complement strand
TGAACCACCAGGCGCTTGACCTTGTAGCCGTCCTCTTCCTTGAGGGTGGCGTAGTTACCCCACGGGCGCGGCACCACGGGCGGCAGCTGCGTGGCCCCGTGAGCGACATCTCGCAGCGAGTCGAACACGTGCTTGACCGCCTGCGAGCGGTCTTTGGCAGCGATCAGCAGGGCATCTGGCGTGTCGATGACCACCAGGTTCTCTACACCCACCGTGGCCACCACCTTGTGCAAGTGGCTCTCGATGTGCACGTGGGTGTCGCGGGTGTCGACCATCACACGATGCACGCTGTCGTCGCCGGCGTAGGTGTTGCCCGCCGCATCCGATTCGCTGGCCGCCGCCACTGCCGGCCAACTGCCGACATCGCTCCAGTCGAAGGTCGCCCGCACCACGGACACATTGTCGGCGCGCTCCATCACTGCATGGTCGATGCTGATCGACGGTATCGACGCGAACTGCTCGCGGTCGAAGCGGACGAGCCCCGATTCGCGCGTCGCCGCGGCCCAGGCTGCGGTCACCGCCATGTGTACCGGCGGGCAGTGACGCGCCAGCGCCGCCAGCAGGGTGCCGGCAGTGAAGCAGAACATGCCGCTGTTCCATAGGAAGCGGCCGGTCGCCAGGTAGTCTTGCGCCGTCAGCAGATCCGGCTTCTCGACGAAGCGCAGCGCAGCTTGCGTATCGGCGGTGGCCGAGCTGGTCTCGATGTAGCCGAAGCCGGTCTCCGGGCTGGTGGGGCGGATGCCGAACACCACCAGCCCGGAGACCGGCTTCGGCTACATCGAGACCGGCAAAGGCATCGGCCGCGGCGATCAGGTGATCGGCTGGCAGCACCAGCATCACCGCGTCGTCGCCATCGCTCTCACACAACGCCAGTGCAGCAAGGCCGATCGCCGCCGCGGTGTTGCGCCCCTCGGGCTCCAGAAGCAGGGTGGTCCGCGGCGCACGCGGCATGTCGTCGAGCAGGCCGCGCGACAGGAACAGGTGCGACTCGTTGGTGACCAGCAGTGCCCGCTCGGCGCCGCAGGCCATTCCGCGTTCCAGCGCCTGTTGCAGCAGCGGGCCGGCGCCGACCCGCATGAACGGTTTGGGCAGCGTCTGCCGCGACACTGGCCACAGGCGGCTGCCGGCGCCGCCGGAGAGGATCACCGGCACCAGCTTTTTATCAATGTCGGACATCGTTTTTAAATGTACAGGGTCACCTTTCAGGATACGCGCCTCAAGTCCGCATCGACCATCATGCAGATCAATTCCTCGAGCGATGTACCCGCCTTCCAGCCCAGCTGACGCTCGGCCTTTGAAGGGTCGCCGAGCAGCACGTCGACCTCTGCCGGGCGGAAGAACGCCGGGTCGATGACCACGTAATCCTCGCAGTTCAGGCCGACGTGCCGGAAGGCGATCTCGACCATGTCACGCACGGTGGTGGTGCGGCCGGTGGCGATGACGTAATCGTCCGGCGTGTCCTGCTGCAGCATCAGCCACATCGCCTTGACGTAGTCGCCGGCGAAACCCCAGTCGCGCTTGGCGTCGATGTTGCCGAGGCGCAACTCCTTTTGCTGGCCGGTCTTGATGCGGGCGACCGCATCGGTGACCTTGCGCGTGACGAACTCGATGCCGCGCAGCGGCGATTCGTGGTTAAAGAGGATGCCGCTCGATGCGTGCATGCCGAAGCTCTCGCGGTAGTTCACCGTGAGCCAGTGGCCATATAGCTTCGCCACACCGTAGGGGCTGCGCGGGTAGAAGGGCGTGGTCTCCGACTGCCGCTCGGCCTGGATGAGGCCAAACATCTCGCTGGTGGAGGCCTGGTAGAAGCGGGCCTTGGGGTCGACTTGCCGCACCGCCTCCAGCAGGTTGGCAACGCCCAAGCCGGTCACTTGCGCAGTGAGCAGGGGCTGCGACCACGACGCGCCGACAAAGCTCTGCGCCGCGAGGTTGTACACCTCGCTCGCCCGCGACGCCTCGAGCGCGCGTGTCAGCGACGACACGTCGGCGAGGTCGCCATCGATCAGGGTGACATCGCCTTCGATGTCCAGCTCGCGAAGGCGCCAGTGGGTGTCGCTGCTGCGGCGGGCGACCAGCCCGTGCACGCGGTAGCCTTGCTGCAAGAGCCACTGCGCCAGATAGGCGCCATCCTGTCCGGTGATGCCGGTGATCAATGCGTTCTTCATCGGGTCCTGTCGGTGGGGCCCGGCCCGGGGTGCGGGTGCGGGCGATGAGTCGAAGCCTGCATTATCCACCAACCTTGTACGGCTAGCTTCCGCCACGCCACACCCTTCATTCTGGCTGGCTTCGCCGCGGTGTTGCAGCAGCACGGCATCACTCCGCTGGTGCCGCTCGACAGCCGCCTGATCGGGCCGCCCTTGCTGCCGACTTTGGCGCGCATCAGCGGGGTGAGCGCGCCGGACGTGCTCGACACCCTGGCAGCCACGTTCAAGGCCTGGTACGACACCGAGGGCTACACTCACACCGTGGTCTACCCGGGCATCGACGCCGCGCTGCACGCGCTGGCAGATCGTGCTGCCCTTTACATCGTCACCAACAAGCGCATCCACCCGACCCGGCAGATCCTCGACCACCTCGGCTGGGCCCCGTTGTTCACCGGCGTCTATGCGCAGGACGCATTCGCCCCCCCGCTGCCGTCCAAGGCAGCGGTGATCGGCCAGGTGCTTTCGATACACGGCATCGACCCGACAAGCGCGCTGTACATCGGTGACCGCGCCGAAGACGGCGAGGCGGCGACTGCCAACGGGTTGCGCTTTGCATGGGCGACCTGGGGCTACGGTGGCGGCCTCGACCTGAGCCCGTTCATCCGGCCGATCACCCTCGAGTCCCCCGAGGCGCTGCGCACCCTGCCGGCTTAGTCGGCCGCCCGCCACAACCGTCGATGGCGGCCCCCGTCCGGTGGACTTGTCGATGCGACCTTCGAGCGCAGCGAGCGGGAGCGAGAACAAGTGCCGCCGGAGGTAGTGGGCCGCCCGCCACGGGTTCGCGGCTGCGATAATGGCTGCTTCGATATGCTTCACGCACCCCGATGACTGACGTCACCCTCGCCCCTGGCATCATCGCCGGCAACCAGCGCCCGTTCGTGCTGCTCGGCGGCATCAACGTGCTGGAGAGCCGCGAGCTGGCGTTCGCCGCCTGCACCGAGTACGTACGGGTGTGCGGCAAGCTCGGCATCCCCTACGTGTTCAAGGCCAGCTTCGACAAGGCCAACCGCTCGTCCATCCACTCCTATCGCGGCC
>RFSW01000129.1 GCA_009923755.1 Betaproteobacteria bacterium | reverse complement strand
CTCGGCAAGGAGACCGCGCGCAATATCGAACTCAGCCTGCGCAAGACTGAGGGGCCACTGCGTTGGAAGGCCTCGGCTTACCGCACGCGCTTCGACGACTTTGTCTATGGGGCGTTGGGACCGTCCGTTGAGCCCAACGAGATGGATCCACGCGGCTTCAGCGAGATGGATGGCGGCGAGTTCACCCTGCAGACCTTTAGTCAGGATCAGGCCACTTTTCGCGGCTTCGAGCTGGACGGCAGCTATCAACTCACCGACACCTGGACAGTGGGCGCCTTTGTCGACCGCACCCGTGCCACCATCGACAACTACGGGCCGGCACCGCGTATCCCACCGCTTCGCTACGGTGGCACGGCGGTGTGGTCATCCGGCGGCTGGCGCGCCGATGCGCGGCTGACCTTCGCAGACAGCATTAATCGGGTTGCACGAAATGCTGAAGGCCCGGTTGAAAACCCGACCGGCGGCTACACCCGCCTCGACGCCGGATTGGCTTACCGCACCGTGTTGATGGGGCGCTCGGCGCATCTCACGCTGCGAGGCATCAATCTGCTCGACGAGGACATCCGTCTGCACACCAGCTTCCTCAAGGACGGCTATCCGCTGGCAGGGCGCAGCGTGGTGCTTGGGCTCAACCTCGACTTCTAAGGTGCGCGCCATGAACCGATTGCCCGTTACTGTGCTGTCCGGCTTCCTCGGAGCCGGCAAGACGACATTGCTCAACCACATCCTCCACAACCGGGAGGGTCTAAGGGTGGCACTGATCGTCAACGACATGTCCGAAGTCAACATAGACGCCGCACTGGTGCGCGAGGGCGGGGCGCAACTCTCTCGCACCGAGGAACGTCTGGTCGAGATGTCCAATGGCTGCATCTGCTGCACCCTGCGCGAGGACCTGTTGGTGGAGATCCGCAGGTTGGCGGCCGAGCACCGGTTTGACTATCTCGTTATCGAGTCGACCGGAATCTCGGAGCCACTGTCGGTGGCCGAGACCTTTGTGTTCGAGGACGAGGATGGCAACACCCTCTCAGATGTTGCCCGTCTGGACACGATGGTCACAGTGGTCGACGCCTTCAATTTCCTCCGCGACTATCAGTCGCCCGACTTTTTGGCAGACCGCGGTGAGCACCTTGGGGAAGCCGATGACAGGACGGTGGTCGATCTGTTGGTCGAGCAGATTGAATTCTGTGACGTCGTCGTGCTCAACAAGACCGACCTGGTGAGTCCCGATGCCCTGGAGAGGCTCAAGGGCATCGTTCACCGTCTTAACCCGCGGGCCCGCATCATCGCCTCGAGCTTCGGTGCTGTCGATCTGAGCGAGATTCTCGACACCGGCTTGTTCGACTTCGAGAAAGCATCCCAAGCACCGGGCTGGCTCGCCGAGTTGCGTGGCGAGCATGTTCCGGAGAGTGAGACCTACGGCATCAGCAGCTTCGTGTTCCGCGCCCGCCGTCCTTTTCATCCTCAGCGTTTCTGGAGCTTCATTCACGGCGAATGGAACGGCATCCTCCGCTCGAAAGGCTTCTTCTGGCTTGCCTCCAGACCTGAGTTTGCAGGCAGCTGGTCGCAGGCGGGCGGTGCCAGCCGTCATGGCGCCGCTGGCCTCTGGTGGTCGGCTGTGCCACGCGAGCACTGGCCCGACGAGCCCGAGCACCGGGCGCATATCGAGAAGAACTTCGCAGGCGAGTGGGGTGACTGTCGTCAAGAGTTAGTGTTCATAGGTATCGACCTCGACGAGCAGGCGATCCGTTGCAACCTGGAGGCCTGCTTGCTTAGCGATGCCGAGTTGGCGCTTGGTGCAGGGGGCTGGGCCAAGCTCCCGGACCCGTTCCCTTCTTGGACGGTCGATGCCGGCGAGGAGCAGGAGTTGACAGCATGATTGCCACCCCCCTGCTGTCTACTATGTTCGAGGCTGTACGGCCGCCAAGTCCCTCCGCCGACCTGTTGAGCCTGCTCGAGATCTTTGAGCCAAACGTGCAGGTTGTCGAGCTCCCCAGACCGTCCGATCCGCTGATCAAGGGGTACCTCGCGTCCTGTGCCGAGCATCTTGCGCCCGGTTTCCGTCTGGTATCGGATGTGCGGATGCTTCCGCTACTCCAGCACCTGCCCGAAGGTCGTGGTCGGGATGCTTTCCTCGAGGATGTGCAACACCTTGTCGAGATCTATGCCGAACTGTTGGGCTGCCGGCAAGTCGGCCTTCGTATCGACATTACTGATCGACCGATGTGTCCGAATTTTCATGTCGATCGAACTGGCATCCGACTGCTATGTACGTATCAGGGCGCAGGCACCGAATGGGTTGAAGACGAGTCGGGCCCGAAAGAACTTGAGCGTCCCGCCTCGGACGGGGCGAGACCGGTCTTGGATCGCCTGCACCTGGCGCGGTTCGGTTTCGGCCGGCGTCGCGTCGCGCAGCCTTTCTCCGTGCTATTGCTGAAAGGATCTGCTTGGCAGGGCAACGAGGGCTTGGGGGCTATCCATCGGTCACCGCACCATGCGGTCGGACGACGCGTCCTGCTTGCGCTGGATGCCCTTTGGTAGCCTCAGCCCCTCGATGACCCTCAGCGAACGTTTCGATGCGGTACAGCGCCGTGGCGCCCATCAGGTTGTGCAGGGCGGTGACCGGCAGGTTGTCGGTGAGCACCAGCCGCTCAAGGATGTGCACGCCGTGCTGCTGGCAGAACAGCTCGAAGTCGCGCAGCGTGCAGAGGTGGATGTTGGGCGTGTCGAACCACTGGTAGGGCAGGTCGTCGGAGACCGGCATGCGTCCACGCACGATCTGCCAGCGGTGTCTCCAGTAGCCGAAGTTGGGGAAGCTGACGATACCCTCGCGGCCGACGCGCAGCATCTCGCGCACGATGTGCTCGGTGCTGTGCATCGCCTGCAGCGTGTGCGACAGGATGACGTGATCGAAGGCGCGGTCACCGAAGCCCGAGAGGCCGCGCTCAAGGTCGCTCTGGATGACGTTGATCCCGCCGGCCACGCACTGCGTGACGCTCTCGATGTCGATGTCGATGCCATAGCCCTCGACCCGCTTGTCGCGCTGCAGGCGACCGAGCAGGTGGCCGTCGCCACAGCCGAGGTCGAGCACGCGGCTGCCCTCGCCGACCCAACGGACGATGGCGTCGAGGTCGGCGCGCTGGCGCTGTCCGGCGGCGCGGTTCATGCCACCTCCCCGGCGACGCGCTCGAAATAGGCGCGCATCACCTTGTGATAGTGGGCGTCGGTCATGAGGAAGGCGTCGTGGCCGTTGGGCG
>RFSW01000128.1 GCA_009923755.1 Betaproteobacteria bacterium | reverse complement strand
CACCCTCTTGACGCCCTCGATGTCGTTGTACTGCAGCACCAGCGTGTGCGCGGCGAGCTCGGCCGGCACGCCGGCGGAGTCGGGGTGGCCGAAGGTGAGCATGCCCGAGCCGGCCTTGACCAGCAGGCTGTCGCTGTGGCCGTGGTAGCAGCCTTCGAACTTGACGATGCGGTTGCGGCCGGTGAAGCCGCGCGCCAGGCGGATGGTGCTCATGGTCGCTTCGGTGCCGCTGCTGGTCAGGCGCACCATCTCCAGGCTGGGCACCAGCCGGCACAGCGTCTCGGCCATCTCGGCCTCGCGCTCGGTGGGCGCGCCGTAGCTCATGCCGCTGCGCGCGGTCTCGCACACTGCCTCGACGATGTCGGGATGGGCGTGGCCGAGGATCAGCGGGCCCCACGAGCCGATGTAGTCGATGTAGCGCTTGCCGTCGGCGTCCCACACGTGCGGGCCCTGCCCGCGTTCGAAGAAGCGCGGCGTGCCGCCGACCGAGCGGAAGGCGCGGACCGGCGAATTGACGCCGCCCGGGATGTGCGTCTGGGAGCGGGCGAAGAGGGTGTCGTTGCGGCTCATGGCGTGTTCTGGTTGGAGTGGTCGGGGAGGCTGTCGAGCAGGGCGCACCATCCACGCACCCGCTGCCGGATGTTCGGTGCGTCGAACACATCGCCGATGACGGCCACAGCGTCAGCACCGGCTGACAGTGTATCCGCAGCGCGCTCCAGCGTGATGCCACCAATAGCCACTCGCGGGCCGATGCCAGCGGCGCGCGCGTCGGAGAGGATGCCGGTGCCGACGGCTGGCGCCTGCGGCTTGCTGGTGGAGGCATACATGGCGCCAAAGGCCACGTAAGAGGCGCCGGCCGCCAGCGCGTCGCGGGCGCGCTGCAAGTCGCCGTAGCAGGAGGCGCCGAGAACGCGGTCGGGCCCCAGCTGCGCGCGCGCGGCGGCGAGGTCGCCGTCGTCGCGGCCGAGGTGCAGGCCGGCGCCGTCGATGGCCAGCGCCAGTTCGAGGTCGTCGTTGATCACCAGTTGTGCGCCATGCTGGCGGCACAGCTTGGCCAGCGCGACCGCGGTGGCGCGCCGCAGCGTGGCGTCGCCGCCCTTGTCGCGGTATTGCAGCCAGCGCGCACCACCTGCAAGCGCCTCATCGACGGCGGTGAGCAGTGGAATGCCCTTTAACCGCTCTGGGCTTACCAGATACAAGCCGCTTGGTGTCACCCGTTCAGGCATCGGCCTCGCCGGGTTCTTCCGGGTCGTGCGCCCAGAACATGCGGTCTGGCACCAGTTGTCCCATGCCTGGGCGGAAGCCATGCGCCAGCGTATTCCAGGTGAAGGCCTGTGCGTCCTGGCTGGCTTGTTGCAGCTCGGCGCCGGTGGACATGGCAGCGGCCAGCGACGAGGCAAGAGTGCAGCCGGAGCCATGGTAGCTGCCTGGCAGTCGATCCCAGTTCAGGGCCTGTAACAGACCCTCGCTGCCATACAGCCGATTGGTGACCTGCGCACCGGACTCGTGGGTGCCGGTGATCAGCACGAACTCACAACCCATGCCAATCAGACGGCCGGCACACTCGTCCATGTCGAGATCTTCTTCGTCGCCATCTTCGCTGGCGAGACGCCGTGCCTCAAGCACGTTGGGGGTGAGGACAGTGGTCTGCGGCAGCAGCAACTCCCGCATGGCGAGGACCACCTGTTCGTCGGCAAAGCTATCGCCGCCTTCGGAGGCCAGGACCGGGTCGAGGATGAGTGGGATGTCCGGGTAATCGGACACCACTTCGGCGATGGCCGCGACGATCTCGACGCTGCCCATTACGCCGATCTTAAAAGCCGCAACGGGCATGTCTTCGAGCACGCAGCGCGCCTGATCAGCCACCCACTCAGCGTCCAGCGGGTGCACGTCCTCGACGCCGAGCGTGTCCTGCACGGTGATGGCGGTGACCACGGGCAGTGCGTGGCCGCCCATGGCCGAGATGGCGAGGATGTCGGCCGAAAGCCCCGCGCCTCCACTCGGATCGGTGGCGGCAAAGCAGAGAATGATCGGCGGAGCGGGCTGGGGCATGGGTCGGGGCATCGGCTCGGCGCCGCAGTGTGAGGGCGCCGGTGCCGAGCAAGCGGTCACGTTAGAATCCGTCAGTTTATACGCGCCGGGGAACACAAACCCGGCCGTTGCCAGGGAGAGAGGCGGTTCATGAAGACTTACATGTGCGTGATTTGCGGCTGGATCTACGATGAGGCCAAGGGCGTGCCGGATGAGGGCATCGCGCCGGGTACCAAGTGGGAAGACGTGCCGCCGAACTGGACCTGCCCCGAGTGCGGCGCCCGCAAGGACGAGTTCGAGTTGGTCGAGCTGTAAGGCTGCCGCTCGCTCACGGGGGGCTGAGCGCGGGGCCACCCTGCTCGACGATGCAACGTCGCAAAAGCTCGTCGAGGCCGGCGTTTTCTCGCCGCGAGAACCAGCAAGCGCCGTCCCACACGAAGTGGAAGCCGCCGCTGCGAGCAGCAAGCCAGATCTCCTGCACTGGGGGCTGGCGGTTGAGGATGATTTTGCTGCCGTCGTCCATCTCGATAGTGAGGATGCCGCCGGCAGTTTCGAAGTCGAGGCCAGCGTTGTCCAGCAGGTCCTCGAGCTGTTTGAACGTGCGGTCAGCCAGAGCGTGGTAAGCGGATTCGTCGAGAGCGGGGTTTGACATGGGAGTGGTGCGTTGAGAGTCGTCGTGATCGTCGTGATGTTGGCACTGCTGGCCGGTTGCGGCTACAAGGCCGCTCTTTATCTGCCCGGCAGCGAGCCGGGCAAGAAGAACGCGGAGCGCTGATGTCGCACCCCTCCCCGACTGTGGCCGCTGCCCCCGACCTGTGGTTCCCTCTGCGTGAGGGGCAGCGCTTCGCTGATGGCATGGCGCTGGCCGATATTGCGGCGCGCTTTGGTACGCCGACCTTTGTCTATTCCCGCGCGGCGTTGGTGGCGGCCTTCGAGGCCTACGACCGCGCCCTGGCTGGTCATCCGCATCAGGTCTGCTACGCGGTGAAGGCCAACAGCAACCTCGCGGTGCTGAGCGTGTTCGCGCAGCTGGGTGCCGGCTTCGACATCGTCTCCGGCGGTGAATTGGCACGCGTGCTGGCGGCCGGCGGCGAGCCGGGAAAGGTGGTGTTCTCCGGCGTGGGCAAGACCCGCGAGGCGCTCGAGCAGGCCATCGCCGCGGGCGTGGGCTGCCTGAATGTCGAGAGCGCCGAGGAACTCGAACTGGTCGCGCGCGTGGCGGCCGAGATGCGGCGCCCCGCGTCGCTCGCCCTGCGCGTGAACCCCGATGTCGACGCGGGCACGCACCGTCACACCACCACCGGGACCCGCGCCACCAAGTTCGGCGTCTCG
>RFSW01000127.1 GCA_009923755.1 Betaproteobacteria bacterium | reverse complement strand
CTGGTGCAGACGCTGGAGAACAACCCGGCCTTCGTGCACGGTGGCCCGTTCGCCAACATCGCCCACGGTTGCAACTCGGTCATCGCCACGCAGAGCGCATTGAAGCTCGGCGAGTATGTGGTGACCGAAGCCGGCTTTGGTGCCGACCTCGGTGCCGAGAAGTTCATCGACATCAAGTGCCGCAAGACCGGCCTCATGCCCTCGGCGTGCGTGGTGGTGGCCACCGTGCGCGCGCTCAAGTACCACGGCGGCAAAGACGTCAAGGAACTCAACACCGAGGACCTGGCGGCGCTGGAGAAGGGCCTCGTCAACCTCGAGCGCCACGTGCATAACGTCACGACCAACTACGGCCTGCCGTGCGTGGTGTCGATCAACCGCTTCACCTTCGATACCGAAGCCGAGATCGCCATGGTTACCGAGCGCATGAAGGCGCTGGGCGCCAACGTTGTGCTGGCCGAACACTGGGCCAAGGGCGGCGCCGGCGCCGAGAACCTGGCGCATGAGGTGGTGCGTCTGGCCGAAGGCGCCAGTTCGCCGACGTTCGTCTACGACGACAGCGACAGCCTCTGGGACAAGATGAAGAAGGTCGCCACCAAGATCTACGGTGCCGCCGACATCAGCGCCCCGGCCAAGGTCAAGGCGCAGATCCAGGCCTGGCAGGACGCCGGCTACGGCAGCTACCCGATCTGTGTCGCCAAGACGCAATCGTCGTTCAGCACCGACGCCAGCGTGCGCGGCGCCCCGAGCGGCCATATGGTCAACATCCGCGAGGTGCGGCTGGCAGCCGGCGCGCAGTTCATCGTCATGATCTGCGGTGACATCATGACCATGCCGGGCCTGCCCAAGGTGCCCAGTGCCGAGAAGATCGACATCGACGACGACGGCAAGGTGGTCGGCCTGTTCTGACCCGCCGTCGCCGATCTGTCGCAATACATCCGGGTAGAAAGCGGGCGCCACGACGCCCGCCCGCCGGCCCCGGTTCTTGTTGAACCCCAGATTTTTTGTTTGAAGGAGAGAAGCAAGTGGATATCCACGAGTACCAAGCCAAGGAGATTCTGGCCAAGTACGGTGTCGCGGTGCAGCCTGGCCGTGTCGCCTACACCCCCGAGCAGGCCGCCTTTGCGGCCACCGAACTGGGCGGCTGGCACTGGGCCGTCAAGGCGCAGATCCATTCTGGCGCCCGCGGCAAGGCCGGCGGCGTCAAGCTGTGCAAGACCTACCACGACGTTCAAGAGGCTGCTGCCGGGATGATCGGCAAGCGTCTGGTCACGCATCAGACCGGACCCGAGGGCAAGCTCTGTGAGCGCGTCTACATCGAAGTCGCCGAGGCCTTCGAGAAGGAGCTCTACCTGGGCTTCGTGCTCGACCGCAAGGCCGAGCGTATCCGTGTCATCGCTTCCGCCGAGGGCGGTATGGAGATCGAAGAGCTGGCGCAGACCGCCCCGCACAAGATCCTCCAGCAGATCGTCGAGCCGGCGGTCGGCCTGCAGGCCTTCCAAGCCCGCGAATTGGCCTTTGGCATGGGCCTCAACATCAAGCAGGTGCAGCGTGCGGTGTCGATCATCATGGGCTGCTACCGCGCCTTCCGTGAGAAGGACGCCACCATGCTCGAGATCAATCCGATGGTCCTGACCAAGGATGATCGCGTCATCGCGCTTGATGCCAAGATGAGTTTCGACGACAACGCCATGTTCCGTCTGCCGGACATCTCGGAGATGCGTGACCTGGCTCAGGAAGACCCGCGCGAGGCCGAAGCCAGCCAGCACAACCTCAACTACGTCGGCCTCGAAGGCGATATCGGCTGCATCATCAACGGCGCGGGTCTGGCCATGGCCACCATGGACACCATCAAGTACGCCGGTGGCGAGCCCGCCAACTTCCTCGACGTTGGCGGTGGCGCCAGCCCCGAGCGCGTCGCGGTGGCCTTCAAGTTGGTGCTGTCGGACCCTAACGTGTCGGCCATCCTGGTCAACATCTTCGCCGGTATCAACCGTTGCGACTGGATCGCCGAAGGCGTCGTGGCTGCGGCCAAGGACCTCAAGGTGCCGTTGATCGTGCGCCTGGTCGGTACCAACTACATCGAGGGTCGCAAGATCGTTGAGAACTCCGGCTTGCCGATCATCGGCGCCGAGACGCTGCTCGAGGCCTGCGAAAAGGCCGTGGCCGCTGCCAAGGCGCATCGCGCCGCGGCGGGCAAGTGATCACCGGACCTGAGAGGACAATCAAATGAGCATTCTGATCGACGAAAAGACTCCGGTGATCGTGCAGGGCTTCACCGGCGACAAGGCAACCTTCCATGCCAAGGAAATGATCGAGTACGGCACCAACGTGGTCGGTGGCGTCACCCCTGGCAAGGGCGGGCAAAAGCACCTCGACCGGCCGGTGTTCAACACCGTCAAGGCGGCCGTAGATGCCACTGGCGCCCGCGCCAGTCTGGCCTTCGTGCCGCCGCCGTTCGCTGCCGACGCGCTGATGGAGGCGGCTGACGCCGGTCTCGAGCTGGTGTGCATCATCACCGACGGCATCCCGGCCCAGGACATGATGCGCGTCAAGCGCTACCTGATGCGTTACCCGAAGGAAAAGCGCACCACCATCGTTGGGCCAAACTGCGCCGGCATCATCTCGGCCGGCAAGGCCATGCTGGGCATCATGCCGGGGCACATCTACAAGCGTGGCAGCATCGGCATCGTGTCGCGTTCGGGCACGCTGGGCTACGAGGCGGCTGAGCAGCTCCGCGACGTCGGTCTGGGCGTCACCACCTCGGTCGGTATCGGCGGCGACCCGATCAACGGCTCGAGCTTCCTCGATCACTTGGTTCGCTTTGAGAACGACCCCGAGACTGAGGCCGTGATCATGATCGGCGAGATCGGTGGCCCGCAGGAAGCTGAAGCCGCTGAATGGGTCAGCAAGAACATGACCAAGCCGGTGGTCGGTTATGTGGCCGGTCTGACCGCGCCCAAGGGCCGCCGTATGGGCCACGCTGGCGCGATCATCTCGGCGTCGGGCGACTCGGCTGCCGAGAAGTCGGAGATCATGAAGTCCTTTGGTCTGCTGGTTGCGCCGAGCGCCAACGATTTCGGCAAGACCGTGCTTGAGGCACTCAAGCGCAAGGCGGCCTGATCGGCGTTGAGAGAGGGGGCTGCGGCCCCCTTTTTTGTGACCGTGCGACCTTCCGGTCGTGCATTCGATTTTGTATAAATGTGGTGTGGCCGGTTTGGCCCATCGCGCCCGGCCGGGCTCGCGTGCCCGGCCATCTGTCAGGAGACACACATGAGTTTCTACGCCGTTGAGCAGGCCACTCCGCGCCTGCACCGCTCCGAGCTGGCCGTCCCGGGCTCGAACCCTGCCATGTTCGAGAAGGCCGCTGCCAGCAAGGCCGACGT
>RFSW01000126.1 GCA_009923755.1 Betaproteobacteria bacterium | reverse complement strand
CCGGTAAACCGATAGAAACCCGATGTTGACCCGCCCACCACTGGCGTGTCGTTCTGCAGCACCAGCGAGCCGGCGTTGATGGTGGTGGTGCTGACCGTGGTCGGGCTGCCAGTCACCGGGGAAAAGCTGTAGCTGCCCGAGAAAGCCAGCGTGCCGAGTCCGTTCTTGGTGAGGTTGCCATTGGCTGTCACAGCAGCCGCTGAAGAGAGCGTCACACCGCTGTCGGTGGTGATGTTGCCGCCAGGCGTGTCGATATGGATGCCGCGGTTGGCGCTGAGCGCAAAGCTGTTGCTGGTGCCGGTGGGGGCGAGGGTGGCTTGCAGCGTTCCGCCCTTGAACCGCAGAGCGCCCGCAGTAGCCGCCGTGGGGGCTGCGCCGAGGTTGCTGTCGCTGGAGATGGCCAGAGTGCCGCCGCTCACGGTGGTGCCGCCGCTGTAGGTGTTGGCGCCGGAAAGTGTCAGCGTGCCACTCCCTGCCTTGGTGAGTCCGCCGGTTCCCGCGAGCACGCCGGCGTAGCTCAGGGAGACGGAGGCGTCGGTGTTGAAACTGCCACCAGCGCTGCCAAGGGTGACGCCGCGGTTGGCGCTGAGCGCAAAGCTGTTGCTGGTGCCGCTGGCGGCGAGCGTGGCTTGCAGGGTGCCGCCGTTGAGCACCAGCGAGCTTGCGGTGGCCGTCGTGGGGGCTGCGCCGAGGTTGCTGTCGCTGGAGATGGCCAGCGTGCCGCCAGAGACGGTGGTGCCGCCGGTGTAGGTGTTGGCGGCAGTCAGTGTGGTGGTACCTGCCCCTGCCTTGGTCAAGCTACCCGCACCGCTGACGACGCCCGAGAGCGTCTGGGTGCTGCTGCTGCCCACGGTAAGGCTGGCGCCGCTGCCGATGGCGATGGCACCGCCGTAGTTGGCGCTGGCGCCCAGCGTGCCGGTCACGTTGAGCGAGCCGGCGTTCACCGTTGTGTTACCGGTGTAGGTGTTGGCACCCGCCAAGCTCAGCGAGCCGCTTCCGGTTTTGGTAAGGATGCCGCTACCGGTGACACCGCCGGCGTAGGAGAGCAGGACCGAAGCGTCGGTGTTAAAGGTGCCGCCGTGGCTATCAAGGGCGACGCTTCGGCTGGCTGCGAGGGTCGTGTTCGCAGTCACCTTGAGCGTCCCACCATCGAACGTGAGGGCGCCATTGGCGTCCCCGAGGTTGCTGTCGGCCCCGATCTGCAGTGTTCCGCCGGTGATCTTGGTGCCGCCGAAGTAGTTGTTGCTGTGGCTGGTGGTGCCGCCCAGCACCAGTGTCCCGCTCCCGCCCTTGCGCAGAGCGCCCGTCCCCGAGACCACACCCGAGAGAGTGAAGGTATTGCCGTTGGTGTCGACGATGGTCTCGCCATCCAGGGCGACGTTGTTGCTGAGCGTGCGTGTCACAGCCTCAACACCGGTCCCTGCCAACTGTCCAGCGCTGTTCGAGGCGCGCAGCGTGGTGCCGGCGGCTAATCTGATGGCGGAGGAGCCAAAGGCGCTGTCGGAGCCCGCCTGCAAAATGCCGCCGTTCACGTCGATGCCGCCGGTGTAGGTGTTGGTGCCAGACAGCGTCAGACTCGCGTTGCCACTCTTGATCAGTGACCCGGCGCCGCTGATGGTCGCTGCAAATGTGCTGGTGGCGCCATCGCCGCTGAGCGTCTGGAGCGTCAGCGACTGGCCGCTGCCAAGTGCAAAGCTTGAACCGCTCGCCGCGTCGATGACCCGGTACATCAGCTTGAGGTTGCCGGAAAGGTCGGTCGAGGTGAGATTGAAGCCCGAGACTGCGGTCAGGCGGCAGTGGAAGCCACAAATCTGGGACCCGTTGTCGACGGTGGAGCCGAGCGTGAGGGTGCCGCTGGCGTTGAGATTGCGGATGTCCTCGATAAACAGGCCCGCGGTATCGTCGTACTTCAACCCCAGCAGGAAATTGTTGCCCTGGGTGTTGAGAATGTCGATGTCGGTGGCGTCCACCGCGCGGTTGGCGAACTTGAGATGGTCGTTGTTCAGGTTGCCGGTGACGGAAGTGCTAACGCTCACGTTGCCACCGGTCTGGATCACGCTGCCCGAGCCGCTGCGGACGTAGACCAGCGGTGAGGCGAGGGTGACGTTGGCAGCCGAGCTGTTGATTCGCCCGGTGCCCAAAAGATCTATGGCGGCGGAGCCAGTTAGGTTGATGTTGGCGCTGCCCGAGGTGCTGATGCTGTTGCCGACCGACACCGTGCCACCGCGGATATCTATGGGACCCGAGAGGCCCATCGCGCTGCTCACCGTGACATTGCTGGTGTTCGTGACGCTGCCGTAGCCGCCGATGTTGAGGCCGCCGAGGTTGGCGACGTTGCTGATCTTGAGAGGCTGTCCTGCGCCGCCGATGTTGTTCAGCGTGAAGTCGGCGTTGTTGGTGCCGCTGAAGGATCCGTTCCAATTGAAGCTCGACCACGCGCTCGCGGTATCGGGTGCGAGGGTGAGCGTGCCGGTGGTGGAGACGCCGAGGGTGGCGCCTGAGTTATCCCAGTTGTAGAGCGAGCGGGCGATCAGGGTGAGGTCGCCCGAGCCGGTGTTGATCGATGGGTCGACTGAGCCACTCTTTTTGATCCCCAGGCCATTGCGAGTGGTATCTGCCGAACTGGTGCCGGCCCACAGCAGCGCATCACCACCTGCGGTGCTGATGCTTGAACTGAGGTCGAAGGGGTTGACATTGGCGCCCGCAGAGCCGACCGAAGGGCCGTTGCCGACCGTGAGGCCGTTCCAGGTGCTGCTGCCGCCGCCAGGCGCTGTACCGCCAGCCCAAAGGTGGCCGCCATTGGTGCTGATGGGCGCTTTGATGCCGCCGATACCCCCGTCTTGTGTGCCATCGAAGTCTGACCAGAGCACAACATTGAGTTTGCCGAAAGTGCTCGTGATGCCAGCCTCTACAGACACTGCGCTGTGAGCCTTCAAGGTGAGCGTTGCGTCTGTGCCAGCACTCTTGGTGATGCTGCTGGCGACAGTGATATGGCCGGGGTCAGTGCCGACGGTCGTGCTTCCGCCGGTCTGGACGGTGACATTGGTACCGCTGTTGAGTGCTGCCTCGATGGTGGTGTTGTGGATGACGGCGCCGGTGGCGTTCGACTGGATGGTGTTGGTGCCGTTGGTGGTGGTGCTGGAGGTATTGGCCTCTGCCGGCGAGGGCGCGGCGGAGATGGTGATGTTGTACGGGTCGAGCAGCCAGTTGCCTGCGGTGCCGTTGGGTGCGGAGGCATTGACGGTGATGCCATCGACCTTGAGTTGGTGGCCGGAGGTTTCGATGTTGCCGCCGTTGCCTTGTGTGGTGCCGCCTTGGGCGGTGAGGGTGCCTGAGACGGTGGTGACGGATTGGCTGTTGTTGACATCGGACCAGGCGACGATGGTGCCGCC
>RFSW01000125.1 GCA_009923755.1 Betaproteobacteria bacterium | reverse complement strand
GCCGGCATCGAAGGCAGCTTGAGGATCTCATCAACGTTCATGGTTCTCTCCAAAAGGGCATGGGAACTGCGGTCTCACAGCAAACGACTTCATCGGCTGGAGCGCAGAAGGGCGACCGGAGCCGCCCGACGCGCGCCCCGGTTACAGGAACTCTTTGTGAATATCGACCGACGAGCGCACGCCAACATGGTCGTAGTTGTCGGCGATCCACTGCTGCGCGTAGGCACGGCCACGGTCGCGCAGCATGGTGAGGAACTCCCATTGCCAGGCGAACTTGGTGGTCACCGACAGGTCGCTCATGGCGTTGTCGGCGCGGATCGAGTGCATCAGGACGTACTTCATCTTGTCGCGGTACTCGTCCTTGATCCAGCCCTCGTCCATCATCTTCTGGACAAAGGCTACCGCACGCAACTCTTTGATCAGGCTGGTATTGAAGCTGATCTCGTTGACGCGGTTGTAGATGTCCTCGATGGCGGTGGGCGGGCCCGGGCGCTCGATCGGGTTGATGTGGACGATGATCACGTCGCGCGATTCGGTGTGATAGAACAAGGGATAGAGCACCGGGTTGCCCATGAAGCCACCGTCCCAGTAGTGCTCGCCCTCGATCTCGACCGCCTGAAACAGGTAAGGCAGGCAAGCCGAGGCCAGACACACCTGGGCAGTGACCTCCGGCGCGTCGAACACCCGCGCCTTGCCAGTGCGCACATTGGTCGCGGTGATGAACAGCTTGGTCTTGCTGTGCTGCTCCAACTCCTCGAAGTCCACCACCGACTCCAGCACATCCTTGAGCGGGTTAAAGTTCTGCGGGTTGATTTGGTACGGCGACAGCGTGTGCGACATGAACTTGAACATCTGGTTGGCCATCGAGTGCTCGATCTTCCAACCATGGAAGAACTTCTCAAAAGGCGTCTGCTGCAAGGGGCTAAAACGCTCGCCAGCCTTGCTGATGGAATGCCAGAACTCGTGCAGCGCCTCGCGCGCACCCTCCGGCCCTTTGATCAAGCCGTAGGCTGCCACGGCAGCATTCATCGAACCGGCACTCGTGCCAGACAGACCCTCGATCTCGAGACGACCGTCTTCGAGGATCTTGTCCATCACGCCCCAAGCGAACGCACCATGCGCGCCGCCGCCCTGAAGGGCAAGGCTGACCTTCTTGCGTTGGCCGGTGGTGGACGTCTTGATCGACGGCGCAGCTGCAGCCGACGGGCGCTCGCCTGTCGCTGGCGCGCTGGCGCCTGCCGCGGCTGCGGCGGTCGACGCGGCGCTGGCGGTTGTGGTGGCGGGTGCAGCCTTGCTCGCGGTGCTTGTGCTGCGCGAGCGGGTGGTGGTGCGGCGCACAGCCGCCTGCGTGGCGCTGTTCTTGGGTGTTGCCATGTCTTCTGCTCCTGTGGTCACACGCGTCGGCAAAACGCCGACCGGCGCGGATTCCCGGACCGCCGGCGGCGGCCCGGGGGCACAGCCTTTACTGCGCCGTCCAGCCGCCCTCGACCATGATGTTGGTGCCAGTGATCGATGCCGCAGCATCCGAGCAGAGAAACACCGCGGTGCCGGCAACCTGCTGGGTGGTGACGAACTGCTTGGTCGGCTGAGCCGCCAGCAGCACATCGCGCTTGACTTCGTCTTCGGTGATGCCGCGGGCCTTCGCGGTGTCCGGAATCTGCTTCTCGACCAGCGGCGTCAGCACATAACCCGGGCAAATCGCGTTGGAAGTGATACCGACCTCAGCCACTTCGAGCGCCACCGTCTTGGTGAAACCCATGATGCCGTGCTTGGAGGCGCAGTACGCGCTCTTGAACTTGGAAGCGACCATGGCATGGGCGGACGCCACGTTGATGATGCGGCCCCAGCCCTTGCTCTTCATGTAGGGCACGGCCTTCTTGGTCGTGTGAAAGGCCGAGCTCAAGTTGATGGCGATGATGGCGTCCCACTTGGCGGTCGGAAACTCCTCGACCGGGCAGACGTGCTGGATGCCGGCGTTATTGACGAGGATATCGACCCCGCCAAAAACCTTGGCAGCGTTGTCCATCATCGCTTCGATCTGCTCGGGCTTGCTCATGTCGGCGCCGTCGTAGATCACCTTGACACCGAACTTGCTCTCCAGACCGGCGCGGATGCCCTCGATCTCGGTGGCATCGCCAAAGCCGTTGATGACGAGATGAACGCCCTCAGCCGCAAAGCCTTCCGCGATCCCCAAGCCGATCCCGCTGGTCGAACCCGTCACCACTGCACACTTGCCTTTCAACATCATCGATCTCCTGTCATGGCCGTGACGCCGATACGACGCCATCGTTTACAAAGTTACGGGGTCCGGCTTGCGCCGGCGTTACAACGGAAAATCGATGGAGTCCCCGCTGACAGGAAACTCCATACGCCGATCGTGGAGGGCGGCATTGAGTTGGGCCTGGATCTCACGCTCGCGCCCCGGCTTACGATGCACGATCACCAGAGACACGTGACGCGGCAGGATGGCGCTCAAACGTACCACCTCGTCTACATGCATGTGCTTGGAGATGCGCGCGAGTTCGGCTTCTCGGTTGGGGTAGGAACACTCCACCACCACTGCAGTGAGGTCCGGCGCGGCAGCAGCCGACGCCCAGAACGTCGGATCCGGCCCTGAATCGCCAGAGAAGGCCACCGAATGGTCACCATCGCGCACCAGCAAGCCGCACGCGGGGATGCCGTGGGTAGCTGATAGCAACTCGACCTTCAGCCCCTCCACCTCGAGCCGGCCGGACGCCGGGTACTCGTTCAACGTGAGAAACGGGTGCTCCGGCGAGGGGATGGCGGTGAAGTCCGGCCAAACGGCATCGTTGAGGATGTGCGTACGCAGCACATTCAACACACCCGGCAAGCCCCACGCGCAAGTCGGCGTCTTGCGCAAGCCAGCGATGGTGTCGATCATCAGCGGCAGGCACGCGATGTGGTCGAGGTGCGCATGGGTCAGAAGGATGTGTTCGATGCGCACCATCTCTGACATTCCCATGCGTCCAGCGCCGGTACCGGCGTCAATCAGCACATGCCCGTTGAGGCGATAACACGTCGTGCGGGCGTAGTCGTTCAACGACTTGCCGACCGGCGTGCTGCCCTCTATACCACCGCTACAACCAAGGAAATCGATCTTCATGAACCGGACACGGGCATGGGGAATGGGGCAACGCGCTCGGCGGCTGTGCAACCTGACCTTCGCTGCGCGTAGATCGAGACTGCCCGCAAAACCAGACGCACTCTACCGACTCAGCCGCAGACTACACAAGCATCGCGTCGGCCTGCTGATGACGGCATCAGCTCTCGACTGTGCACAAAGTCCGTGCTCGCGTCAAAACGCGGATCGCTGAATCGCAAGAGTTTGCGACCATCCGGCTTGCGGTTTGAGGGGTGGCGGGCAGATCGCAGCTGGGCACCCGCGTGATCACTATCGAACCGCTCGCGAGCTTTCGTACATCTTGCAAAGTCAAAAATCCCGCTCCCATGACATTCAGATTAAAATGTTAGTTCGGAAAGTAGGGTTGTCACCATCGCCATGAACGCTGGTTCACGCGCATTCACCCGTTCGGGCGCCGCACCCCAATGA
>RFSW01000124.1 GCA_009923755.1 Betaproteobacteria bacterium | reverse complement strand
AGCGGCGCCTTCGACGTCGATGCCGCAGTCACCCTCACACGCGCCATTGGCGCGCCGAGCAATGCCGGTAATCTGAGCATCGCCGCGACCAACATTACGCTCTCGCGAGATGTCTCCACCGCTGGCGTACAGTCGTACAGCGGCGCCGTTGCACTCGGCGGCACTGCAGGCAGCAGCCGCGTGCTGACGGCGGGCGGCACACTCGACATCAACGGTGCGCTGTCCGGATCCGGCATCGGGCTCAGCGTTGCGAATGCCTCCGGTGACGCGATTTTCCGCAACAGCGTATCTGCCGCCAGCCTCTCGGTCTCAGGAAACTCGATTCTTTATGGCTCGGTGACGACCAGTGGCGCTCAGTCCTACGCGGGCAACCTCGGGGTGGGTGCGAATGTGAATCTTGACTCGGCCGCGGGCGGGGTGAGCATCCTTGGTGCCATTTCCGGGCTCTCAAGTCTTACACCCACCCTGCTGTATCAGACTACGAGTCCGAGCCGGCTTGCCAACGGAACTGTTGCGTACTCGAGCGGATACGGTCTCGGTGCTAGCGATGCGGCCGCCTTGTTCACGGGCAACTTCTCGCGCATCACCTACCGGATGGAGCTCACGCGCGGAAGCACGATCAATTTCGCCGAGGCGAGTTTCGATGCTTGGGCGGGTGCCACTGTTGCTTCCCTTCGGATTCCGGATGACGCTGGCGACAGGGATCTGGTGCAACAACGCATCGTCAACAACCTGTCGGTGACGTCGAATGTTACCGGATCGGCTGCAACTGCCCTGAGTTCAGGTGGCGTGATATCCGGCTCGGCCAAAACGGGCTCATTGGAAATCTGGTCCTACAACTACAGCCCGGCGACAAGCTCGCTGCTCAGCAGCGCGGGCCTACAACTTGGCAGCGGTTCGACATACGATTTTGACGATACCCGCAATTCAAACACCAACGGCCATGGGAGCTTCCAGGTCCACAACCTGACCGACCGCCAGACCATCATGGCCTGGAATATGCACCGGCCCAACGGCCCCGCTGAAATTGGCTTTGGCAACGCAACCTCCGGTCATCCTGACTGGACGTCCACATCGACCTACGGGCAGGAGATAAACGCCAACCTGGCGCAGTGGAAGCTCCAGATTTCAGTCAATGGCGGCACCCCATCGCTGAACATTAACGCCGGCAGCGGGGCAGTGAACATTCAGGGCGCCACGTCCGGCCTGCGCTCGCTGGATGTCTCATCGAGTGCGGCTTCAAGCAGCATCGTTGGTATCGTTTCGGGTGCCACCAGCCTGAGCAAGAGCGGAACGGGCGAGCTCCAATTGCAGGCCGCCAACACCTACACCGGCGGCACCACGGTCAGCGGCGGCACACTCAAGCTCGGAGTGACAGATGCCCTCGGCAGTGGCGCAATCACCGTGAAGGCGGGCAGCACGCTCGACCTCAACGGCCAGTCACTCAGCCAATCCGGCCAAGCACTCAGTCTCAGCGGAATTGGCACCCCTGTACCCGGAGACACCACGGGCACCTCCAACCCCGGCGCGCTCATCAACTCCTCCGCGAGCAACGCGTCAACGGTCGCCGGCACAATCACCCTCAAGTCACCTCGCGACAGCTCAGGTACCGTCATTAGGGTGGGAGAAGGTGCAGCCATCGGGGGCGCGGGCAACATCACGCTCTCCGGGGCTATCGCCGGCACCATGGGCGAGGCTAACGGCCTCGAGAAGCGCGGCACGGGTGTGCTGACCCTTTCCGCAGCGAACAGCTTCTCCGGAAGCACCATCATAAAGAGCGGCACCCTCGTTGTTGGCAACGCCTCTGGCAGCGCCCTCTCCAGCAGCTCCTCGGTGCAGGTTCAATCCGGCGCCACCCTCGATGCCGGCGCCGGAAGCGCGGGCAGGGTCGTGTCCGTCAAGTCGCTCGCTGGCGCCGGCTCGGTGCTGTTGCAGCGTGACCAGGTGCTCAACATCACAAATGGCTTGGGCACCCTCGACAATACCGCGGCCGCATTCAGCGGGGTGATTTCCGACCGTCCGCTCGCAACGGGTGCCACGGCCGAGCCCACGGGCGGACTGCGGATTTCCGGCGGCACGCTTACGCTCGCCGGCACCAACACCTACAGCGGCTTCACGTCGATCCTCAACCGCAGCACGCTCGTGCTCACCGGCTCGGGCAACATCGACGGCTCAACGCCGATATCACCGCCAGCGTCGACATCTCCGGCATCACTGGGACTGGCACGACGTTCCGCGACTTTTCCGCGACCGCATTCAACCCGTCTTACCAGTCGAGTCCGGCCGGAATCGGAACCCTTGGCAGCGTGAACCTGGGTGACAAGACACTGACCATCGATGTCAGCGGCTCGCAGACCGTCACCAGCTCGACCACCACCACCGCGGGCCTTACCACCACGACCACCGCCACCTCGGAGATCGTTGCCGACGAGGTGGTCAACGCACTGAGCTTTACCGGCACTGGCGGCAAACTGCGCAAGACCGGCGGCAGCCAGCTCACCCTCGCAGGCAACAGCACCCACACCGGCGGGATCGATATCGAAGAAGGCTGGATCTCGCAGCTCCCCGGCACCGTCTCGGGCAGCACAAGTACGCCGCTTGGCAGAGGCGCCGTCAACATCGCTTCGGGTGCAGCTCTCGACTTGCGCGGTGGCGGAGTCCCGAATGCGCTTGTTCTGTTCGGCAACGGTGTCAACTTCGCGCGCACTACCACGACCACCGCGATCACCACGGTCTCGACGGTCGTCGACGGCGCGGTGGTCTCGACACCCACCACAACCACGCAAACAGCCACCACCAACCGTTTCTCGGGGCCACTCTTCAGTACCGGCACCACCGGCGTCTCGGTTGCCGGTGCCGTGACACTCGGCAGCGACATCACCCTGAGCCTGGCCCAAGACCTCACCTTTACCAGCGCCATCGACTCGGCGGCTGGCACCACGCGGTCGCTGAGTGTCGTTGCACAAGCCGGGGCCACGTCGGCCCCGACCCTGTCACTGCTCGGCGCGGTGGGCTCTACCAACCGCTTGAGCAGTCTGTCGAGCAACCTCAACACACGCGTTGCACAAGGTGTGCGCACCACTGGGGCACAGACCTATGGCGGCACGCTCGCGGTAGCCGGCTCCACCACCCTGTCCTCGCTGTCGGGGGGGGTGAGCATCGCCGGCAACGTAACGGCCGATGCCTCGCTCGGCTATACGCTGTCTTTCCTTGGTAACGGGGATATCAAGCTTGGCAATATCGCCGGCATGGCCTCCTCAACCACAACAAGCGTGGGCTCCTTGCTGGGCAGCGCGGGCGCTGCGGCCGGCAGCATCAGTTTTGCAGACGGCAGCTACCAGTGGGCGGCGCCGTCTTCCGGCAATGCGCAACTGCTGGTGGTGGGTGGTGGCGCCACCGGATTGGGTATTGCTGTTGATGCCGCATCGCGGGGTTTGGCCACCCTCTTGCTGGAGCGACACGATTTCGCCAAAGGCACCTCCTCGCGCAGCACGACCAGATCCGCATGCTGCTCCAGCATCAGCGTCAGGGACCCGTTCAGCAGCCCCTGGTGGCGCACGAGCACGTCCAGCGAGTCGCGCAAGGTCGCCTGGTCGCGGACCAGCAGCCCGACCGCGCCGAGGTTGGACAGGCGCCGCGACTCGGCCATGCACAGGCCG
>RFSW01000123.1 GCA_009923755.1 Betaproteobacteria bacterium | reverse complement strand
GTCTTCTTCCCGATCATGGTCAACGTGCTGTCGGCCATCCGCACCGTCGACCCCGACATGATCAACCTGGTGCGCACGCTCAACGGCCGGCGCCTGCAGATCTTCCGGCTCGTGGAGTTCCCGTCGGCGATGCCGGCGCTGTTCTCGGGCCTGCGCATCGGATCGACGCTGGCGGTGATCGGCGTCACGGTCGGCGAGCTTGTCGGCGGCAACCTCGGCCTGGGCTTCCTGCTCGTCAGCAGCGAAGGCCAGGGCAACACCGCAGCGGTGTTCGTCACCATCATCATGCTCACGCTGATCGGCATCGTTGCCGGCGAGGCGTCTGGCGACCTGCTCGGTGCCGGTTTTATCGAGGCGGTGCGCTCGCGTTGGCCGGATGCGCGCTTCGTCGGCATCGGTGGTCCGAAGATGCTGGCCGCCGGCATGCACAGCGTGTTCCCCCAAGAGATGCTTGCGGTACGGGGATACGTCGAAGTGCTGCGCCGCCTGCCGGCGTTGCTGCGCATCCGAGGGCAGCTCGCTCGCCGCTTTCTGAGTCAGCGGCCCGATGTCTTCGTCGGTGTCGACGCCCCTGACTTCAACCTTGCGCTGGAGCGGCGTTTGCGCGCTGCTGGCATCGCCACCCTCCACTATGTCAGCCCGTCGATCTGGGCCTGGCGCGGTAAGCGTATTCGCGGGATCGGTCGGGCGGCGGGCCGCGTGCTGGCCTTGTTCCCGATGGAGCCGCCGCTGTACCAGGCAGCCGGCATCCCGGTGAGCTACGTCGGCCATCCGCTGGCCAGCATGCTGCCCATGCAGCCGGATACGATGGGCGCCCGCCGGGCACTGCGCATCGACCCTGCGTCCGGCCCGGTGGTCACGCTGATGCCGGGCTCGCGCATGGCCGAGGTGGAGCATCTGGGCCTGCGTTTCGTGAGAGCCGCAGAGCGGCTGCTGGAGCGACACCCCGGGGCCTTGTTTCTCGTCCCACTGGCGACCCGACCGACCTTCGACCTGTTCGACCGCATGCTGCGTGCGCACTCGGCGCGCTATGACCGTTTCCAGGTGATGTTCGGCCACGCGCATCAGGCGCTCGAGGCTTGTGACGCGGCACTGATCGCCAGCGGCACTGCCACATTGGAGGCGGCGTTGTTGAAGAAGCCGATGGTGATCAGCTATCACATGCCGTGGCTGTCCTACCAGCTGATGCGCGGTCGCGGTTATCTGCCGTGGGTCGGCCTGCCGAACATCCTTGCCGGGCGCGAGATCGTGCCCGAGCTGCTGCAGGACGCGGCGACCGAGGAGGCGCTCGCCGTGGCGCTCGAGGGTCAGCTCGACAACCCCCAGGCGGCGGCCCAGCAAGCGGCCTTCCGCGACATCCATGAAGCGCTGCGTGCCGACACTGCCGCTGCCATCGTCGATGCGATGGCCCCGCTGCTGGGCCCGCTCGCGGCGAAGGCGGGTCCAGCGTGATCGTCGCCGGGGTCGACGAGGCCGGTCGCGGCCCGCTGGCCGGGCCGGTCTGCGCGGCTGCAGTGATCCTCGGCGACGGCTTTGACGCCACGGGTATCGCTGACTCCAAGCAGCTCACGGCCGCGCGTCGCGACGTCCTCGCACTGCGCATCCGCGAGCGCGCCCGCGCCTGGGCGGTGGCGTGGGCTTCGGTCGAGGAGATCGACAGCCTGAACATCCTGCAGGCGACCTTTCTTGCCATGCAGCGCGCCGTCGATGCGCTGCGTGTGCCCCCGGCGGAGGTCTGGGTCGATGGCAACCGCGCCCCGCCTTGGCCGCATATGACGCGTTGCATCGTCGGAGGTGACGCCTGCGAGCCGGCCATCTCGGCGGCGTCCATCCTTGCCAAGACGGCTCGCGACGCGGTGATGCGGCAGCTGGCTGAGGCGCACCCGGGCTATGGTTTCGAGCGGCATGCCGGCTATCCGGTGCCCGCGCATCTGGAGGCCTTGCAGCGCCTCGGCCCGTGCGCAGCGCATCGCCGCTCGTTCGGTCCGGTGGCGCGCCTGCTGCAGCGTTGAGACGGGCGTCAGCCGGCGTGGGCGGCGGATGCCGTGCCGTCCTCGCTCATCTGCCAGACGTGCAACGCGGTCGCCATCCCGGTGCCGCTGAGTGTGAGGATGTGCTGTGCCGGTACGCCGGGCACCTCAAAACTGTTGCTTACCAGCAGGCTGCCCGGGCGCATTTCCTGGCAGGCCTTGGCCCACAGCCGGGGCATGGCGGCAGGTGAAAGATAGGCATAGACCACATCGTGGTGGCTGAGCGGTTCATCCCAGATCGAGCCGTAGGCTACATCGACGGCCGCGTCCCGTAGCCGCCAGCGTGCGATCAGCCAGGTCAGCGGGGCGTTCTCGACACCGCGCAGACGGGCGATGGGCCGGGCCCGACGCAGCGCTTGCAAGAGCCCACCAGTGCCGCAGCCGAGGTCGACCACGCTCACCGGGTGCTCGCTGGTGACGAGTTCGAGCAGCCGGTCGATGGCGGGTTGGTCACTGAGGAACAACGGTACGCGGTCGCGCAGGGCGCCGCGAAACACGAGCCAGGGCAACAGGGCGGCGAGCAGCCAGACCAGCGGGGGGATCTCCAGCGTCAGCGCGAGCAGCGCGGCCGGTGCGAACAACAGCAGGATCGGTACCCACCAGCGTGGTAGGGTGGTGGCCCAGGCCATCGACGCGGAGATGGCGCCATGCAGCCAAGCCCATTGCAACAGCGTCTCGTCGTGCGGTGGCAGGGCGAACATCAGCAGCGCCACCGTCGCACTCGCGCCGACCAGGCACAGCACCGCCTTTCGTAGCGGCGACGGCGACGCTTCAGCGTCCGCGGTTGGGCGCTTCCGGTGGCGCAACTTGTTCGGGTTTGATGTCTACCGGGCGGTAGATGTCGAGGCTTCCGCCGTCGCTGCTGACAATCTCGGCAGCCTTTTTGTTGAGCACCATGATGGTGATCCGACGGTTGATCGGGTTGGCGCTGTTGTCCTTGTCGAACGGGGAGGACGAGCCCAGTCCAACCACGCGCAGGATCTTGTCATTCTCGATGCCGCCGCTCACCAGCTCGCGTCGGGCAGCGTTGGCCCGGTCGGCCGACAGCTCCCAGTTCGAGTAGCCAGCGAGTCCGCCAGCGAAGGGCTTGGAGTCGGTGTGGCCGGAGATGCTGATGCGATTCGGCACCTGATTGAGCAGGACCGCCAATTCCTTCAAGACCGCAGACGTGTGCTCCCTCATACGCCCGCTGCCGAGATCGAAGGAGGGGCGGTTCTGGTCATCCATGATCTGAAGACGCAGGCCGTCGGTAGTCAGCTCGATCTTGATCAGTTCCTTGAACTTGGCCAGCTCAGGCACCACCCCGATGGCCTCCTCGATCTGTTGTTTGAGTTCTTCGAGCTTGCGTTTCTCGACTGTGGCGCGGATACCCTCGGCGATCTTTTCAGCGTCTGAATCGCCCCGGCCCGATTTCTCGCCATCGCCCTTTTCCGGCTTCTCGCCTTTGCCCTCCAGCGGCTTGGTGCCGGGCTGCTTGAGGATGCCGTCACCCTGATTCGGCAGCAGGCTCGCCTTGGAACCGGAGCCGCCGCCGACCAAGGCCACTTTGAGTGGCGTCTTGAAGTAGTTGGAGATGCCCTCGAGCTTGGCCTTGTTCACTGATGTGAGCAGCCACATCAGCAGGAAGAACGCCATCATGGCGG
>RFSW01000122.1 GCA_009923755.1 Betaproteobacteria bacterium | reverse complement strand
CCCAGCTCCACGTGCACCGGGCCAAGGTCGCGCTCGGCCACCGCGAACACCCCGCGGCCGGTCGAATCGACCGGGCCCGAGATGTTGAGCAGGCCCTCCTCGCCGCGCGTGGAGACCTCGCGCCGGTTGGCATTGGCACCGAGGGCGGTACGCCAACCCAGCACATCGGCCAGCGTCACCTCCACCCGGCCCTCGTTGCCGCGACTGGCGAACCGGGTGGCGACACCGAACGGGGCACCGGCCGCTTCACGCTCCAGTTCGTTATGCCCATAGTCGGTATGGGCGGCGGAAAAGCGGATGCGCTCCACCGCACCGCCCGGCCGCCATTCGCCGGCGGTCTCGTAACGGTTGCGCTGCATGTCGATGCGCACTGGCAGCTCACCGTCGGCCAGGTGCAGGGTCGGCACGCCATAGTCGCGCTCGGTACGGCTCACGGAAAACCCGAGGTAGCCCTTGTCGCCAGTGAACGAGGTGCCGAACGAGCCCTCATTGGTATCGCTGGCGCTACCGGGCACCCGGCCGCGCACGAAACCGGGGTCCTCCAGCAGCACCGCGCCCGGCACCCGCAGGTCATTGGCGCGCTGACCCGAGAGCTGGACGTTGTAAGCCATGCGGCCGTTGCCGCCGTCCACCTGCACACCCCCAAGCCAACCACGGGTGGCCGAGTCGTAGCGGCTCACCACACGGCCATGTACGCCATCCATGGCCTCGCGCGGCAGCCGGTTGCTAAAGACGTTGACTACGCCACCGATCGCCGCACCGCCATAAAGGACTGACGCCGGGCCGCGGATGACCTCGATCTGCTGGGCGAACACGTTATCGCTGGTGACCGCGTGGTCCGGGCTGAAGACGGACATGTCCAGCACATCGAGTCCGCCATCCAGCACGCGCACGCGGCCGGCGTCGAGACCGCGGATCACGGGTCGGCTCGAGCCGGGGCCGAAAGCGGAGGATTGCACGCCCGGCAGGTTGCTCAGCGCATCGCCGAGCGACTGGTGGCGCACCTCGTCGAGCCGGTCGCCGAACAGCACCGAAACCGGCTGCGCGGCGCGGAGTTCATCGTGACCGGCAAACGGCAGCGCGGTCACATCGACCGGCTTGGCCTTGAGGGGGGTGACTTCATGCGCCGACGCAAAGGCCGGCAGACCGGCGACGAGGCCGGCCAGGAGGGTCTTCTTCATGGATTGCTCCTATCGCCCCGAGGGGGGCGAACTGATCACATCGATGCCGCCACAGAACCGCGGCGGCGCCTTAGATGGTCAGAGGGAGCGTGGTGGGCCGCGTCCTAGCGGTTCGGGCTCCTCACGATCAGCGACCGCGAGGAGGAAAGTCGTCTGCGCCGAGGTTTCGGCGTCGAAGACGGGCACTGCGGGGGCGGCCGCGAACGGCACGCCGTTGATCACCGCATGCAATTGTGGCGCCTCGCAACCGCCCGGCTGTTGGCCGGCGTCGAAGTCATCGTCGACCAGCGGCGCACCGGCCCAGACGCCGTGATGCCCAAGACCCATGTGCGCGAGCACGTGCCCCACTGCTGCGTACTGCAACAGCAGCAGAGAGAGAATCAATGCGGGCAGAAGCCCGTCGCGCAGTCTCGGCATATCGGCTCTTGGTAAGCGCCCGCGCAAAAGCGTTCCCGCGGACGGCACTTGCATCATCGCACAGTCCGCGCAGGGGCTGGCAAGCCGCGAGGCTCAGCGAAATCACCGTGCTATAGTTTCCGCCCCCCGCAGAGGTCATAGGTCAACGGCCCCAAGCCGCACCGCTACGTCATGCAGATCATCCTCGTCACCCATGCCGGCCGTCGTACGCGCTCGTTGCACATCCGCAACTGGCAGATCGTTGTGGCGGTACTGTTCGCCAGCGTGCTGCTGTTTGGCGGCAGCCTCATCGCGTGGGTCACCGGTGGCGCCAATCTCACCATCCTGCAGCGCGTCGTCGACATCTGGGACGGCTCACGCAACGACGTTCTGGCCGGCAAGATCGGCGAGTTGCGCACCCGCATCGAGAGCCTGGAGGCGGCCATGGATGTGCAGCCTAGCGCCGGCGGCGACGGCCCCCTGCAGCGCCAGAGCCTCCTCGAGGCGGGCGGCGAAGGCCTGCAAAAGGTCGCCATCCTCGAACTCGAGAGCCGCGCTGCGCAATTGCAGGCAGAACTCGAGCGCCAACTGTCGCGCAGTGAAGAGACCCTGCGCTCGGTGCTCGGGCGGGCTATGGAGATGCCCGTCAGCGGCCACGTCTCGTCCGGCTTCGGCTGGCGCAAGCACCCGATCGCCGGGGAACCGGCCTTCCACCGCGGCATCGATTTCTCGGCGCCGGCCGGCACCGCTGTCAACGCTTCGGCGCCGGGCGTGGTGACCTTCATCGGCCCCGCAGACGCCTACGGCAAGCTGGTGGTCGTCAGCCACGGCGACCGCGTGCAGTCGCGATACGCCCATCTCGAGGGCATCGAGGTCACCACCGGGATGGCGGTGGCGCCTGGTCAGCGCATCGGCCGCGTCGGCTCCACCGGCCGCTCCACCGGTCCGCACCTGCATTTCGAACTGGTCATCGACGGCCGCGTGGTCAACCCCAAACCGTTCCTCGGCAGCGGCGCGCTCGATCGCGCCGCGCTGGACCGTGCTCCAGCCGCGTAAGAACCCGCTGATCGACGGTCCCGTCGTGGTGAGCGCAGGCCGCCGCCTGCGCCGCTGGCAGATCGCGTGCGCGGCACTTGCCGCGCTCAGCATCACACTCATTGCCGGCTGGCCCTCGGCTCAGGCACCCGCCACCGAGGTCCCGGATGAGGTCTGGTGGCGCCGCCTGATCTCCAGCATCGCCATTCAGCGTCTGGTGCAGAACGTCGATGTGTCGGCCGCCGAAGAGATGAAGCAGCGACTCGCCCGGCTCGAAGCAGAGCGCGTGTCGCTGACCGAGCGGCTGGCCGAGGCCGACCGGCTTCTCAAGATCGACCGCTCGCAGCAGCGCCTGAGCCAGGTCGTCGCCCGCCGCAAGGGCAACGAGATCGGCTTCGAGATTCTGCTGCGTACACCGCCCGGCGGCAGCCCCGGCGACCGCATGACCCTCGACGTCATGGCGGTGCGCAACCCGGTGGCGAACAGCGGCGGGCGGGTCACCTCGCTGCCGCTCGATGTCGACAGATCGACCCGACTCGCGGTACGTTCGCCCAAAGTCGCCGAAACCATACAGGGGCGCCTCAACTCCGGCGCGTCCCACCTTCTGGTCATGCTGTCGCCAGCCGGCAACGCCTCACAGAGCGAGGCCCTGCTGGTGCCGGTCAACGGGAACAAGTGAGATGTTCTTCAATCGTCGAAAATCAGTCCGCATCGAGGACGGCAACCTCAACACCTTGGTCGACCGCAGCGTCACGCTCGGCGTCTCCGCGGGCGGCGTGGTGTTCCACTTCGAGAAGAGCCTGCGTTTCGACGGTCGCCTCGACGGCAGCCTGCAGGGCACGCCGAAGCGCGACTGCGTGGTGGTGATCGGGCCGAGCGCGGTGGTCAACGGCAGCGTGTCGGCGCACAGCGTGGTGGTGCTCGGCACGGTGCACGGCAACGTCACCGCCGAATACATCGAGATCCGCGAGTCGGCCCGCGTATCGGGCGACATCTCCTACGTGCGGCTCGAGATCCACCAAGGCTCGCACGTCGAGGGCCGGATGTTCCGCATCGAGGGCAGCGGGCAACCGGACACTTCCCCGCAACGGGCTACGCAGACGGTCGACGCCTGATCCGCCGGCGGGGTATGCCCCCGCTCTACTCCACCGTTACGCTCTTGGCTAAGTTGCGCGGCTTGTCGACATCGGCGCCGCGCGCGCAGGCGGTGTGATACGCCAGCAGCTGCAGCGGCACCACATGGAGGATGGGC
>RFSW01000121.1 GCA_009923755.1 Betaproteobacteria bacterium | reverse complement strand
TCCATCAGGCTCTTGGTGGCGGAGAGTCGCATCTGCTCGATGTGCTCGTTGACCGCGCTGTCCTTCTCTATAAAAAGGTCCTTGCTCGGGACGTAGGCTTCGGGCTGGTAATAGTCGTAATAGCTGACGAAGTACTCGACGGCGTTGTGCGGGAAGAACTCGCGAAACTCCGAGTACAGCTGCGCGGCCAGGGTCTTGTTCGGCGCCATGACGATAGCCGGCCGCCCTAGCCGGGCGATCACGTTGGCCATGGTGTAGGTCTTTCCGGAGCCGGTCACGCCCAGCAGCGTCTGGAAAGCCAGGCCGTCCTCGATGCCCTCGATCAGTTTCTGGATCGCAGCCGGCTGGTCGCCGGCCGGCGGGAAGGGCTGCCGCAAGCGGAAGTCGCTGCCGGGGAAGGTCACCGTCTGGCCGGTGTCGGGTGGGGTGTCTGAAGGGTCCATGGGCCTGTTGGGAGCTCGCGCCCCTGCTGCTACAATTCCGCGCCGCACAAAAAGCGCCTCCCGCTCGTGCCGCAGGGCGACAGCCGACGCGGAGGCTCAACCGGACAGTTTACGCGGGACAAGCCGTCCGGCTCGCGGCAACGTCCCGGCCCTCCGCCGAACTTCTGGAGCTTGCATGACCGCATCGATCTTCGCCGACGTCGAACTGGCGCCACGCGACCCCATCCTCGGGCTGACCGAATCCTTCAACGCCGACACCCGCCCCAACAAAGTGAATCTGGGTGTGGGCGTGTACTACGACGACAACGGCAAGATCCCGCTGCTGGCCGCGGTGCGCGATGCCGAAGCTGCCCGATTGGCCGGCCAGCCGCCGCGCGGCTACCAGCCGATCGAAGGCGCTATTGCCTACAACACGGCGGTGCAGGACCTGCTGTTCGGCAAGGGCTCCAAGCTCGCTGCGGACAAGCGCCTGATCACCGCGCAGGCCATCGGCGGCACCGGCGCGCTCAAGATCGGCGCTGACCTGCTGCACCGCCTCAACCCGCACGCCACCGTCTACATCTCCGACCCGAGTTGGGAGAACCACCGCGCCCTGTTCGAGGCCGCGGGATTCGGTGTCGCCACCTACCCCTACTTCGATGCCGAGACGCGGGGCGTCGACTTTCCGGCGATGCGCAGCACGCTCGACCGCCTGCCTCCGGGCAGCGTGGTGGTGCTGCACGCCTGTTGCCACAACCCCACTGGCGCCGACCTCGACAGCGCGCAGTGGAACGAGGTCGTAGCGCTTTGCAAGTCGGGCGGGCTGATCCCCTTCCTCGACATGGCTTACCAGGGCTTCGCTGACGGCATCGATGAAGACGCTGTGGCGGTGCGTGCCTTCGCCGCCTCGGGCATGCAGTTCTTCATCTCCAGCTCGTTCAGCAAGAGCTTCTCGCTCTACGGCGAGCGCGTTGGCGCCTTGACCATCGTCACCGCCGACGCCGACGAGACGGCACGCGTGCTGTCGCAGCTCAAGCGCGTCATCCGCACCAACTACTCCAACCCGCCCACCCACGGCGGCGCGGTGGTCGCGGCCGTGCTGGCCACGCCGGAACTGCGCGCGGCGTGGGAAGCGGAACTCGGCCAGATGCGGGTGCGCATTCGCGAGATGCGCCAACAGCTGGTGCGCAAGCTCGCCGATGCCGGCGTGAAGCAGGATTTCGACTTCATCACGGCGCAGCGCGGGATGTTCAGCTATACCGGCTTGAGCGCCGCGCAAGTTGAGCGTCTGCGCGAGGAGTTCGCCATCTACGCCGTGGGCACCGGCCGCATCTGTCTGGCCGCGCTCAACAGCAAGAACATCGACGCCGTGGCCTACGCCATTGCGGCGGTGCTCTGACGCCTCAGCACCGATCTAACCTCATCGAACCGACCTACAAGGACATCGCCATGGCCACCGTCACCCTGCAAGGCAACCCGCTGCAAATTAAAGGCACCGTGCCCGCTGTTGGCAGCAAGGCCCCCGATTTCAACTTGACCGACAAGTCGCTCGCCGACGTCTCGCTAAAGGATTTTGCCGGCAAGCGTAAGGTCCTCAACATCGTCCCGAGCTTGGATACGCCCACCTGCCAGAAGTCGACGCGGGTGTTCAATGAGAAGGCCTCGGCGATGAACAACACCGTGGTGCTGGTGATTGCCGCCGACCTTCCCTTCGCCCTTGATAACGTGCACACCCTGTCGACCTTTCGCGGCCGCGAGTTCCATACCGACTACGGGGTCGAGATCGTTGATGGCCCGATCCGCGCCCTCACCGCACGCGCCGTGCTGGTGCTCGACGAGAACAACACCGTGCTGCACAGCCAGTTGGTGTCGGAGATCGCTGACGAGCCGGACTACGCCGCTGCCGTCGCTGCGCTGGGCTAAACCCGCGCGCACCCCGGCGCCGGTCAGGCTGGCGCCGGGTATAATGCAAGGCTTTTTTCAACAAAGCCGGCCATGTATCGCTACGACAGCTACGACCAGCGCCTCGTCGACGAACGCGTCGCCCAGTTTCGCGACCAGACCCGCCGCTACCTCGCCGGCGAGCTGAGTGAGGACGAGTTCCGTCCGCTGCGCCTGCAGAACGGCCTGTACATATGCTGCGCGTCGCCATCCCCTACGGCCACCTGTCGTCGCAGCAGATGCGCATGCTCGGCCACATCGCCCGCACATACGACCGCGGCTACGGCCACTTCAGTACGCGTCAGAACATCCAGTACAACTGGCCGGCACTCGAGACGGTGCCGGACATCCTTGCCGACCTGGCTACGGTCGAGATGCACGCCATTCAGACCTCGGGCAACTGCATCCGCAACATCACCACCGATCAATTCGCCGGCGTCGCGCCGGATGAAGTCATCGACCCGCGCCCGCTGGCCGAGATCCTCCGCCAGTGGAGCACCTTCCATCCCGAGTTCGCGCTGCTGCCGCGCAAGTTCAAGATCGCCGTCAGCGGCACGCTGCAGGATCGCGCGGTGGTGCAGATGCACGACATCGGGCTCGAGTTCTTCCGCGACGCTGCCGGAACCATCGCTGCGCGCGTCTGGGCAGGCGGTGGTCTCGGCCGCACGCCGATCCTTGGCACCATGATCCGTGAGCACCTTGAGTGGCAGCATCTGCTGACCTACTGCGAGGCCATCCTGCGTGTCTACAACCGGCACGGCCGCCGGGACAACGCCTACAAGGCGCGCATCAAGATCCTGCTGAAGGCGCTCGGCCCGGATGAGTTCAGCCAGCAGGTGGAAGCGGAATGGGCACACCTCAAGGACAGCCCGAATACCATCACCCAAGCCGAGTTCGACCGCGTCGCGGCGTTCTTCGCGCCGCCTGCCTATCGCGAGTTGCCGGCGCATGACGCCGGCTTCGATACCGCCATCGCCAGCGACCCGGCCTTTGCCGCATGGGTGCGTCGCTGCGTGCACGCGCACCGTCAGCCGGGTTACCGCGCGGTGACGCTGTCGCTCAAGCCCACCGGCATCGCGCCCGGGGATGCCACCGACGCGCAGATGGACGTGGTGGCTGACTTTGCCGAGCGCTACGGCTTTGGCGAGATCCGCGTCTCGCACGAGCAGAACCTGATCCTCGCTGATGTCGAACTCGGTCAACTGCACGCGCTGTGGCAGGAGGCGCGCAAGCACGGTCTGGCCACGCCCAACATCGGCCTGCTCACCGACATCATCTGCTGCCCCGGCGGCGACTTCTGCTCGCTCGCCAACGCCCCGAGCATCCCGGTGGCGCAGGCCATTCAGGAGGCCTTCGATGACCTCGACTACCTGCACGACATCGGCGAGCTGGAACTCAACATCTCCGGCTGCATGAATGCCTGCGGCCACCACCACGTCGGCCATATCGGCATCCTCGGCGTCGATAAAGACGGTTCCGAGTGGTATCAGGTCACCATCGGCGGCAAGCAGGGC
>RFSW01000013.1 GCA_009923755.1 Betaproteobacteria bacterium | reverse complement strand
CCCGTGCCCTGCAAAAGACCGCCGATGCGCGCGCGCCGGTGGCGCAGATGCACAGCGCGACGGCCTCTCAAATGGGTCTCGCCGATGGTCAAGCGGTGCGTGTGACCCAGGGGGGGAGTGCCGCGCTCACCGTGCAGGTCGATGACCGCGTCGCTGCAGGAGTCGTTCGCATCGGTGCAGGCCATTGCGCCACAGTGGCCTTGGGTGGCCTGTTTGGATCACTCAAGGTAGAGGCCGCTTGATGCAACCTTTCTTCGGTCTCATCGACGCCACCATGCTGCCGGAACCGGCGCTGCTCACCGCCTGGACGCTGGTGAAGATCCTGGCCATCACCTTGCCGGTAATGGGAGCGGTGGCCTACCTCACCTACGCAGAGCGCAAGGTGATCGGCTACATCCAGGCGCGGATCGGCCCCAACCGCGTGGGCCCTGCCGGTCTGCTGCAGCCGATCGCCGACGCGATCAAGCTGCTGACCAAGGAGATCATCATCCCGACCGGGGCCAACCGCACGCTGTTCGTGCTGGCGCCGGTGATCAGCATCATGGCGGCGCTGGCCGCGTGGGCCGTGGTGCCGTTCGGCCCCGAGGCGATCCTCGCCGACATCGATGCCGGCCTGCTGTACGTGCTCGCGCTCACATCGATGGGGGTGTACGGCGTCATCGTGGCGGGTTGGGCGTCCAACTCCAAGTACGCTTTCCTCGGCGCAATGCGCTCGGCGGCGCAGATCGTCGCCTACGAGATCGCCATGGGCTTCGCTCTGATCGGTGTGCTGATGGTGGCCGGCAGCCTCAGTCTGCTCGACATCGTCAACGCGCAAGCGGGTGACTGGGGCCTGCTGAGCTGGAACCTGGTGCCGCTGTTCCCCTTGTTCGTCGTCTACTTCATCTCCGGTGTGGCCGAGACCAACCGCGCGCCGTTTGATGTGGCGGAAGGCGAATCGGAGATCGTCGCCGGCTTCCACGTCGAGTATTCAGGGATGACGTTTGCCATCTTCTTCCTCGCCGAATACGCCAACATGATTCTGGTGTCGGCCTTGGCCACCAGCTTGTTCCTCGGGGGCTGGTTGTCGCCGATCCCCGGTATCCCGGGCGGCTGGCCGTGGCTGTTCGCCAAGATGGGTTTCCTGTTGTTCTGCTTCCTCTGGTTCCGCGCCACATTCCCGCGCTACCGCTACGACCAGATCATGCGTTTGGGCTGGAAGGTGTTCATCCCGCTGACCATCGTCTGGATCCTCGTGGTCGGCGCTTGGAAACTCTCTCCGTTCTGGGTCTGGTGAGTCATGCAAGCCATCCGCGATTTCGTCAAGACCTTCCTCCTGCTCGAGTTGCTGCAGGGTCTAGCACTCACCGGCCGCAAGCTTTTCGCTCGCAAGGTCACGGTGCAGTATCCGGAGGAGCGGACCCCGATGTCACCGCGCTTCCGTGGTCTGCATGCGCTGCGCCGCTACCCCAACGGCGAGGAGCGTTGTATCGCCTGCAAGTTGTGCGAGGCGGTGTGTCCGGCGATGGCCATCACCATCGAGTCGGAGCAGCGCGACGACGGTACCCGCCGTACCACGCGGTACGACATCGACTTGACCAAGTGCATCTTCTGCGGCTTCTGCGAGGAGTCCTGCCCGGTCGATTCGATCGTCGAGACGCACATCCTTGAGTACCACGGGGAGCGCCGCGGCGACCTCCTGTACACCAAGGAGATGTTGCTCGCCATCGGCGACCACTATGAGAAGGACATCGCCGCCGCACGCGCCGCCGATGCGCCTTACCGCTGAGACCCGCGACCGTATACAGGCCTGACATCCCATGGACTTCCTCAGCGCGATCTTTTACGTGTTCGCAACCATTCTGGTGCTCGCCGGTTTGCGCGTGATCACCGCCCGTAACCCGGTGCATGCCGCGCTCTTTCTGGTGCTGGCGTTCTTCAGCGCAGCAGCCATCTGGATGCTGCTCGAGGCCGAGTTCCTGTCGCTCGCGCTGGTGTTGGTCTACGTCGGCGCGGTGATGGTGTTGTTCCTGTTCGTGGTGATGATGCTCGACGTCAATTTCGACACCCTGCGGGAGGGCTTTTGGCGTCACCTGCCGGTCGGTCTGCTGGTCGCCGGCGCCATGGTGTTGGAGATGGTGCTGGTGCTCTCGGCCGAGGGCTTCCGCGGCGCGCCGTCGCCGGAGGCGCACGGCTTCGACTACAGCAACACGCGTGAACTCGGCGCGGTGCTCTACACCCAGTATCTGTATGCCTTCGAGTTGGCGGCGGTACTGCTGCTGGTCGCCATCGTGGCGGCCATCGCGCTGACCTTGCGCCGTCGCGAGGGGGTCAAGCGCAACGATGTCGGCGAGCAGGTCAAGGTGCGGCGCGAAGACCGCGTCCGTGTGCTGCAGCTGGCGCCGGAGGCGCCGGTCGGGGCCCAACCGGATGCCGCGCCGGCCGGGGAGGGCGCGCCATGATCACGCTTTCGCACTATCTGATCCTTGGCGCTGTGCTGTTTGCCATCAGCATCGTCGGCATCTTTCTCAATCGCAAGAACGTCATCATCCTGTTGATGGCCATCGAGCTGATGCTGCTGGCGGTCAACCTCAACTTCATCGCCTTCAGTCACTACCTCGGCGACATCGCCGGGCAGGTGTTCGTGTTCTTCATCCTGACCGTGGCGGCGGCCGAATCGGCCATCGGCCTCGCCATCCTGGTGGTGTTGTTCCGCAATCTGCGCACCATCAACGTCGACGACATCAACACCCTCAAGGGCTGACGCGCGTGTCCATGCAATCCCTCTATCTGTTGGTGCCCCTCGCGCCGCTCGCCGGTGCGCTGTTGGCCGGCTTGTTCGGCAAAACCATCGGCCGCGCCGGTGCGCACACCGCCACCATCCTGGGCGTGGCGGTGGCGTTCATCGCCAGCTGCGTCATCGCGCAAGACGTGATCGTGCATGGCAACACCTTCAACGGCGCGCTCTACACCTGGGCGACCTCGGGCAACCTCAAGATGGAGGTCGGCTTCCTCATCGATCCGCTGACCGTGATGATGATGCTGGTGGTCACCTTCGTCTCGCTGATGGTGCACATCTACACCATCGGCTACATGCAGGACGACCCGGGTTATCAGCGGTTTTTCAGTTACATCTCGCTGTTCACCTTCTCCATGCTCATGCTGGTGATGAGCAACAACTTCCTGCAACTGTTCTTCGGTTGGGAAGCGGTGGGCCTCGTCTCCTACCTGCTGATCGGCTTCTGGTACACCCGGCCGACGGCCATTTACGCCAACCTCAAGGCCTTCCTGGTCAACCGTGTGGGCGACTTCGGCTTCGTGCTGGGCATCGGCCTGGTGGCGGCGTACTTCGGTAGCCTCGACTACGCCACCGTGTTCGCTGCGGCACCCGGTCTGGCGGGCGAGACGGTGAGCCTGATCCCCGGAATCGAGGGCTCATTGCTGACCATCGCCTGCATCTGCCTGTTCATCGGCGCGATGGGCAAGAGCGCGCAGTTTCCGCTGCACGTCTGGCTGCCCGACTCGATGGAGGGCCCGACCCCGATCTCGGCGCTGATCCACGCCGCGACCATGGTGACCGCCGGCATTTTCATGGTCTCGCGGATGTCACCGTTGTTCGAGCTGTCGGAGACGGCGCTCTCGGTGGTGCTGGTGATCGGCGCCATCACCGCCTTGTTCATGGGCTTCCTCGGTATCGTGCAGAACGACATCAAGCGCGTGGTGGCCTATTCGACGCTGTCCCAGCTTGGCTACATGACGGTGGCCCTGGGTGCGTCGGCCTACAGCGTGGCGGTGTTCCACCTCATGACCCACGCCTTCTTCAAGGCCTTGCTGTTCCTCGCCGCAGGCAGCGTGATCATGGGTATGCACCACGATCAGGACATCCGCAACATGGGTGGCCTGCGCAAGTACATGCCGATCACCTGGATCACCTCGCTGCTCGGTTCGCTGGCGTTGATCGGCACGCCGTTCTTCTCCGGCTTCTACTCCAAGGATTCAATCATCGAGGCCGTCGCCGAGAGCCACATCGCGGGTTCCGGGTTCGCTTACTTTGCCGTGGTGGTTGGCGTGTTCGTCACCGCTTTCTACAGCTTTCGCATGTATTTCCTGGTCTTTCACGGCAAGGAACGCTGGCGTGAGGGCGGCCATGCGGCGGGCCATGGCCATGCGCTGGCTGCCGCGCATGTGAGCCATGACGATGGCCACGGTGCCCACAAGGACGCGCACGGCCATGACGACAGCCACGCTGCCGCCAAGCACGATGACCACGCGCATCACCACGGTCTTGGTCCCCACGACAACCCGCATGAGAGCCCGTGGGTGGTCACCTTGCCACTGGTGCTGCTGGCCATTCCCTCGGTGGTGATCGGCTACCTCACCATTGGCCCGATGCTGTACGGCGGTTTTTTCGGGGACGCCATCTTCATCGCCGAGACTCACCACGCCCTCGCCGAGATGGCCGAGGCCTTCCATGGCCCGGTCGCCATGGCCCTGCACGGCCTCGGCACCTTGCCGTTCTGGTTGGCGCTCTCCGGGGTGGTGGTGGCGGCGGTGTTCTACCTCAAGCGGCCCGATATTCCGGCGGCCTTCAAGGCGCGGTTCGCGGGGCTCCACCGCATCCTCGAGAACAAGTACGGCTTCGATGACTTCAACCAGTGGTTCTTTGCCAACGGTGCGCGCATGCTAGGCGCGCAACTGTGGCAGCGCGGCGACCGTGCCGTCATCGACGGTATCCTCGTCAACGGCTCGGCGGGCCTGGTCGGGCGGCTCGCCGCCTGGGTGCGCCACGGCCAGACCGGCTTCGTCTACACCTACGCTTTCACCATGATCATCGGCGTCGTCGCGCTGCTCGGTCTGTGGCTGAGCCTCTGAACGCGATCCCCTGAACATGGTCACCAGCCAGCTTCCGCTCCTCACCCTCGCCATTTGGGTGCCGATCGTCTTCGGCCTTGCCGTGCTCGCGGTAGGCCGCGACGCAGCCCCTTCCAACGCCCGTTGGCTTGCGCTCATCGGGGCTCTGTCGGGCTTCGCCGTCACCATTCCCTTGATGACCGGCTTCGACACGACGACCGCAGCGCTGCAGTTCGTCGAGGACCGCACCTGGATCCCTGCCTTCAACATCCGCTACCAGCTCGGTGTCGACGGCATCTCCATGCCCTTCGTGGTGCTCAACAGCTTCATGACCATCTTTGTGGTGGTGGCGGCCTGGCGTGTCATCACCAGCCGGGTGTCGCAGTATCTGGCTGCCTTTCTGATCATGAGCGGGCTGATCAACGGGGTGTTCGCCGCTGCCGACGCCATCCTGTTCTACGTGTTCTTCGAGGCGATGCTGATCCCGATGTACGTCATCATCGGGGTCTGGGGCGGGCCGAACCGCGTGTATGCCGCTTTCAAATTCTTCCTCTACACGCTGCTTGGCTCGCTGCTGACGCTCGTCGCGCTGATCTATCTGTTCTACCGCTCCGAGGGCAGCTTCCAGATCGCCGACTACCATATGCTGCCGCTCACGCTCAACGAGCAGATCCTGATCTTCCTGGCCTTCCTGATGGCGTTTGCCGTCAAGGTGCCGATGTGGCCGGTGCACACCTGGTTGCCGGATGCTCACGTCGAGGCGCCGACCGGCGGCTCGGTGATCCTGGCGGCGATCACGCTCAAGGTCGGGGCTTACGGCTTCCTGCGGTTCTCGTTGCCGATCGCGCCGGATGCCTCGCATGAACTGTCCGGCCTGATCATCGCGCTGTCGCTGATCGCGGTTGTGTACATCGGCCTGGTCGCTCTGGTGCAGGCCGATATGAAGAAGCTGGTGGCGTATTCGTCGATCGCGCACATGGGCTTTGTGACGCTCGGCTTCTTCTTGTTCGAGCCGCTCACCGTCGAGGGCGGCATCGTCCAGATGATCTCTCACGGCTTTGTGTCAGGCGCCATGTTCATCTGTATCGGCGTGCTGTACGACCGCATGCACAGCCGGCAGATCGCCGATTACGGCGGCGTAGTCAACCGGATGCCCACATTTGCGGCCCTGTTCCTGCTGTTCGCCATGGCGAATGCCGGGCTGCCCGCCACCTCGGGCTTCGTCGGCGAGTTCATGGTCATCCTCGGCGCGGTACAGGTGAACTTCTGGTACGCCTTTGCCGCGGCGCTCACGCTCATCCTCGGCGCCGCTTACACCCTGTGGATGTACAAGCGCGTGATTTTTGGCGACATCGCCAACCACCACGTCGAGGAATTGCAGGACATCGACCGCCGCGAATTCGCCATGCTCGCCACGCTCGCCGTGTGCGTGCTGGTGATGGGCATCTGGCCGGCACCAGTGACCGAGGTGATGCATGTCTCGGTCGATAACCTGCTCCACCACGTTGCGCAGAGCAAATTGTGATCCCGACCTTCGCCGATTATTACGCTGCCCTGCCCGAGTTGGTGCTGCTGGGGATGACCTGCGTCATCCTCGTGCTCGACCTTTTCCTCAAGGACCATCAGCGCAACGCCACTTACCTGCTGGCGCAGTTCACCTTGCTGGCCTGTGCGGTGCTCACCGTGTTCACGGTGCAGGGCCGGCCCTTGTTCGCCTTCAATGGTCTGGTGGTGGACGACCTGATGTCGGACGTGCTCAAGGTCATGACCTACCTCGCGGTGACCATCGCCCTGGTTTACGTGCGCGCCTACAACGCTGCCCGCGGACTCTTCACCGGCGAGTTCTTCACGCTGGCGCTGTTTGCCACCCTTGGCATGGTGGTGATGATCTCGGCCAATCATTTCCTCACGCTCTATATCGGCCTCGAGCTGTTGTCGCTGAGCCTCTACGCGATGGTCGCGCTGCAACGGGATTCCGCGCGTGCCACCGAGGCGGCGATGAAGTATTTCGTGCTGGGCGCGCTGGCGTCCGGCATGTTGCTCTACGGCATGTCCATGCTCTATGGCGCCACCGGTTCGCTCGATCTGGAGTCGGTGTCGGCGGCTTTGGCCAGCGGACTCGGTTCGTCCAATGTGCTGGTGTTCGGTCTGGTCTTCCTGGTTGCGGGAATCGCCTTCAAGCTGGGCGTGGCGCCTTTCCACATGTGGGTGCCAGATGTGTACCAGGGTGCGCCGACCTCGGTCACGCTGTTCGTCGGCAGTGCGCCCAAGATCGCCGCTTTCGCCTTCACATTGCGCCTGCTGGTCAATGGCATGGAGCCGCTGGTCGCCGACTGGCAGGGCATGCTGGTGGTGCTGGCGGTGGTCTCGATGGTGCTCGGCAACCTGGTGGCCATCGCCCAAACCAACCTCAAGCGGATGCTGGCGTACTCGACCATCTCGCACATGGGCTTCGTGCTGCTGGGCGTGCTTTCCGGCAGCCTCAACGGTTATGCCTCGGCGATGTTCTATGTGCTGGTCTATGTGCTGACCGCGCTCGCAGGCTTCGGCGTCATCCTCTTGCTGGCGCGCGAGGGCTTCGAATCGGAAGAGCTTGACGACCTCAAGGGCCTCAACCGACGCAGTCCGTGGTTCGCCTTCATCATGTTGTTGGTGATGTTCTCTATGGCCGGTGTGCCGCCGTTGGCAGGTTTCCTCGCCAAGCTCTCGGTGCTTCAGGCGGCCCTGCAGCAGGGCCTGGTGTGGCTGGTGGTGCTGGCGGTGATGATGTCGCTGATCGGCGCCTTCTACTACCTGCGCGTGGTCAAGCTGATGTATTTCGACGAGCCACAACAGAGTGAGCCGATCCGGCCGCTCGGCGACATGCGTCTGATGTTGTCGGCCAACGGCGTGGGCCTGCTCTTGTTGGGTATCGCTCCTCAGCCGCTGCTCACGCTGTGTATGGTGGCGATCAGCCATTCGATGTAGGCGCGTCGCTACATCGGCCGGGTGACCGATGCGCTAACGGGTGGCGCAAGACAGACTGCAAGGGCCGGCAAGACCGGCCCTTGTGTCTGTTGGAGGCTGCCATGCGCATCACACGGGATCTCGTCATACGCGGGCTGTTGACCTTGGGTCTCGCGGGTGTGCTCCTGGCGCCCGCCAGTGGGCGAGCGGTCGACCTCAACAGTGCCGACAGCCAGACCTTGCAGACCGTACCGGGGATCGGGCCTAGCAAGGCGCGCGCCATCCTCGAGCATCGGCGCCGGCACGGTGGCTTCGACAGCGTCGACGCCTTGGCGCAGGTCAAAGGCTTCGGGCCGAAGACACTGGCGCGATTGCGGCCGCACCTGAGTGCCGGCACGCGGCCGCCGCCGTCGGCCAGCGTGCCTGCCGCGCGCACCGTGATGGCACCACCGGCACAGCGGTATCATCACCCTCCTTCGCAAGAGCAAGAGCACTATGGCCGCAAGCCCAGATCAGGCGCCCGGGCCGGGCGCACCGCATCCAGCCATCACGCCGACATACCTCACGTTGGAGGATCTCATCGGCAGTACGCCGCTGGTGCGTCTGCAGCGTCTGCCTGGCCAGACCCGCAACGTGGTGCTTGGCAAGCTGGAAGGCAACAATCCGGCGGGCTCGGTCAAGGACCGCCCGGCGCACTCTATGATCCGCCAGGCGGAAGCCCGCGGGCGGATCAAGCCCGGCGATACGCTGATCGAGGCGACCAGCGGCAACACCGGTATCGCGCTCGCCATGGTGGCGGCGATGCGCGGCTATCGGATGGTGCTGATCATGCCGGCTCATATGAGCGTGGAGCGGCAGCAGGTGATGAGGGCTTTCGGCGCTGAACTCATTCTCGTCAGTCAGGCCGAGGGAATGGAAGGCGCCCGCGACCTTGCCGAAGCGATGCAGGCGCGCGGCGAAGGCGTCATCCTTGACCAGTTCGCCAACCCCGACAACCCGCTGGCGCACTATAACGGTACCGGGCCGGAGATCTGGCGCGACACGGCCGGCACCATCACCCACTTTGTCAGCAGCATGGGCACCACCGGCACCATCATGGGGGTTTCGAAGTACCTCAAGGAGAAGAACCCGGACATCCAGGTCATCGGCGTGCAGCCGGAGGAGGGGGCCCAGATTCCGGGCATCCGCAAGTGGCCTGAGGCCTACCTGCCGTCCATCTGCGATTTCTCGCGGGTCGACCGGATGATGTACGTGAGCCAAGTCGAGTCTGAGGTGATGGCGCGCCGTCTGGCGGCGGAGGAAGGCATCTTCTGCGGCATCTCGGCGGGCGGTGCGATGGCGGCGGCATTACGCCTGTCGGCCGAGGTGAGCGACGCGACCATCGTCAGCATCGTCTGTGATCGCGGTGACCGCTATCTCTCGACGGGCGTGTTCCCGGCATGACGCCGATCCTCACCTTTGACCTCGAGACCGTCCCTGACGTGTCCGGCCTGCGGCGCTTGCTCGACCTCGGGCCCGAGATGAGCGACGCTGCGGTGGCCGAGGCGGCCTTCGAGGCGCGTCGGCAGAAGACTGGTGGCAGCGATTTCCTGCCGCATCACCAGCACCGCGTGCTGTGCATCTCCTGTGCGCTGCACACCGCCGACGGCTTCCGAGTGTTCTCACTGTATGGCGAGGATGAGGCGCGCAACATCCAGCGCTTCTTTGATGGCATCGAGCGCTACACGCCGACGCTGGTGAGCTGGAATGGCGGTGGCTTCGATCTGCCCGTGTTGAATTATCGCGGGCTGGTGCATGGCCTGCGGGCGTCCAGATTGTGGCAACAAGGCGAGGATGATCCCGGCTTCAAATGGAACAACTACATCAGCCGCTACCACCCGAGGCACACTGACCTGATGGACGTCTTGGCGATGTACGGACGGGGCGGGGTGCCGCTCGACGAACTCGCGCAGTTGCTGGGCTTCCCCGGCAAGCTCGGTATGGATGGCAGCAAGGTGTGGCAGGCTTATCAGGCCGGAGGGCTCGAAGATATCCGCCGCTACTGCGAGACCGATGTCGTCAACACGCACCTGGTCTACCTTGCTTTTCAGCACCTGCGCGGGCATTTGAGTCCGGCCGCGTGGCGCGAACAGGAGGCGCGGATCAGGCAGACCCTGGAGGCCGTCGATGAGCCGCACTGGCGCGAATTCCTGTCGCGCTGGGCGATGCGCGACGAGGGCGGTCCGGCGGCATGAGGCGCGCCGGCAGGCGCGAGGCGGCCCAAGTGCCGGCGCTCGTCGCCCACGTCGAGTCGCTCGACCACGAAGGGCAGGGTGTGGCGCATGTCGATGGCAAGACGGTTTTCATCGAAGGGGCGTTGCCGGGCGAGCAGGTGCGATATCGCGTCCGTCGCAGTAAACCGCGCTTCGACAATGCCGAACTGGTCGACGTCTTGCGGCCGAGTCCGCTGCGAACTCGGCCGCGTTGCCCCCATTTCGGCACATGCGGCGGCTGTGCCACGCAGCACCTCGATCCCGCCGCACAAGTAGCCGCAAAGCAGCGTGTCCTCGAAGACAGCCTGCATCACATCGGCCAGGTTCGTGCGGCGCAGATGTTGCCGCCGATTCACGGGCCGGCGTGGGGCTATCGTGACCGCGCCCGTCTGTCAGCGCGTTGGATATCTAAGAAAAACAGCGTTTTGGTCGGGTTTCATGAGAAGCGATCGAGCTTTATTGCCGACATGCACAGTTGCCAGGTGCTGCCGCCGCGCATGGGTCGCCTGATCGATCCGCTACGCGAACTGGTAGGCCGCCTGAGCCTGCGCGAGCGGATGCCGCAGATCGAGGTCGCGCTCGGCGATGCGCTTGATGTACTGGTGTTTCGCGTGATTGACCCGCCGACGCCGGCCGATGAGGCGCTGCTGCGCGCGTTCGCGGAGCGCTGGGGTGTGAGCGTCTGGCTGCAGCCCAAGGGCCCCGACAGCGTATTCCGCTTTCACCCGGCCGAGGGCCCCGCGCTCGACTACCGCTTGCCGGAATTCGATTTGCGCCTTGAGTTCGCCCCGACCGAGTTCACTCAGGTCAACCCGCACATCAACCGGATGCTTGTCGCTCGCGCTGTGCGTCTGCTCGATCCGCGCCCGGGTGAGCGCATCGCCGACTGGTTCTGCGGACTCGGCAACTTCAGCCTGCCGATCGCGCGCCAGGGTGCTGACGTGGTGGGCGTGGAGGGCAGCGCCGCACTCACACGGCGGGCGCTCACCAATGCCCGGCTCAATGGCTTGGAGGCACGGGTGCGGTTTGCCGAGGCCAATCTATTCGAGATCGACGAGGCGGGGTTGGCTGTCTACGGGCACTTCGACAAGTGGTTGATCGACCCGCCGCGTGATGGCGCGGTCGAGTTGGTCAAGGCGATCCCAGCCGACGGTGCGGCTGGCGTGGCCCCCAACCGTATCGTCTACGTATCGTGCAATGCCGCTACGCTGGCGCGCGACGCCTCGGTGCTCGTGCACACCAAAGGCTATGTATTGCGCGCGGCCGGTGTGGCCAATATGTTTCCGCACACGGCGCACGTGGAGTCGGTGGCTGTGTTCGAGCGGTGATGGCGAACAAAGAAAAAGCGGCTCCGAGGAGCCGCTCTCTCATCAGGCGAATCGTCAGTTGCGATCAGTCGCGGTCGCCGGCGAACGCCAACAGCAGCTGCAGCAGGTTGACGAACAGGTTGTAGATGTTGAGATAGATCGACAGGGTGGCCATGACGTAGTTGGTCTCGCCACCGCGCACGACGCGCGACACGTCGTACAGGATGAAGCCCGAGAAGATCAGCACCGCGAGCGCTGAGATGGTGAGCGCAAGTGCCGGGACCTGAAAGAACAGGTTGGCGAGACTGGCGACGATCAACATCACCAATCCGATGAGCAGGAACTTGCCCATATTGGTGAAATCACGCCCGGACACGGTGGCGATGCTGGCCAGAACGAAGAAAACGAGGGCGGTACCGCCGGCGGCGATGCCCACCAGCTGGCCGCCGTTGGAGAAACCGGCGGCGTACTGCAGGATCGGGCCAAGGAACACGCCCATGACGAACGTGAAGCCGAGCAGCAGGAACACCCCGGCGATGCTGTTGCGCAAGGCCGACACGCCGAACATCAGGCCGAACATGACGGCGATCATGATGAGGGTGCTCATCAGCGGGCTCTCGGCCATGAAGGCAAAGCTCATGGATTGGCCGATGAAGGCGCCGATGATGGTCGGTACCAGAGAGATCGCCAGCAGCCAATAGGTGTTGCGCAGAACGCGGTTGCCTGTACTGCCAACGACGACGGCGCCGTTGTCGATTCCGATGGGGGTGGTCATGACGGTATGGACTCCTTAAAAAGAAAGACCGTTACTAAGACTATCGAGAGCGCTTGCGAGTTTCAATCGTGATTCTGTTTCGTGCTGATGGCTGTCAGAGGGCGCGGGTAGAATTCTGCTAGGGAAGCGTGGCAGAGCGGTTGAATGCACCGGTCTTGAAAACCGGCAGGGGTGCGAGCCCCTCGTGAGTTCGAATCTCACCGCTTCCGATCTATCATTATAGATCAGTGCCTTGTGGCTTACCGTTTACGCGGGATCTCAGCTGCCGAACGGCGCTACGCCGATCAGCATGGCATGGCCGACGAACGCGAACCAGATTCCGGCGCCTACGCCCACAAGCACGGTGGCGAGCGTGGCGACCCGGCTGGTCGCCGCGGCAGCACCTGATGCCGGTTGGCGCCGCCGCGCGGCGCGGAACACCAGCACCGCCCACACCAGGATGGCGGCGAACAGCAGCATCGAGACGCTGTCGCCATTGGCCAGCAGGTGGGCGAGCGCCCAGACCTTGACACCGATGGTCATGGGGTGACCCACACGGGCGCGAATGGCGTTGCCGGGGATGCCCGAGGCCGCCAGGAAAACGAAGGCGACGAGGTTGAGCAGCGCCGAGACGTGCATGAGCCCGCTCGGCGGGGTCCAGAGCAGCTCCGCAGCAGGGCGCGCCTCTCCATAGCCTTGCACCAGCAGCCAGAAGCCAGCCAGCGAGACAACGCTGTAGAGGCCCTTCCAGCCCAGTGCGCCGATGCGCGCGATCACAGCCTCACGGCCGCCGGGGTAGAGCGCTTGCGCGGAGTGCATGCCGAGGAAGATGGCAAGGCCGGCGAGGAAGGTAGTCATGGTGAGGCTCCGATGCGGGGGACGTGCGGATTCTCGCATCCTGCTGCCGTGCTTGGCTGGTCTGACGATCCGGTGACGGATAGAGTGGCGGCCATGTCGACACCGTCCTCCGATACGCCTCCTGCCGGAATGCGTGCTCGCTTTGCGCCACTCTGGCCCATCCTCGGGGCCTATCGCGGGCGCTGGGCGCTGGCGCTGTTTGTCCTGCTGGCGGCCGCGGGTGCCACGCTGGCGGTGCCGCAAGCCTTCCGGCTGCTGATCGACACGGGTCTGACCTCTGCGGCAGTCGATGCGCGGTTCCTCCAAATGGTCGGCTTGGCCCTGCTGCTGGCCCTGTTCACCGGCATGCGTTTCTACCTGATGAGCTGGCTCGGTGAGCGGGTGGTGGCCGACATCCGCGAGCGGGTGTTCTCGGCCGTGCTCACGCAGCCACCGGTGTTCTTTGAGAGCCTGCGGGTGGGTGAGGTGCTGTCACGCCTCACAGCCGACACCACGCTGGTGCAGACGCTGGTGGGCACGAGCGTGTCGATGGCTCTGCGCAGCGGCGTGATGCTTGCCGGTGGCGTGGTGATGATGGCGCTGACCAGCGCCTGGCTGACCGGGCTGATGGTCGGCCTGCTGACCTTGGTGGTGCTGCCGATGTGGGCGATGGGTCGGCGTGTACGGGGCATGTCGCGCTCGAGTCAGGACCGCGTCGCCGATACCAGCGCCTTGGCTGGCGAGGTGCTCACTGCCATGCCCACGGTGCAGGCTTTTGTGCGTGAAGGCTGGGAGGCTGCGCGTTACGGGCGCGCGGTCGAGGACGCATTCGATACGGCGCGGCGGCGCATCGTGCTGCGCTCCACACTTACCGTCCTGGGCATCAGCCTCGCGTTTGGCGTCATCGTGCTGGTGCTGTGGCTGGGCGCTCGCGAGGTAGCTGCCGGGGAGATGAGCAACGGCGCGCTGGCGCAGTTCGTCCTCTATGCCGCGCTGGTGGCTGGCTCGATGGGCGCGCTGAGCGAGGTTTGGGGCGATCTGCAGCGGGCTGCAGGGGCCACCGAGCGGCTGGCTGAGCTGATGCAGCCGGCGCCTGCGCGGCTTGGGCGCAGCGCGGGCGCGGGCGGGGCGGACATGGTGGAAGGGCGGGTGGTCGCCGCGGGCGCTACGCGTGCCGTCGAGGCGCCTGGGGTGCCCCGGGTTGAGACCCTCGCTGTAGCATTCGAGCGCGTGCGCTTCTGCTACCCGTCGCGTCCGCAGACCACGGTGCTGGACGACTTCTCCATGCAACTGCCGGTCGGGGAGACGTGGGCACTGGTCGGGCCGTCCGGTGCCGGCAAGACCACCGTCTTTCAGTTGATCCTTGGCTTCCACCTTCCTCAGGCGGGCCGGGTGACTGTGGGAGGGCTCGACAGCGCCACCGCATGTCTGGCGCAGTTGCGTGCCGGCATCGGCGTGGTGGCGCAGGAGCCGGCGATCTTTGCGGTCAGCGTGGCGGAGAACATCCGCTACGGACGGCTGAGTGCCAACGACGCCGAGATCCGCGCCGCGGCCCGTGCTGCGCATGCTGATGGCTTTGTCGAAGCGCTGCCGCAGGGCTACGACACGCTGCTGGGCGAACGCGGCCTGCAACTCTCGGGCGGCCAGCGTCAGCGCATCGCCATCGCCAGGGCGGTGCTCAAGGACCCGCCGCTGCTGCTGCTCGACGAGGCCACCTCGGCGCTGGACACCGAATCCGAACAGGCCGTGCAGGCGGCGCTCGACGAACTGCTGCCCGGCCGCAGCGCTTTGGTGATCGCCCATCGGCTCTCTACAGTGCAGAAGGCCGACCGCATCCTGGTGATGGATGCCGGCAGGGTGGTGGAGCAGGGCACGCACCCAGAGTTGCTGCAAGCCGGCGGTCTCTACGCACGATTGGCGGCGGCGCAATTTGCTGGAACCTGACCGGCCGCTGCACGCCACAGACAAGACCCTTAGCGATGCCTCCCCGCGTCCGCCGCCGCCCATCGCGGGCAAGACGCCCAGAGCGCCTTCACCCGCGCTGGTCGGAATTGGAGCTTTGGGGTCTGCAGTTCAGCCGATGCGCGCCAGGATGAGGTCCATCACCCGTGTCGGCAGCACTCGCCGCAGGATGCCGATGAGGTGGCTGGGCAGCGTGACCGGGTAGCGGGCGCGCGGGTTGTGCGCCTCGCAGGCGTGTACCAGCTTGCGCAGAACCGCCTCCGGCCCGAGGGTGAAGGGGTAGCGCTTCTCACGAACCACCCGCGAGCGGCCTTCCAGCTGCGCCCGCGCCGCCGCGGCGTTGGCCTGAAAGCGTGACTCGATGGGGCCGGGTTCGATCAGCGCGACGCGGATGCCACTGCCGCGCAGTTCCAGGCGCAGGGTGTCGGCGAACGCCTCGACGGCATACTTGCTGGCCACATAGGCGCCGTGATCGCGAATCGCTACGCGCCCCAGCACCGATGAGTTGAAGACGATACGGCCGCGTCGCGCGCCGCGCATCAGCGGGATGAGCACAGTCAGCAACTCGACATTGCCGAACACATTGGCTTCGAACTGCTCGCGCAGCGCCACGCGGGTGAGCCGCTCGACCGCCCCGGACTGACCGTAGCCGGCATTCAGGAAGACCGCATCCACCCGGCCTCCGGTGAGTGCCTGCAGCGCCGTCACAGCTGCTGCGATGCTGGTGCTGCAGCTCATGTCGAGTTGGATGGCGTCGAAGCCGGCCGCACGCAGCATCTCCACGTCGGCTTCGCGACGGGCGCTCGCGACCACGTGCCAGCCGCGCTTGAGCATGCCTTCGGCGCAGCAGCGGCCGATGCCGCTGGAGCAGCCGGTGATGAGAATGACAGGTCGTGACATGAAGATCTCGATAAGGGGGCTTTGCCGGTTTGTCGACGTGCGACAGTCTGGCGGGCGCCTGGCGAGCGGGACGTCGCGGGTGCGATATTCTGAGGCACGTGAGCCCTGCCGCAACCAATCCGAGCCCCGAGACCCTCTGGCGACCGCCCGCGCCGGTGCCGCCGAGTGCTGTGCGGGTGGCGTGGTGGATTGCCACGCGACAACGGCGCGACCTGCTCGAGGTGCTCACCGTTGACGCCTACCGGCAGCCGGTCCTGCGCATCCCGGTCGGCAAGCGCAAGGTGTTCGTGGTGAGCGCGCCCGAGCTTGTACGCCGCGTATTTGTCGATTCACGTGCGCTCTACCCTAAGAGCGATCTGATGCGAGCGGCGCTCGGCCCCTTGGTGGGCGAGGGCGTGCTGGTGAGCGATGGCGCCACTTGGGAACACGACCGGCAGATGCTTGAGCCTGCGTTTGCCCAGATGCGGCTGGAGCAAGTGTTTCCGATGATGCAGGCGGCGGTGGCCGAGCACGCTGAGCACCTGCGAGGGCTGGGGCACGGCGTGATCATCGATCTCGAGGAGGAGCTCAGCCGGGTTACCGCCGACATCATCTTTCGCGCCATCTTCTCGGAACCGATCGCCGGCCCGGACGCCGCTGAGGTGTTTGCCGCTTTCATGCGTTTTCAGCGGGCGGCGCCGCAGTTCGACCTCGAGGTCATTCTGCGGTCGGACCCCGATGCACCAGAGCAGACGCCAGCGCCGGTCAGGGAGGATGCTGACACCGTGCGCCGCCTGATCGGCCGCTTCATCGACCGGCGTCACGCGGCCTTGGCGCGCGGCGAAGCGTTTGTGGATTTTGCGCAGGCGGCGATCGACGCGCGCAACCCTTATGGCGCGGCGTTCTCGCGAGAGCGCCTGATCGACCAGCTCACAGTGCTGTTTCTGGCCGGGCACGAGACCTCGGCCAGCGCGCTCACCTGGACGCTGTTCATGCTCGGCCGTCAGCCGGCCGTATGTGCGGCGCTACGAGAGGAGACCGTGGCGTTGCTGGGCGAGCGGGCGATGACCTTCGCGGATGCCAAAGCGCTGGGCTATGCGCGTGCGGTGTTTCGGGAGGCGCTCCGGCTCTACCCGCCGGCGGGCTTCCTGACGCGGGTGGCGACGGTGGACGACACGGTCGGCTACGACCGGATCCCGCGTGGCAGCCTGCTGGTGGTCTCGCCGTGGGTGGTACACCGCCACCACGACTTGTGGCGCGACCCCGACCGCTTCGACCCGTCGCGCTTCGCTGAGGGCGCTCCGCCCCCCAAGCCCGGCACCTACATTCCATTCGGCTTGGGGCCGAGGGTCTGCACTGGCGCTGCCATCGCGCAGTTGGAGAGCCAACTGATCCTGGCTGAACATCTGCGAGTGTTCGACTTCGAGCCGGTGCATCCGGAGCGGGTGATGCCGATGGCACGCGTCACCATACGACCGCGCGGCGGCGTGCTGTGCCGGGTGTTGCACCGGGCGCGGCAAACACCCGGGAGCCTCGACACCTAGCCTTGACGCCGACAGCGGACAGCCCCGAGCGGGGCGGCTCTGTAGGGTCTAGCAGTGCGGGCTGCGGCTGTCAGGCGGACAGGCCGGGCCTGCTTTGGGCACGGCACCGGTGACTGGCTTGCCATCCGGCCCGACGATCAGCCCTGGCTGGGCGCTTTGACGCTGCCGGGCGAGTTCTTGCTGCTGTTGCTGCTGCTGCTGCTGGATGATGGCCTGCTGCTGGATCAGGGCATCCATGGCGCGTGCCGCAGCGTCGCCGGCGTGGGCGAGGGGTGCCCCCGCGAACAGGGCGACCGGACCGAGCGTGACCGAGAGCAGAGCGAGCGTGGGACGCATAGGTCTCCTGAACAGGCGGTGTGGCGGGTTTGAGCGGAAGGGCGAGAACCCGGGGCAGCTGGCCGAGCGCATCAGAACTGCTGGCTGGCGTCGGGTCTGGTGCCCTCTGAGCGCATGCAAGATTAAAAGGTTCGGGGGGCGGTTGGCGGAGAGGGTGGGATTCGAACCCACGGTACGGGGTTACCGTACGCCTGATTTCGAGTCAGGTACATTCGACCACTCTGCCACCTCTCCTCGCCCTGCTACAGCCGCGAGATTGTAGCAGAGACTCGGCGCGTCTCTGCGACCCTCGCGGCCGGGCGATCGCGGCGCATCGGTGGCCCGAACGGAGCTGGCGCAGTGCGTGGCCTGACGGCGCACCGTCAGGTCGAGGCGTTCGGCCCCGGCTTGAGATCGAAGGCGATGCAGATGCGCTCTTCCTGCGAATCGAACGGAATGGTCCGGTGGAACAGCGAGGACGGGAAGAAGGCGTAGTCGCCGACTTTGACGTCCAAAACTTTCTTAGGCCAATCATCGTGTTGCACGGGATAATTATCCCCGTTTGTACTGAACTCGATGTTGCCTGCGCCGGGTGAGGGGTCGCCCTCCGGGATGGCCAGATAGACCACACCGCTGACCCAGCCGCCCTCGTGGATGTGTGAGTCCAGGTGACCGCCTTTACGCATCTTCACGTACCACGAGCTGCTGATGTCGAGCTCGTCGGGAAAGCGCGTGATGAGGCTGTACGGGGCGTCGGAGAACTGCTGTCGGTACTTGCGCAGCTCGGCCTTGATCAGCTCGCCGAGTTGGCGGAATGCGTCCTCGGGCCGGCGGAACAGGTTGCCGCTGGACTGCACGCCAAAGTGCAGGCGGCCCTGGTCGCGCTCGACGATGGCGGCGCGCGTGATCTCCTGCAGCAGGGATTGGCGCAGCGGGGCGTCGGCATTGAGCTCGTCGAGGTGCCCGTGCACCACGAAGTCGAGCGGGTTCGGGCAGAAGGTGTAGCGGTCTTCGATGTGGTAGTTGGCGGCGTGGTGCGCGGACAGGGTGGCGAGCAGCGGCGCATCGTGCGGCGGGGCCGTCACGCGGATGTCCAGTTGCCGACGGAATTCGTCGAGTTGGCCGCTCTTGTAGAGGCAGTAGAGGACGCGGTCGTGCCAGTCGTCGTGGCGCGAGGCCTCGAAGTGCGGGATCGCCTGTTCCAGCCGGCCAAGGTCGTAGAGCAGCACGCCGAGGCTGTAGTGCGCCTGTGGCAGGTCGGGTACGGCTGCGAGTGCGCTCTGGTAGCACGCTATGGCGGCATCGATGTCGCCGTGGTCGCGCAGCGCCTCGCCCAGGTTGCTGTGTGCTTCGGCGTAGTCCGGACGCAGGGCGATGGCCTGTCGGTAGCTGGCGATTGAGTCGAGCATCAGCCCGGCGTTGCGCTGGGCGGTGGCGAGATTGAACCAGGTGAGGGGGTCGGCCTGCTGCACCAGCGCCGCCTTGTAATGCTCGATCGCCTCAGCAAGCTCACCGCGCCCTTGCAACAGCGCCGCCAGGCGGGCTGCCGCCTGCGCGAGCTGTGGCTTAAGGTTGAGCGCATGACGGTAGGCACGGACCGCTTGTTCGGTCTGCTCCAGCGCGGCAAACGCGACTCCGGCGTTGAAATGCAGCTCAGCAAGGGTCGGGCGCAGGGCGAGCGCCTTGAGGAAGCAGTCGAGCGCCTCCTGGTGGCGGCCCATTTGCAACAGCAGGTTGCCGTAGTTGCCCTGTGTCTCCGGACTGTTCGGCGACAGGCGGGCGGCACGATCCAGCAGGTCTGCCGCTTCCGCGTGCCGGCCGAGCGAGGCTTGGGCGGCGCCGAGCAGGTTGAGCAGGGCTGCGGCCTCCGGAAAGCGCGCGAGCAAGATGTTGCCGAGCGACACGACCGTGCCGAGGTCACGTCGCTGCCAAGCCGCGTAGAGCGGCTGCATCTGGGTCTGGGTCGGCGTTGCTTGGGCTTGCATGGCCGCGCAACTTTAGGGTCGGTGACCGCGCAAGGCAAGCCGCTGTGAGCCAGTGCAATCGCTGGCGTCAATTTCCTGTGACAATAGGCGTGTCGCCCGGCTGGACGCTTGCCGGGCTCCGGGGACGCTGCATGCTTGTCATCGCGCTCAAGACGCTGTTCGGGCACCGCATCAAGGTGATTGGTATGGTCATCGGCCTGGCAGTGGCCTCGCTGATGATGACGCAGCAGCCAGCGACCATGCTCTCCATTCTTGGTCGCACCTACAGCTTCATCGAGGATGTGAGCCAGCCCGACATCTGGGTCATGGACCCGATGGTCAAGTTCGTCGACGACGCCAAGCCGCTGGCCGATTCCAAACTCGGCCTGGTGCGCTCGGTACAGGGCGTGGCCTGGGCGGTGCCGATCTACCGCACTTCCACTGCCGCGCGTCTGCCGGACGGCAACACCGCGCAGTCGCTGCTGGTAGGCGTCGATGACGCCAGCCTGATCGGCGCGCCTGGCGCCATGATCAGCGGTCGCACCGACGATCTGCACCGCACGGACGCGGTATTTGTCAACGACGAGGGTGCCCGCCTGCGCTTTTCACAGAAGCTGCCCGATGGCACTGAGCGCCCGCTACGGGTGGGCGACATCCTCGAGCTCAATGAACGCCGTGCCGAGGTGGTCGGTATCGCCAAGACTGGTGCCACCTTTTCCTCGCAACCGGTCATCTATACCACCTACACGCGCGCTCGCGGTTATGCCCTGCCGCAGCGCAAGACCATGTCCTTTGTGCTGGCCAAGGCCAAGCCGGGTGAGGACGTGGAAGGGCTGGCCAAGCGCATCCGTGACGAGACCGGGCTGGCGGCGTATAGCGCCGAGGCCTTCAAGGAGATGTCGCTGTGGTACTTCATCCGCAACACCGGGATCCTGATCAACTTCGGGATGGTCACGCTGGTGGGCTTCATCGTTGGTGCGGTGGTCTCGGGCATCATGTTCTTCAATTTCACCCAAGACAATCTGCGGCACTTTGCCGTGCTCAAGGCGATCGGCGCATCGCCGCGGCAGTTGCTGGGCATGGTGCTGCTGCAGTCGTTCATCGTCGGCGTGATCGGTTATGGCATCGGTGTGGGGCTGGCGTCGGGCATGGCGCTGATCTCGTCGACCTTCCAGATCAAGTTCACGCCGGCCCTGCTGGCGTTTAGTGCCGGCGGGGTGATCCTCATCTGCATCCTCTCCTCGGTGATCTCGGTGCTCAAGGTGCTGCGTCTTGAGCCCGCTGCGGTGTTCAAGGCCTGAAATGACCAGCGCGCCGACCCCGGTGGTGGAGTGTCGTGGCCTGACCAAGGTCTACGGGCAGGGCGACACCGCCGTGCACGCGCTGCGCGGCGTCGATCTGGTGGTACAGCCCGGCGAGTTGTTGATGCTGGTCGGGCCCTCGGGTTGTGGCAAGACCACGCTGATCTCCATCATCGCCAGCGTGCTCGACGGCACCGAGGGTGTCTGCCGTGTGCTCGGCCACGACATCCTGCACATGCGCGAGCGCGACAAGCCGGCTTTCCGTCTGCAGCACCTGGGGTTCTGTTTCCAAGCGTTCAACCTCAACCCCTGCCTGAGCGCCGCCGAGAATGTCGCCGTGCCGTTGCTGATCGGCGGCTGGCGCTACGGGCGCGCGCTGGCGCGCAGCCGCGAACTTCTCGACCAGGTCGGGCTCGCCGACAAGGTCGACGCCATGCCCGAGCAGCTCTCCGGCGGGCAGCAGCAGCGTGTCGCCATCGCCCGTGCCTTTGCGCAGGAGCCCGACCTCATCGTCTGCGACGAGCCGACCAGCGCGCTCGATTCCACCACCGGCGAGAAGGTGCTGGGCCTGATCCGCGACATGACACACAGCACCCATCGCTCGGTGATCGTCGTCACCCACGACGCGCGCATCTTTCGCTTTGCCGACCGCATCGTCGCCATGGAGGACGGCCGCATCGTGCCGCTGCCACCCGGCACACCAGGGCCGACGCCGGCCGCTTCGCACCTGACCGCTGTAGCCGCTCCGAGCTGACCGATGAACCTCCGCCGCTTCTTCCGCCTGCCTTACATCCTCATCGTGCTGGCCATCCTCGGGCCGGTGTTCCTGCTGCCCAAGGTGATGCGATCGACCCAGATCGGCCCACCGCCGCCGGTGACTGCGCCACCGCTATGCGAGTTACATCGCCGGCACCGGCACGGTGGAGTCGTCGACGCGCAATCTGAGCATCGGTGCGCCAGTGTCAGGAATCATCGCCGAGATGCGCGTGGAAGCCGGGCAGCGTGTGCGCAAGGGCGATCTTTTGTTCAGCCTCGACTCGCGCGAGGCGCGCGCCGAACTGTTGCGCCGCAAGGCAGCGGTAGAGGTGGGGCGGGCCAACGTGGCAGCGGCCGAAGCGTCGTCTGCCGAAGCGTTCGACCAGCATCAGCGCGTGCGCGACATCGCGGATCCGCGGGTGGTGTCGGTGGAGGAGCGTCGCCACCGCGAACTGGCAGCCGAAGCTGCCACCAAGCGCCTGGAGTCGGCCCGCTCGGAGTTGCGCGCAGCGGAGGAGAACGCTCGCGCACAGGCCATCACCGTGTCGCGGCTCGACGTGGTCTCGCCGATCGACGGCGAGGTGCTGCAAGTGAACGTGCGCACCGGCGAACTCGCCTCGACGCTGGCCGGGGTGCGGGTGCCGGTGGTGATCGGCAACACTGATACCCTGCATGTGCGGGTGGAGATCGACGAGAACATCGCCTGGCGTCTTGTGCCGGGCAGCGTGGCGCGAGGCTTTTTGCGCGGCAATAAGGCCCTCGCGGCAGATCTGCGCTACGTGCGCCTGGAGCCCTTGCTGGTCGGCAAGACCTCGCTCACCGGCAGCGCGACCGAACGGGTCGATACACGGGTGCTGCAAGTCATCTACGCCTTCGACCAGACCAAGCTGCGCGCCTATCCGGGCATGCTGCTCGATGTATTCATCGAGACACCGCCTTTTGAAGAGACGCCTGCAGCGGGGAGTAAGACCCCGTGAATCGCAGGCAGGGCGGGCTTGGCTCGCCGCGCGCAGCACGCGGGTGGGGGCTGTGTGGGCTGGTGCTGGCAGCAGGATTGTCGGGCTGCAGCCTGGTCGGGCCCGATTTTCTGCGGCCGCGCGTCAAGGTACCGGAGACCTTTAGCGCCAGCAGCTCGGCCGAGACCGCGAGGGTCGGCGAGTGGTGGCAGGCACTGGGTGACCCGCTGCTGGCGCAACTGCAGCAGGCGGCTTTGGATGCCAACCCGGATGTCCAAGCCGCGCTGCAGCGCCTGCAGGCGGCGCGGGCGGTGCAGCGCGGTGCCGATGCGCGCATGTTCCCGACACTCAACGGCGCGAGCAGCGGAGCGCGTGCGCGAACGCTGCCGACCACGCCGCTCACACCTATCACCGACAGCTTCAACGCGCAGTTCGACGCGTCATGGGAAGTCGACATCTGGGGCGGTATCCGCCGCGGGCGCGAAGCCGCTCGGGCCGGCGTGGCGGCGAGCGAGGCCGATATCGCCGATGTCCGGCTGGCCTTGGTGAGCGAGGTGGCGGCGCAGTACGTGGCCTACCGCACGGCCGAGCGCAACGCTGCCTACACGCGTCAGACCATCGATTCGCGGGATGTCACCCGCGACATCGTCCGCCAGCGCGTGCGCGCCGGCTTGACAAGCGGTGACGAACTCTCGCGCGCGGAATCTCAGTACCAGCTGGCCAACGCCTCGCTCGCGCAGACCCAGCAGGCTCGCGACGCGGCCCGCCTGTCGCTGGAGCTGCTATGCGGCTTGCAGCCCGGAGACCTGGGCGAACGCATCGCGCCCGGTGGTGGGCCGGTGACCCTGCCGGTACCCACCGGCGTGCTACCGGCGGAGCTGCTGGAGCGTCGCCCCGATATCCGTCGTGCCGAACGTCAGGCGGCGCAGGCCATCGCCAACGTCGGTGTGGCCAAAGCCAATCGCCTGCCGCGTCTGCTCTTTACCGGCCGGCTTGGCGCCACCGATGTCACGCCGGGGACCGGCTGGTTCAACCCGTTCTCGCTGGCGGTGGCGCTCAACTGACGCCGGCCAGCTGGCCGCGCAGATCGCGCAGCGCGATGCGCAGGCCGCTGAACTCATCTGGCGTTATGTGCAGACGGTACGCAGTGCGGTGAGTGAGGTCGAGCAGCGTCTTACTGCGGTGGAGCGGGGCAGCGAGCGCGTCGCTGCGCTGCAGCGTCAGGTCGAAGCTGACCGTGACACCGCAGCCATCGCGCGCGAACGCCACCGGGTCGGGCTCACTACCTTTCTCGATGTCGCCGATGCCGAGCGCGTGCTGTTCGCCACCGAGTTGTCGCTCAGCCAGGCGCGCGGCACGCTCGCCACCGACACCATCGCGCTGAACAAAGCGCTCGGCGGAGAATGGACCGCCGGCGGCCCGCCACAGGCCTTGCCGATGCCCTGAGCGGGCGGCCTCCTTTACAACTCTGCCAACACCCGGATGTGCGCCACCGCACTGCGGCCGAGCGCGCTTAGGGCGTAGCCGCCTTCGAGGGTGGAGACGATGCGGCCACCGCAATGGCGGTCGGCGACGTCTTTGAGCGCGGTGGTAATCCACGCGTAGTCGGCCTCGCGCCAGCCGAGCATGGCCATGTCGTCCTCACGGTGGGCGTCGAAGCCGGCCGAGATCAACAGCATCTGCGGTTGAAAATCCTCCAGAGCTGGCAACCAGACGGTCTCCACCACGTGGCGCGCGGCGTCGCCCTCGCTCCACGCCGGCAGTGGCGTCGGGATGATGTGCGCGTTGCCGGAGTCCGCTCCGCTGAACGGATAGAACGGGTGTTGGAACGATGAGCACAGCAGGACCCGTTCGTCCTCGCGAAAGATCGACTCGGTGCCGTTGCCGTGGTGCACATCGAAGTCGCAGATGGCGATGCGCTTCAGGCCGTGGTGTTCCAGCGCGTGCAGTGCGCCCACCGCGACGTTATTGAAGATGCAGAAGCCGGATGAATGGTCGCGACTGGCGTGATGCCCCGGGGGGCGCACGTTGCAGAAGGCATTGGCGAAGTCGCCGGCCATCACGCCATCGACTGCCTGCACCACTGCGCCGGCCGCCAGATACGCAGCCTGCCGGCTCCACGGGTTGAGGGTGATGTCGTCGCCGAGGTGGACGAAGCCGGTCGAGGGCGTCTGGTCGTCGATCCAGCGCAGAAGGGATTCGCTGTGCGCGCGCAGCAGTTGCTCGCGACCGGCGGGACGGGCTTCGAGACGGAGCAGGTGATCCATCATGCCGGAGCCAACCAACGCATCCTCGATGGCGCTGAGCCGCGCCGCGCACTCCGGATGGTCATAGCCCGGATCGTGCCGTAGGCACAGCGGATGAGAGAGGAAGGCGGTGACCATCGGATCAGTCTAGCGCGGCCGGGACACGCCCGACGGTCTACCATCAAGGGCAGCGCTGGACAAAAAAAGCCCCGGCAAAGCGACCGTTCCTCCTCCTTCCATGACCTTCAGAACGAGCGGTCTTTTGCCGGGTGCTGGTAAAGACCGTGCAGCGGGTCCGCCGACCACCGCACTGAGTTCCAGTTTAATTGGTGATGTGGATATTGTCTAGGTCAATAATGGGTGCTTGACCAGCCACGCGCGCAGCGCCACGAGCCCGATCACCAGATAAAGCGCGAGGAACCAGCCGAAACCCTGCCACGCACGGGCGGCCGGTACGCCGCGTCGTTGCAGATAGAGCGGGTAGATAATCGGACACAACAGGATCGCGGCGAACTCGATGATCACCTCCCATGCGCCATGCGGCATCTTGAACCTCCTGTGATCCGGTGACCCGTCCACCGACGGGCAGGCTGACTCGCGCAGCCGTGTGGAAAAGCGGTTTGTCCTAGACGGAACGTTCTAACCCGGTGCTCGACTGGCCACCACGAACAGCGCGATATTGCAGCCGATGCCGACTGTCCACACCAGTGAGCGCAGTCTCGGCCGGTCGGCGACGTAGCAGATGATGTAGGCCACGCGGGAGATCACGTAGACCACGGCCAGTTGATCGATGATCGGCTGGGGCCCCTGCGTGAAACTGGCAACCATCACGGCGCCGATGAACAGCGGCAGCCCCTCGAAGCTGTTCTGCTGGGCAGCATTGCCGCGCGCACGAAAACCGGTCTGCTGCGCGAGCCAGGCGCGCGGATTGGCGTTGTCGTAATGCTTGAACCCCCACTTGGCCGCTGCCGCAGCAGTGATCGGCAGTAGGCCGGCAACAAGGATGCACCAGAGGGCTACGGTCATTGAGGGTTCTCCATTTCGGGCGGTTGACGTTTTGTGTCGGGCGCTTGCGGGCTCGCATGGTGAGCTACTGGTAGCGGCATACTGGCGAGCAGAGCATAGACGAGACGCGCACATGGAGACTGTCTCCCTCATCCCGGTAATGGCCCTCGCTGCGGCGTGCGGCGCGCTGTTGGCTTGGTTGCTGGCGCGCGGCCGCAATCCGGAAGGGCACGCGGCGCTGCAGGCCCGGCTCGACGCCGCCCAGGCGCAGGCCACGACCGACGCTGCCCGGTTGCAGCGCGACCTCGAGGCAGAGCGCGAGCGCGCGGTGCGTGAACTCGCCGCCGAGCGCAGCCGCAACACCGAACTGCTGGTCGCCGAGCAAGCCCGCGCCGAGCGCTTGCTGGCTGAGGAGCGGGCCCGTGCCGCGACGGATCTGCAGACTGTGCGCGAGCAGGCGCTCGCCGACCTCGCCGCTGAGCGGGCCCGGCACGAGGCTGCGCTCGGGCAGTTGGAGAAGGTGCGCGCAGAACTGGCGGGCAACTTCGAGGTATTGGCGCAGAAGGTGCTTGAGCAGCGCTCGCAGAGCCTTGCCCAGCAAAACGAGACCAGCCTGGGTGCATTGCTTCAGCCGCTGACCCTGCAGATCGGTGAGTTCAAGACGCGGGTCGAGGAGGTCTACCGGGTCGAGGGCAATCAGCGCACCGAACTGGCCACCCAGGTGCGGCAGCTGATGGACATGAATCAGCAACTCAGTCAGCGCGCCAACGACCTGACTCGGGCCCTGACCGCTGACAACAAGGTGCAGGGCAACTGGGGTGAGCTGGTGCTGCAGCGCATCCTCGAGGCCTCGGGACTGCGTGAGGGGAAAGAGTACGAGACGCAGGTCCACCATGTTCGCGAGGATGGCAGCCGGGTGCAGCCCGATGTCGTTGTGCGCCTGCCGGGATCGCGCCACCTGATCATCGATAGCAAGGTCTCACTGGGCGCCTACCTCGAATACGCCAACCTCGGCACCGAAGCCGAGCGGACCGTTGCCCTCAAGCGCCACATCGATTCGGTGCGGGGGCATATCAAGGGACTCTCCGGTAAACGCTACGAAGACCTCCACGGCAACTCGTCGCTCGACTTCGTCATCATGTTCGTGCCGGTTGAGCCCGCCTACGTGCTTGCCATCGGCGAGGACGCCCAACTGTGGGAAGACGCCTGGAAACTCAACGTGCTGCTGGTCAGTCCGTCCACCTTGCTGTTCGTCGTCCGCACCGTGGCCAACCTTTGGCGGCAGGAACAGCAGGCCAAGAATCACCAGGAGATCGCCCGTCGTGGCGGTGAGCTGTACGACAAATTCGTCGGCTTCGTGGAGGCTCTGGAGACGGTCGGCAGCCGGCTGCAGCAGGCACAGCGGGCCTACGATGACGCGCACAAACGTCTGCGCAGCGGTCGCGGCAGCTTGGTGCGGCAAACCGAGATGCTGCGCGAACTCGGCGTGCAACCCGGCAAGCGACTGGCCCCTGGCCTGCTCGACGACACTGGCGACGGGTTCGGCGAGGACGATGCCGGAGTGCCGTTGTTGCGTGAGGCTGAGGGAACCCGCGAATCAGAATCGTTTGCCGCTGACGCGGACGATAAGAGTGTGTGAGCGGCCAAAGGCGCCGCTGCCACCCCCCTCTGTGACCTTCGGGCGGGTCAAGGCTTCTGTGTGAGCGGCACCCGCGTGACGCGGTAGCCGCGCTTCTCGAGTTCGGCGAGGACGCCGCGCTCGCCCTGCAGGTGCAGCGCGCCGACTGCGACGAACGCGCCGCCGGCATCGGCTAGCTTGGCGGTGCGCTGCGCCATCCCGGCGTTGCGGCCGATCCTCCACCAGCACATCCTGTGCCGCGCGCACATCGTCGCCGAGCGAAGCGTCGAGCGCGTCTTGCAGGTGCAGGATGCCTTCGAGGTCCTCACGCAGGTAGTACTCGATCAGCTGCTTGACCATCTTCACCACCTCGTCATGGTGGCGCGCTGCGCTGCGCAGCAGCAACAGTTGCTGCGCCATCGGGATGCCCTGCATGGCGCCGATCTGCGCCTCTACCGTCTCCAGCCCGACCACCGGCTTGTTCTGCTTGAGCGCGATACGGTGCAGCAACTCGTCGACCGTGAAGTCCATGCGCGGCCCCGGCAGGTTGAGGGTGACGTAGGCCGACCAGGGTGCCATCCGTTCGGCGACATAGGACGGGATGCCGTAGCGCTTGCGCAGGATGTCCTCGACCCGGGCATAGTCGTCCGCGCCGAGCAGCGCGCCCAGGCTTTGCCCCTCGGGGAGCTGCGAAGCCGCGGCGAAGGCCTCGGCGGCATCGGCATCGGTGACCAGTTCGAGCGCCAGCTGGCTGCTGGCCGCCAGCGCGTCGCGGACCGGCTGCGCCAGCTTGAGCGCGCGCGCGTCGTCGACGTGGACGGTGCCGTAGATGTGGCTGGGCGCCGCGCCGCCCGGAGGCTCGATGCGCCACAGCAGCCCCTCGCCGAAGGGGCCGGCCGCAGCGCCACCGGCGAGCAGCAGCAGGGCGAGCCCTGCCAGGGCCTGGCGCAGGGTGTAGAGGGGGCTTGAGCTCATGTGGCGGTGACTCCTTGGCGAGATGTCTCGGTGTGCAGCGGTCCGGCGGGGATGCCGCGCAGCGCGGGGATCTGCCCGGGCTGCCAGGCGTCGACCGCACGCTGCAGGCGGTTGGATAGGGTTCCCAGACCCGTGGCCGGCTGGCCCAGGCAGGCGAGCAGCGGGTCGAGCAGGTCGGCGGCATCGGCCGCACCCACAGCCTGCGCGAGTGTCTGCTTGCTCAGTTTCTCGCCGCTGGCGTCGAGCAGCACCGGCACGTGCAGGTAGCGCGGCGTCGGCGCGCCGAGCAGGCGCTGCAGATGGACCTGCCGCGGCGTGCTGTCGAGCAGATCGGCACCGCGGACGACGTCGGTGACGCCCAGCTCGGCATCGTCCACCACCACTGCCAGCTGATAGGCGAACACGCCGTCAGCGCGGAGCGCCACGAAGTCGCCGGTGTCGCGCAGCAGGTTCTGCCGGACCTCGCCCTGCAGCCGGTCGACCACGACGATGTCGGCGTCGTCGACGTGCACCCGGACTGCGCGCGGCTGCCGCCCGCCCAGACCGGCCCGGCAGGTGCCCGGGTAGACGGGGCCGTCGATGCCGCGCACCGAGGAATCAGCGATCTCGCGACGCGAGCAGCCGCACGGGTAGGTGTGGGCCGCGATCCGCGACAGTGCCGCCTGATAGGCCGCGGCGCGCGTGCTCTGCCGGACCAGCGGCCCGTCGTGATGCAGGTCCCAGGCCGCAAGCGTCTGCAGGATGTCGCGCTCGGCAGCCGCGGTGCAACGCGGCGTGTCGATGTCTTCGATGCGCAGGTGCCAGGCACCGCCGCAGGCGCGGGCGTCGAGCCAGCTGG